>NZ_JAHQCS010000160.1 GCF_019042215.1 Evansella tamaricis | reverse complement strand
TTTCTCCTATCAGGCGAGCGACGAGCGCAGCCATTGCCATACAAATAAAAGGAACTGAAAAAGTGGTTTTAAACTTTTTCAGTTGCTTCTTAATTACTACGGGGCACTTCGGAAGTGACAACAGAAGTCAAAGAGCGGACTTCTAGTTGTCATTCCTCCACTGCCCTACGCACGTGACCAAGGCGCTTGCGCTTTTCTTATTTAACTGAAAAATAACATATAATTTAGCGATTTTATGACAAATGAATCTGTTTAGTGTACAAAATAGCTTTACATTAGTATAGTAAAAACGGTTCTTTATTTAATATTCATTTCTTAGTAAAAAGTATTTTAGGATGACATAACAGTTCAAGGGGTGTATGTAATGAATCAACCATTTAACGATCAATTCTTAAAATCCTGTAGGAAAGAGCCGATTGACCATGTTCCGGTGTGGTATATGCGCCAAGCGGGCCGTTCCCAGCCAGAATACAGAGAATTAAAAAAGAAGTATTCACTGGAGGAAATCACACACCGACCAGAAACATGTGCGTATGTTACAAAACTTCCTGTGGATCAGTATAATAACGATGCAGCTATTTTGTATAAAGACATCATGACCCCACTTCCTGCAATTGGTGTAGATGTGGAAATTAAAAAAGGAATAGGTCCTGTAATACATAATCCAATTAAATCGATGGATGACGTGAAAAGGTTAGGGAAGATTGAACCCGAGAAAGATGTGGACTTTGTTTTAGAAACAATAAAGATTCTTCGAAAGCAATTAACCGTTCCATTAATTAGCTTCAGTGGAGCTCCTTTTACTCTGGCGAGCTATATGCTTGAGGGGGGCCCTTCGAAGAATTACAATAAGACGAAGGGACTTATGTATTCAGATAACGAAGCTTGGTTCTTATTAATGGAAAAGTTAGCCGACATGGTTATCGCATATGTTAAAGCGCAAATTAGTGTTGGTGCACAAGCCATCCAGATATTTGACTCTTGGGTTGGTTCATTAAATCAAGAAGATTATCGAACATACGTGAAACCTGTAATGGAGCGGATTTTCAACGAATTGAATGGGGAAGGGGTACCCCTTATTATGTTCGGTGTTGGAGCGAGACACTTAACTAAAGATTGGCATGACCTGAATTTGGACGTAGTAGGTTTAGACTGGCGCTATCCAATTAAAGAAGCGAGACGGGAAGGTATTACGAAAGCAGTTCAAGGTAATTTGGATCCATGTGTATTGATGGCTCCTTGGAATGTCATTGAACAGAAAACAAAAGATATTATCGATCAAGGGATAGATCAACCTGGCTTTATATTTAATTTAGGCCATGGTGTTTTTCCGGAAATTAAGCCAGAAACACTTAAACGTCTAACAAGCTTTGTTCATGAATATTCTGCTGAAAAAATCTTAATGAAGAGAAAATAAAGAGGTGTGGGAAAATTGAAAAAAACAATTGGATTGCTTGTAATGGCATATGGTACGCCGAGGAGTTTGGAGGAAGTAGAGTCTTATTACACTCACATTCGTCGTGGACGAAAGCCTTCAAAAGAACAACTGGATGATCTTATTGAACGTTATGAAGCGATTGGTGGCATTTCCCCTTTGGCCAAAATAACAGAAGATCAAACTAAAAGGCTGGAGGAGGAATTAAATAGGCGTTCTGATACATATGAATTTCGTTCATATCAAGGGCTAAAACACATAGATCCGTTTATTGAAGATGCGGTACATCAAATGAATCAGGATGGTTTGACGGATGCGGTTAGTATCGTTCTAGCACCACATTACTCCACATTCAGCGTGAAATCTTATAATGGTCGAGCGAAAGAAGAGGCTGAAAGCATTGGTGGACCGAACATTACGAGTGTGGAAAGCTGGTACGATGAACCAAAATTCATAGATTATTGGGTAGAACAAATCCGTTTAACAAGAGAGAAAATGTCCAATGAAGAGAGGGATAATCATGTGGTTATCTTCTCGGCTCACTCCCTTCCAGAAAAAATCCTTCAAAATGGAGATCCTTATCCAGATCAATTGAAGGCAACAGCAGCACTCATCGCAGAAAAAGCAGGGGTGAGACATTACGAGATTGGTTGGCAAAGTGAAGGAAATACTCCTGAACCTTGGCTAGGGCCAGATGTTCAGGATTTAACTAGGGATTTATACGAAAAAGAAGGATACAATGCTTTTGTCTATTGTCCTGTAGGTTTTGTGGCTGATCACTTAGAGGTTTTATACGACAACGACTATGAATGTAAAGTTGTAACAGATGAACTTGGTGTGGGCTATTACCGACCTGAAATGCCTAATGCATCGGATGCTTTCATAGATACATTAGCAACTGTCATTGAAAATCATTTAAAAGGTGTAGTGACAAATGGCTAAAAAACGTGTTGCAATCATCGGAGGGGGAATCACGGGCATCAGTACTGCCTTTTATTTACAGAAAGAAATAGAAAAGGGATTGAATGCTGAGTACGTTTTGTATGAATCCAAAAATCGATTAGGCGGAAAGATAGAAACGGTTAAACGGGATGGTTTTGTTATAGAACTGGGGCCTGATTCATTTTTAGCCAGGAAATTTAGTGCTTCCCAACTGGCTAAAGATGTGGGCCTTGGTGATGATCTTGTTCGCAATAGTGCAGGGAAGTCGTATATATTAAAAAAAGGAAAACTGTATCCAATGCCTGGTGGTGCAATCTATGGTATTCCTACACAATGGGGTCCATTCTTGCAAACAAGATTGATTTCTCCGGCTGGAAAAGTCCGAGCTGCAGGAGACCTGTTGAAGCCAAGGGTGATAAAAAATGGGGATGATGTATCACTTGGCCATTTTTTTCGGGAAAGACTTGGAAATGAGGTAGTGGAAAACTTAATAGACCCTTTACTATCGGGCATTTATGCAGGAAATATTGACAGAATTAGTTTACAGGCAACCTTTCCTCAGTTCCAACAAATAGAGGAGAATTATCGAAGTTTAATTATAGGAATGAAATCCTCCATTGCAAGGCAACAGGGAAATCAGCCTTCGAAGCCTAAAGGGATGCAGGGAGAAAAGAAAACGCCTGGAGGAATGTTCCTGTCAATAAAAAATGGTGGATTAGGTTCTTTAGTTGATGCAGTTGAAGATAAATTATACAAAGATTCTGTGGTCAAAAACGCTAAAATAGCCAAAGTGAATAAACAAGGGGAACAGTATTTCCTCCGCTTTGAGGATGGAAGAACAGATGTGGTGGATCATTTAGTTTTTACAACACCTCATTTTGTCACTTATGAGTTATTGAAAAACTTATCTTCTGTAGAACCATTACAGGAAATTCCAGCAACCTCTGTGGCAACAGTTGTTTTGGCTTTTCCGAAATCTTCCATAAAAAAAGATATAGACGGATCAGGATTTGTTGTTGCTAGCAAAAAGGACTATTCCATTACAGCATGTACTTGGACACACAGGAAGTGGGCCCATTCAACACCTGAAGGTTTTGCACTGCTCCGAGGCTATGTTGGGCGTGCAGGTGATGAAGAAATTGTGGGAAAAAGTGATAAGGAAATTGTTGAGCTTGTGATGAAAGATTTAAGTGGAATTATGGAAATTGAGGGAGAACCAGAGTTTCAGATTATTAAACGGTGGAAAAGGGCGATGCCTCAATATGAAGTAGGTCACTTAGAACGCCTCAAAAAAGTTTATGATGGATTAGAAAAGGAACATCCTAATTTGTATATTACTGGTGGGTCTTTTAAAGGAATTGGATTACCAGACTGCATTGATCAAGCCAAGTCTACAATAAAGGATCTCATAAAAACATTATAATCTATGATTGCCACATCAATTTGTTGTGGCAATTTTTATATTTACTAAACTAAAAAAAATTGTCACGACATAGGGGTTACCCTGGCCGAGACAACTCGATAAGAGAGAGGAATCTAAAAAATGGGGGAGTTATATATCTATACCTTCTTATTTGAAACCTTAAACCTATATTTAACAAACTTTTTTAAGGAGTTTGTTGAGTATTGAGCTGAAAGTTGATTCAGCGTAAGGGTACATGATTGCACCGGGAAAAAGCGACCGAATTTACTTGTGACGAGTAATCGCGGAACAGCCGAAGAATCCCCTAGATTCTCTCATTAAACCAACCACATTAGAGCTTTAACGAAAAGTAATTATTTTTTATGTTGCACTTCTCCAGCCAGCGCATATAGAACAATGGTAGATGCAAAATGGGAACTAAAATCATTTGTATCATTCTGTGGATAAACTTCCACAAAATCCATACCAATGACTCCTAATTTACAAACTTCATGAACAATGGTGAGGAGTTCGTGGGACGTTAGTCCATTTCCGTCCACTGGTCCACCGGGATTAAATGTGTGATCTAGTACATCGCTGCATATACTTAAATAAACAGCGTCCGTTTCTGTTGTGGCAATCTGATAAGCTTTTTTTGCCAGTTCTTTAAGATCACTTGTATAACGGATATCATTTATGGTAAGAGTAGTGGCACCAACTTCATTGGCAAGTTTTCCGTTTTCAGCTTTGTTTCTAGGTCCATGAATTCCCATATGGACAATACTTTCATTTCGCACCCCATCCGTTTCATAAAGTCTTGCAAATGGAGCCCCCCGACCGTAAGGATCACCGACCGATTCTTTGTTATTATCATAATGGGCATCGAGGTGGATGATTCCAACTTTCTTCCCTGTTGAATCAATAAAACCTTCTAGAATCGGATAGGTAATTCCATGGTCCCCTCCTAATGCTACCGTAAATGACCCAGTATCCCATATTTTTTTTGAAAAACTCCTAATTACTTCTTTGGTCTCTTTTGGAGCGGCTGGAATTACGGAAACATCTCCTAAATCTCCTAATTTCAAATGGTCGAATACATCAATGTGATTCAATTCAGGGAGGTATCCACTATACCTTGCAGAGCTAAGACGCATCACTTTTGGACCAAGTTCACATCCTGTATAATCCCCCCATGTCACCGCACCTTCCCATGGTACGCCATAAAAAATTACGTCCATTTCTGGCACCTTTGAAGGGTTCTTTACTAAGTTTTCACTGCCTAAAAAACAAGGAGTATTCCCATAAATCATAGATTTTGTCATGTCTCATCCTCCTTAAATATCCAAATTATAATAATCACTAGCCCATGACTGGAGTCATGAGGGCTATTTCCTATTTCCTAAACTATCACTAAGACTAACAAGAAATCAATTAAACTATTTTTATCGAAAAAAACAGAGAAAAGTCGAACGTTCTATCACATTTTATCAAAAGGTAGTTTATTGTGGTTAGTTGTAGCTTTTAATCACTGACCTTGTCGGAATTTTGTTCCGCTTTTGTTATGCAAATTATCTTATACTAGGGAAAGGATAAATGCTAAGGGGAAAGATGCTGATGAAAACAGATCAGAACAATGAGTTGAACAAGTATCTTTTAAAAGAGAAAATTCACATCATCGATGAGGTAGTTCGATTATTTCATCAGTATTTTTCGTGGGATGAAAATACGGAAGAAACCGTTTCAGTCATAGCATCTGATCTATTATATTGTTATTTAACTGACATCTCAGAAGGACGGCATATGGTGAATGATATTGGAATCAAAATTGGGATATTCATGAGAAGAAAACAATTAGATATTGGAAATATGTTAGCCTATTTAGGGGATATTCGTATTTTCTTGGAAAATTTAGTTCGTCATCAACCGGTAGGGAAGTTAGATCAGGCAGAAGGGATAGCTAAGATAAATTCCTTTTTTATTGATGTTCAAACATCAATTATATTGCCTGCGATGGAATTACTGAATGAAGAATTGGCTAATAAAAGTCTTGAAATAAGGAAAAAGGAAGAGCAACTACTAAGAAATGAAAGGGAAAGAGTACAGGTTTTATCAAAGCTCTCCAATAGTTTTGCTCATGAAATCCGTAATCCTTTAACATCTATAAAAGGGTTTGTACAACTTTTAGAAAGTAGAATAGAAAAACCGTGTGATGAAAAAATGTATTTTCATTATATTAACCAGGAAATTGAAGAACTTGAAGATCAAGTAAATCAAATTCTATTTCTGTCTAACCGAAAAAACCATCAGGACTTCAAACTTAAACCAGTACAGTTAAATGGACTTATTGTTAATGCTTTACAGACATTTCAGCCTGTATTCTATGATCATCAGGTTCAAGTGAATGTTAAATTGCTTAGGCATACGGCAATTAAAGGAGTAGAAGATCAAATTAAATTAGCTTGTTATAAACTTATTCAAAATGCAGTAGATGCCCTATTGACTAAAGAAAACAACAGAAAAATTGAAGTGGAATTAAAGCAACATGGGAATGCTGTTTCCCTTGTTGTTTCCAATAATGGACCTCCTATTCCTACCGTTTTAAAAGAAAGTATCTTTGATCCTTTTGTAAGTACAAAGGAGTTAGGTAAGGGGATCGGATTGGCGATTACAAAACAAATTATTGAAAAGCATCAGGGCACGATTCAATTTATCTCAGATGGATATTGGACAACCTTCACGTTGACATTTCCAGAAAATAAAATTATTAACGATATGTCTTAAAAAAGGGAAAGATATCATCTGTACAGTATGATATGATTAAGTTTGACAAATTTTACCCGTGAAGGATTATTTAGGAGTGTTATTATGCAAAAAGATTGGAGTGTTGTGGATGTTTTAAGGCATTACCGACACGATTGGTTGAATAAAATACAATTAATTAAAGGTAATCTAGATATAGGCAGAATGGAAAGAGTACATAGTCTAATTGATGAGGTTGTTCTGCAATCAAAAAATGAAAGTCATTTGACGAATATGAATGCTGAACGATTAGCGGAGCGATTATTAACGTTTAATTGGGAAGAACATCCTTATGTACTTTCTTATGAAGCGTTATCTGGACAAGAAGATTGGTCTCTAGTTGAAGATCATGTATTAGAGTTAACAAATGAAATATTTTACATGTTTGATCAGTGTGCCAAGGGAGGATATGACAATAGTCTTCTTTTGACTCTTAAGGATATGGAAGGGATTCATTTAGAATTCGATTTTCAAGGGCAAATTTTAATTGATGATAATTGGAACGATAAGATAGAAAAACTTCAGAAAAACTACCCCTCAAATATTGTCAAGGTGGAGTGGGATAATCAAGGATGTTATATAAGTATTTGCTTAATCATATGACAACATGTTTAAACTAATAATGAGGTGAAGATTGTATGTTTGTAGATAAGGTTCAAATATATGTTAAAGGTGGAGACGGGGGAAATGGTATGGTTGCCTTCCGTCGTGAAAAATATGTACCTGCTGGTGGTCCAGCTGGCGGCGACGGCGGTAAAGGTGCAGACGTGGTTTTTGTAGTCGATGAAGGACTGCGAACGTTAATGGATTTTCGATATCAACGTCATTTCAAAGCGGACCGCGGAGAAAATGGGAGGCCAAAGAATCAGCACGGGAAAAGTAGGGAAAGTATGTTGGTCAGAGTTCCCCCGGGTACAACAGTTATTGACGAAGAAACAGGTAAAATCGTTGCCGATTTGACCGAAGAAGGGCAAAGGGCAATTGTGGCAAGAGGGGGAAGGGGAGGAAGGGGCAACTCCCGATTTGCAACTCCAGCAAATCCTGCTCCAGAGATTGCAGAAAACGGGGAACCGGGTAAGGAACGAAATCTTATTCTTGAACTGAAAGTACTTGCTGATGTTGGTTTAGTTGGTTTCCCAAGTGTTGGAAAATCAACTATATTATCTATTGTCTCTGCAGCGAGACCAAAAATTGCTGATTATCATTTTACAACCATTACTCCAAATTTAGGGGTTGTGGAAACAGATGATCAACGTAGTTTTGTGATGGCAGATTTACCCGGATTGATTGAAGGTGCCCATTCTGGAGTTGGACTTGGACACCAATTTTTAAGACATATCGAACGGACAAGGGTAATTGTTCATGTCTTGGACATGAGCGGTTTGGAAGGTCGAGATCCTTACGATGATTATTTAACGATTAATCAGGAATTGAAGGAATACAATTTACGCTTGATGGAACGGCCGCAAATCATTGTTGCTAATAAAATGGATCTCCCCGGTTCCGAAGAAAATTTAAAAGTATTTAAAGAAAAACTAGAGGAAGATATTGATATTTTCCCTATATCTGCAGTTACGAAGAAGGGTTTAAATGGATTGTTACGGGCAATTGTTGATAAAGTAGAGGTAACTCCTGAGTTTCCTCTTTATAAAGAAGACGAAGTGGAACAAAGGGTTGTTTATAAGTACCAGAAAAAAGAAGAGCCGTTTCACATTTCACGGGATGATGATGGATCATGGATTATTGAAGGTCATGAAATTGAAACGATGTTTAAAATGACTAACTTTGATCGGGAAGATTCTGTACGGAGATTTTCAAGGAAAATGAGACATATGGGAATTGATGAGGCATTACGGGAACGTGGTGCTGAAGATGGTGATACGGTAAGAATACTCAATTATGAGTTTGAGTTTATAGAATAGCATAAAAAGGAAGTCTTAAGGATTTAATTGCTCTATCTTTCTGGCTTCCTTTTTCTATGGGCAAAAAGGAATAATTCGTACGTTCTCTAGGTTTAACTGTTGTCAACTATTTCCTTGATCTATATAATGGAGAAATATGAAACGTAGGTGGTGACGTAATGCAAAAACGACCTGACCAGTTCTATTTAGTCCGTGAAGACATGCTTCCTGAGGCAATGTTAAAAACAGTGGAAGCTAAGGAACTTTTAGAAAGTGGGAAGTGCGACAAAATAAATGTGGCAGTGCAGGAAGTGGGTTTAAGCAGAAGCGCCTTTTATAAGTATAAGGACGGTATTTTTCCATTTCACACAATGGTTAAGGAAAAAATTATTACCTTATCTGTCTTTTTAGAAGATCGTTCTGGAACACTTTCAAAATTGTTGTCTTTAATTGCCCAAACTGGTGCAAATGTTCTTACTATAAATCAAACAATTCCTTTACAGGGGAAAGCAACGATTACTTTATCGATTGAAACAGCAGCAATGAATTCAGATGTTACAGTACTCCTAGATAAAATCGAGCAACTTGATCCGGTCCTGAAAGTAGAATTAATTGGTTCTGGAACATAATGGATAGATTGTAAAAGTTTAAACTGATAAAAAGAGAGGTTTGGTTACATGGGTACTGTGGGATTTTTAGGACCAAAAGGGTCTTTTACAGAAGCGGCTGCAAAAGCTTTGCTGCCAAATGAACAAGGTATTTCCTTTAGGACTATACCAGATTGTATTGATGCTGTTAAGGATAATATTGTGGACTGCGCTGTTGTCCCGTTGGAAAACGCCATAGAAGGTTCTGTAAATATTACATTAGATTATTTAATCCATCATCAGCGGATGACAATAGCTGCTGAAATTACAGCACCTATTTACCAACATTTAATGATTAAAGAGGAAAACAAAGACAAGTGGCAGGAAGTTACTGCTGTTTATTCTCATCCACATGCTATCGCCCAATGTCATAAATTCATACGTGAACATCTAAATAGTGCTAATTTATCCTATACGAGTTCAACAGCGGAAGCTGCAAGGTTTGTTAGCGAGGCAGAGGAAAATATTGCAGCAATTGCTAACACAGTCGCAGCTAAAGAATATGGATTGACGATTGTTCAATCTGAAATAAATGATTATAATAACAACTCTACACGCTTTATTGTTTTAAAAAATGGTAATCTGGCGAAGGATTCCTTCCAAAAGGATATGAATGAGCAACAATACAAAACCACCATGATGATAACACTACCGTCAGATTACACAGGAGCACTGCATCAAGTGTTGTCTGCATTTTCCTGGAGAAAAATTAACTTGAGTAAAATTGAATCAAGACCAATGAAAACAGGGATTGGCAATTATTTTTTTATTATAGATGTGGATATGTTGCAAGATAATGTTTTGATTCCTGGAGTATGTGAAGAATTGAAGGCTTTAGGATGCGGTGTTGAAATTCTTGGAAGTTATCCTTGTTATACATGGAATGTAAAAAAGGTGCAAAACAATGGAATTAACTAATTCATATTCTGTCCCTAGAGGAAACTCTGGCGGACAGTTTTTTTTAAAAGGTAAGAATTTATATGTTTTGGCACCTTCGGGCATGCCACGGGATGCGGCGTTCTGCCCGGTTGAGGATTAACAACATAGTGTCAGCTTGTAGAAGAAGAGGCACTTTCCTACGCTCATGATAAGAAAAATTAGTTATTTTATCGATTAATCCAAGCCTAGTTTTTCAAAAAGAAGTGACGGTTCGCCCAAGGTAGCATAGGATGTATTGACATCGAATGGGAGGGATCTGAGAAAGTGAGAATTCATATTGTACAAAAAGGAGATACACTTTGGAAGTTAGCGCAGAAATACGGTGTTGATTTTGAAGCTTTGAAAGCAGCCAATAATCAATTGAGTAATCCAGATTTAATCATGCCCGGAATGAAAATTAAAATACCTACCAACAGCATTCAACCATCAAAGAAGGAAGGGTATAAGGAAGCACCAGTAAAAGAAATGCCAAAAAAGGAGCAAACACCTCCACCTTCAATAAAGGAGGAAAAAGAGGCACCACTACCAATGCCTGCACCACCACAACCTGCTCCTTCTTATCATTTACAGAAAACAGATATGAATTTTAATATTTATAAACAACAGCAGGCAATCACTGCACCACCTAAAATGCCTAAGCCAAAGGAAGCACCGTTAGTTAAGGAGAAACCTGTAGAAAAGCAACCAGAATTTAAAAAAGCTCCTGTTGAACCCAAAAAAGTAAAACCTACTACAAAACCATTACCAATGAAGCAACAAATGCCGGAAGATTGTTATCCTGTAGCACCTTTTATGCCGTGTCCACCACCTTGCCCACCACATGGGTATCATCAAGGGAACCCATATGGTTACGGATCCATGTACCAAGGAGTGCCTGCACAAGGTTATCAGCAGCACTATGGACACCCGGGTATGATGCCTGCTGCACCAGGACCGGCTCCTCATTCAGTGGGTATGGAGAGCAATAAAGTTACAGGTAAGGAGCAATGGCATAGCCATGGTAAAGACGAACAAAAACAACATCAAGACACTCCTAATTTTGGAGATGTAACAGCAAATGAATATCAGAATTTTTCACAAAACCCTTACTACCCTACAGGAGCAGTTCCAGCACCACATGCAGGTTATGGCGTACCACATTTCCAAGGATATGGAACTTACCCATACCCGTATAATAACCAACCATCATCTTATGGAACTTGGAGAGAACAGGAAGAGGATGAAGAAAATTAATAATTACAGTAGTGCCCTAAATCAATGTTTAGGGCACTTTTTTCTAATATGTGTCAGAATCAAAAAGTCTCCTCCTAGACAACCTAAAGGGTGAAAGGAGGAAGATGAATGAAGAAAATTGCAATGAGTTTAACTGCAGCAACATTATTAGTATCAGGTTTAGCAGGTTGTGGTGATGTAAATGATACTGGAATGAACGATGGTCAAGGTGGTTATAACGTAAATCAAGGTCAAGGCAATGGTACAAATCAAGGATACAATCTAGGGGAAGGCCGCAATAATCAAGGTGGCTTCTTTGGAAGAAATACAAACCGTGGATTCGACCAAGGTGGTATGTTCGGTCAAAACCGTGACCGAAATAACCAAGGTGGATTCTTTGGTCAAAATGATCGAAATCAACATCAAGGAAGCTACGGGTTTAATCGTGGTCGAGAATATACCGGAAATAACCAAGAGAATCGAGGTTTAGGAAACACCACAGAAACTCGAGGTATTGGTCAAAGAAATGGTTACAACTTTCAGCAAAATGAAGCAGGGTCTCACGGATTAAATCAAGGAACACGTGGACAAAATCGAATGACAGGTTTTGAAGCTAGAGAAAATCGTCAACATCGTGGGTTCGGTCGAGGTATTACAGGAAATGATCGTCCAGGGATGGTGGACGAGGATGGGATCTTAAATGGACGTCGTGCAAATGTGACTGGTCAAAATAGAACTTTACGTGGACAAAATGGAACTATCGGTCAACAAGGAAATTTAAGAGGTCAAAATAAAACGCACGGAAGTCAGTCCCGTTCTTTAGGAAATCAAAACGGAACATTACGTGGCCAATCTGGCACATATAGAGGTCAAAACGAAGAAGCACAACAAAACAGAACAACTACTGGACAGAATGGTTCAACAATGGGGTTTAACCGTTCGAATCGTGGGTTTAGTAATGGTGCAACAAATGGACAAAGAACTAGCCATAACAGAAACAATCACGGCTTAACAAATAATAACGGATATTATAATGGAGAAGATGGTCGGTTAGCCCGTAGAATTACAAGTAGCCTAGGACAAGGCAATAACCACGTTTTAGTAAATGGTAATGATGTCATTGTAGCGGTTGATGAAGATGGAAATGCAAATGAATCGGAAATTCGTAACTCAGTTGGGAATGTAAGAGATGATCTTAACGTACATGTTGTATCAGATCGAGATCAAGTAAGACAAGTTAGAGGAATGAATGACCGTTTGCGTGCTGGAGAACCATTTGAAGAAATAGGCGCTACTTTTAATGATATGCTTGAAGACCTTGGGAATGCTGCAAGTCGTCCATTTGAAAGAAGTCGCTAATAAGATTGAGAGAACAGGTGAAATACATCACCTGTTCTTTTTTTTTGAAAGGTAACATTTTGTAAGTTTTTGCACCTTTGTCTAGCTCCAGCGCCTACTCGCATGGGAACTGAAAAAGTGGTGCTTTTCCACTTTTACAGTCCCAAAGCCACTTCGGAAGTGACAACTGAAGTCAAAGAGCGGACTTCTGTTGTCATTCCTCCACTGCCCTACGCTCGTGTTCATAGGCGCTTGCGCTTTTAATGTCTAGCTCCAGCGCCTACTCGCTACGGGGCACTTCGGAAGTGACAACTGAAGTCAAAGAGCGGACTTCTGTTGTCATTCCTCCACTGCCCTACGCTCGTGACCATAGGCGCTTGCGCTTTTCATGTCTAGCTCCAGCGCCTACTTGCTACGGGGCACTTCGGAAGTGACAACCGAAGTCAAAGAGCGGACTTCTAGTTGTCATTCCCCCACTGCCCTACGCTCGTGACCATAGGCTCTTGCGCTTTTCATATTTATTTATGGAAAAAAATAGGGATATTTTTTTATGGACATGGAAAGTATAGTATCATAAGTAAAATCATAAGGAGGCATCATATAAATGAGTCTCAAAAGGGCAAACGTTAATAAAAAAAATTATCCCGTAATTTTAAAAATGTCCGGAGTCTTAACGATATTAACTATTTTACTAGTGATTACTTACCACATACCAAGTGTTGCGGACAACAATGAACACAAAGAAGAAAATATGGCTGAAAAATACAACGCACAAACCGTAGAAGTTATTTTGCAAAGACATTATCTCGATGGGGAAATTAGTGAAGAAACTATTGAGGAGACCATCTGGTCGATGGAAGATTTTTGGTCATTCTATGAAGATTGGCAGCTTGTGGATCAAAACGAGCAAAAAATTATTTTTATGAAGGAATTAAATGATATATCTCCATTATTAAAAATGAATGGTTATTTTGGGTTGTCTGAAGATGGAATTCTTAATATTTATAATGGTAAACCAAACGATAATGAGGTAATCCAATCATTTTTTCAAGTGAATACAAGTAGATTAAAGAGTCACTTAAGGGATGAATTGTTAAAGGGAATTCCCGTATCCTCGAAGGATCATTATCTAGAAGTAATAAAAATGGTGGAAGAATATGCAATAAAAGAATTATAGCTGCCTTTAAAGGTAGCTTTTTTTTTAGAGATAAGCGTATAAGTTTTTGCACCTTCGGGCATTGCGCTTGATAGGAGTGGTTTTCTCCAATCAGGC
This sequence comes from Evansella tamaricis, assembly GCF_019042215.1. Taxonomy (GTDB): domain Bacteria; phylum Bacillota; class Bacilli; order Bacillales; family Salisediminibacteriaceae; genus Evansella; species Evansella tamaricis. The sequence goes on along the minus strand of NZ_JAHQCS010000160.1, from coordinate 206 downwards.
GAGCGACGAGCGCAGCGATTGCCTACAAATAAAAGCAACTGAAAAAGTGGTTTTAAACTTTTTCAGTTGCTTACTTCTTAATCACGGCAGGGCACTTCAGAAGTGACAACCGAAGTCAAAGAGCGGACTTCTGTTTTCATTCCTCCACTGCCCTACGCTCGTGAGCCTAGGCGCTTGCGCTTTTCTTATTGTCTAGCTCCAGCGCC
>NZ_JAHQCS010000159.1 GCF_019042215.1 Evansella tamaricis | reverse complement strand
GTCAGAAGAAGTGGCGAATTGTTCCCGAATGGCAGTTGGGTCGGCTAGTTCGGTCAGAAGAAGTGGCGAATTGTTCCCGAACGGCAGTTAGCTCGGCCTGTTCGGTCAGAAGAAGGAGCGAATTGTTCCCGAACGGCAATTAGCTCGACCTGTTCGGTCAGAAGAAGTGGCGAATTGTTCCCGAACGTCAGCTGGGTCGGCCTGTTTGGTCAGAAGAAGTGGCGAATTGTTCCCGAACGGCAATTAGCTCGACCTGTTCGGTCAGAAGAAGGGACGAGTAGTGCCCGAACGTCAGCTGGGTCGGCTCGTTCGGTCAGAAGAAGGAGCGAATTGTTCCCGAACGTCAGCTGGGTCGGCTCGTTCGGTCAGAAGAAGGAGCAAGTTGTTCCCGAACGGCAATTAGCTCGACCTGTTCGGTCAGAAGGAGCGGCAAGTTCTGCCCGCCCGCCCGCCCGGCGTTTTCGGTTACAAGCCGGTCCCGAGTAACCCACGCCACGGTCACCCACGCCGCGAAAAACCCGAGCGAAAGACCCACGCCGCGAGTAATCCATGCTCCTAACTCCCAACTAATCCACTCCCCCGAATAGTGCCTGCCCCACATCTCACATCCTCCATCCCATCCCATCCCATCCTCCCCCCACCTTCTGCCCAAAATGACTCATCACCAAATGCTCGCTCTTGAACAACATTAAGAGTATAATATTGCACAAATCACTGCTACAAAATATAGAAAATGTAAGCATTTACATAACGGCCAGACCCTATCTATAATTAGGTTAACTAGTTGAACCACAAATGACGAAAGTCTAAAATTGCACATGTGCGAAGGTTGTGTTGTCATGACATTGGATGAAAGGTGTACACAAATCATCACCATCTTAATGAATACAAATGGATTTATTCCCGTGGAACGAATGACCCATCAGCTGGGAATTTCTAAGCGGACCGTCTATTATGACGTTCAAAAAATCAATGATTGGCTGCAAGGGAATAACTTGGAGCCAGTGAAGAAAAAGCATGGCAAAGGCTACTACTTGGAACAGGAAGCGAAGGAAAAAGCTCCGTCGTTGATCAAAAAAATTAACAAATTTCAATACTTCTATAGCAGAGAGGAACGGCTCTCATTGATGGCGGTCACCCTTTTGACCAATCGCCAGCCAATATTCCTGGAGGACCTGATGGAATTAACGCAAGTGAGTCGGGCGACAGCATCCAATGACCTGAAGGAAATCAAACAAATTTTTCAAACAAAGCAACTGGAAGTGGATTTCAACAGGAATAACGGGTATCAGATCATTGGTTCGGAACAACGGAAGCAGCAGCTTTTAGTCAATTGTTTAGCCGAAATAATGACAGCATCGAGCCATGAATTGAAAAACCACCTTCTGGAACAGATCCGACTCCCTTTTTCCGAAAGCGGCATTGGACCTGAAGGAATCACGAATCAGTTGAATAGTGTCAAGCCATTCATCGAGGAATGTGAAGCGGAGTTGGCCATCGAATTAACTGACGAAATGGTTCATCTTCTAGCTTTGAAACTTCTTGTTATTATTCAGCGCCTGCAGCATGGGAACCGGATTACGCTGGATGGGGATGAGAGGTCGGCACTCCAGTCCACGAAAGAATACAGCGCAGCGGAAAACATTGCATGGAAGTTAGAGATGATGTTTCACATAGCTATTCCGGATGATGAGATCGCCTTTATCACAATGAATTTGCTCGGGTCAAAAATAAATTATTCTGACTTGAAAAATATTCAGAGTAAAGAGATGGAAAAACTCCGGAAAGTGGTAAAGACGATGGTGCAGGATTTTCAAAACTATGCTTGCATCTTGTTCCAAGATCGTCTGCAAGTGGAAGAATCTCTCTTTAAACATTTAAAGCCTGCCTATTATCGGATTAAGTATAATGTGAGTTTACTAGAGGTGAATACCGAGAGGGTCATCAAGGAATTTCCGGAGATCTTCCGCCTGACGAAAAAAACGATCCATCCGTTGGAACAACTCGTTGGTGGGAAGATAACGGATTCGGAAACGGCCTATATTTCGATGCACTTCGGCGGGTGGCTCCAACGGGAAGGAAAGAAGCCGGTACAGAGGAAAAGAGCCTTAATCGTTTGTGAAAACGGGTTAGGGACTTCTAATATCTTATGGGGACAGATGGAAAAAATCATTGCTGCTGTGGATATCGTAGGTTGTGTATCCAGTCGCCAATATGAAAACAGGGACTATGACGTGGACTATGTTTTCGCCACCTCCCCAATCAAACATGAAAAGCACCCTGTGTTGATCGTCAATCCGATTCTGACAGACAAGGACAAAGAGGCAGTATTATCTTTTGTGAACAATAACCAGACCACAAATAAGAAGATAACAGCACCTTCCCTTCCTGCAATCATGAATATCGTACGTAAACATACAACGATTCTTGATGAGAAAGAAATGATTCAAGAACTGTCCTTATTATTTAACATTACTCAGCAAAGCGAAACAGAAAGGGAGGAGAAGCCTGTGCTAAATGAACTGCTGACAAAGGAAACCATTCACTATAAACGGTCCGCGAAAGACTGGAAAGAAGCCATTCGGATTGCTGCCGCACCACTCATCACTACGGGGTCCATCAGAGAAGAATATGTGGATGCCATGATCGCAAACGTGGAAGAATTGGGGCCATATATCGTCATCGCACCAGAAATCGCACTGCCCCATGCAAGACCTCAAGATGGCGTGGAAAAAATCGGTATGAGTCTCCTTCGATTAGAAGAGAGTGTCTATTTTTCAGAACAGGAAAAACATCGAGCCAAACTAATCATTGTTTTAGCAGCGGTAGATAACGAAAAACATCTAAGGGCCCTTTCTCAACTCACGACAATGTTGTCCGAGGAAGACGTGTTACAAAAGGTGATGGATGCAAAAAGCGCTGACGACATAATGACTTACATTAACCAATACTCTTTTGTATAACAGGAGGAGAATACGATGAAAAAGATATTAGTAGTTTGCGGAAACGGGTTAGGCAGCAGCTTTATTGTAGAGATGAACGTTAAAGCGATTTTGAAAGAGTTGGGAATCGAAGCAGAAGTATCGCACACCGATTTAACAACAAGTAAAACAGAGCCTGCCGATTACTACCTCGGTGCCGCAGATTTATTGGAAAACTTAGAAGATGGAAAACGCAATGTCATTAAATTAAACAATATTATGGACAAAAAAGAGCTCCGCCAAGTAATAGAAGCAAATATAAAGGAGGTTTAATCAAATGGTCGATTTAATAATGAATGATATTTTAGGTACTCCAGCAATTTTAGTAGGATTATTCGCCCTTTTTGGATTACTTCTTCAACGCGCCGCAATTACAAATGTGGTATCTGGAACGTTAAAAACAGTTATGGGATTCGTTATTTTAGGGGCAGGTGCCGGGGTCATTGTTGGTTCCCTGGACCAGTTCTCTGCCATGTTTGAACACGCTTTCAATATTCAAGGTGTTATTCCGAACAACGAAGCGATCGTAGCACTGGCGCAAGACGCTTTCGGTACGGAAACGGCACTGATCATGCTCTTCGGGATGATTTTCAACATCTTGTTAGCCCGATTCACACCGTTTAAATACATTTTCTTAACGGGTCACCACACGATGTTTATGGCGTGTATGATCGCTGTCATTTTGATGACTGGCGGTATGGAAGGATTTGCTCTCGTATTCATCGGGTCTCTCATTCTTGGTTCCCTCATGGTTCTTATGCCGGCCCTCGTTGCACCTTACACAGAGAAGATCACAGGATCCAGAGATTTCACAGTGGGACATTTCGGATCTGTGGGCTACTTCGTTGCCGGATTTGTTGGGGAAAAAGTAGGTAAAAATTCTAAATCAACAGAGGAACTAAAAGTTCCGAAGTCACTTGGATTCTTACGGGATACTTCCGTGGCTGTTTCCTTAACGATGTTTATTCTCTTCTTAATCGTAGCATTATTTGCTGGTCCAGGATTCATTGAAGGGGAATTAAGTGGTGGATCTAACTTCTTAGTTTTCGCTTTCATTCAAGGTTTAACATTCGCTGCAGGGGTTTACGTCATCCTCGCTGGTGTTCGTATGTTACTTGCGGAAATCGTACCTGCCTTCAAAGGGATTGCAGATAAGGTTGTACCAAACGCTGTACCAGCATTGGATTGTCCGTCCGTCTTCCCATTTGCAAACAATGCGGTTGTTATCGGATTCTTATTCAGCTTTATTGCCGGATTAATCAGCATGTTCTTACTTCCATTGTTCGGCTTACGAGTTATCGTACCAGGACTTGTCCCTCACTTTTTCACTGGGGCAGCGGCCGGGGTATTCGGTAATGCCACTGGCGGACGCCGCGGGGCAATACTCGGTGCCATGGCAAACGGATTCTTGATCAGTTTCTTGCCAGCGTTATTACTTCCAGTTCTCGGTGTTCTCGGATTCGAAGGAACAACTTTCGGAGATTCCGACTTCGGATTAGTGGGAATTCTACTCGGTGGTATCGTTGAGCTATTATCATCACCAGCACTATTCATCTCAGCGATTCTAGTGATCTTAGCTGCCATCTTTGGCTTAGGATTCATGGTTGATAAAAAAAAGAACAAAGCTAAAAGCACAAACGCAGCGTAAAAAATGAAATTCGGGAGGTGCCTCCCGAATTTTTTTCTAGTTGCCGTTCCTGCACTGCCTTTTCTTATTCACTCTTCTTCAGCTATCGTGAGTGTTCAATAATAGCAGTAGATTTTTGTGTTAATGGGGCAGGGGAGTTGAATAGCTAAGATAGGATGGAATGTGTTAAATTGATTAGATGGAGGAAACAAAAATTAGTAAACGGGGGAGATTTTTTGAGTAATAAACAGGAACAGGAGCAGGAGCTTTCCATAAAGGGAACGGTAAGTTTAGAAGATTTTTCAAAATATAATGCTTATCATTCTAAAAAAAGCACATATACTTATTTTTTCATCATCTTAATTGGCTTTTGGGTTATTTTGTTCCTTCTCGAGTTATTAGTACCCGATAATCTGTTGTTTTATATTCCTAAAGGGGTTCTAGCGTTGGTTATTTCACTCATAACTATTTTTAGTGTTAAAAAAAGCCTTAAACAGCGGGCGATGAAAGAGTATGAAAGCGACAAACGCATTAAAAATGAAATCAGTTATACGTTTAGTGGCGAGGGAATTAGCCAACAAACAGGAAGGTCGAATAACTTTTTTGAATGGAGTGACATTCACTTAGCAAGGGAATATGAGGAGATGTTCCTTTTGTATATATCAAAACATAAGGCGATTATTTTGCCAAAAAGGTTTTTCCAATTAAATGATGATATTGATTTATTTAAGATAATTGTTACAAAACATATAGAGTCAAGTAAAAATAAGTTTCTTTAATACCCTTCCACAAATGGGGTAGTGGTAGCGTTGGTTGGAGATAAAACCAATATTAAACTATAAAACGGTCTATGATTAAAAATCGTCCAATTAGGAGGTCTAATTGGACGATGAATTACAGTCATATTTGAATTTTTCCCTTCACGAACGAAACTACATAGAATGTTTTATAGACATCTTTTTCCCTCAAAAATAGATTGCTGAACCACTTCGTAAGTGTCAATAAAAGAATTCCTGGTATAAGAGACTAGCATTTGGAGTTATCCCTAGATTTATAAATACTTGTTATTACTATAAACCCAAATACAATTCCTGAAAATTGTTCCACCCCATTATTCAAGAATTTGTGGGCAATATTACCAGGTGGAATCAAAAAGCTTGGTGCATAAACTACAAGGAAATAAAAAAAGCATAAATAGAGGATCGGAACTCCCGCAAACACTAATTTCTCTTTGTTTACTTTCCATAGACCGTCTTTTTTATATTGTTGAATAAAAAGAGGTAAACCTAATGTTATGCCAATGGGCACATACATAAATGAAAAAAAGTAAACGGAAAGAGGAGCGACGCCAGTAGTGGACATCTTTTGTCTAATAGTCATGATGATGTCGCCAATAAAAATAAACAAGACGATGAGAACAAAAGTGTAAATGAAGTAAGCAACTGATTTTTTAATAGACATCTAAATTCCTCCAAAGTCAAAATAGTTAATCGGGAGGTGACAGGCACTTGTCGAAATCGACAAGTGCCTGTCACCTCCCGATTATAGCAGAAACTTTCCTCTTTAGTTTAACATGTTTTTCCAACTAATGGTTATTTTGTCGAAATATATAAGCGTAAGGATAACAGTTTAACACCTTTACACCTTTACTTGCTTGTAAGTGCCCTAGAACCCCACTTTTTTAGCTGTGGGAGTTGTCAGTTTCGTTGCAGATCAGCAAAGGAAAAATATTGCTATGTTTCACCGTCTACATCCCTCCATTTATAAAATAAATCGTATTGAAAAGGGACCTATATTTATCCAATATTCAGGTCCCTAAGTTGCTTTCATTCATATGTAGTTTTTACAAATCAATAATCTAACCTGCAACAACAAAACTAATCCTAACAAACTAGTGATAGGATCAAACCCGTATCCTCATTATAAGAAAATGGCCACTAGATTAAAGAGTCCTCCCAAAACGTTGAACTACTCACCACTTAACACCCTTTCGGGTTGTTAGAAGTGGGAGATTCTTGGGAATAGAGCGTACTTGTTAGCGTATTTCTTTGCCAACA
>NZ_JAHQCS010000158.1 GCF_019042215.1 Evansella tamaricis | reverse complement strand
GGTTTTGCCCTTTTAAAGACTTGTTTGAGGACTATTACACCGGCTACTAAGCGGAACCACTGCCATCTATTAAGCGCGTTAGGAGTGATTTTCTCTTAACGTGTGTGCAGTGAGGTGGAGCGACTGGAATAGATTTAAAAGGGCGAGTTTTGCCCTCTAAGACATGATTAAATAATAGAGCTTTCTATATAAAAAGTATAATGACTTAATTTTGCTGGTGCTATTAATTAGAACTGTTAACTAAGTAGGGGAGTTGAATATATCAATTAGGGATCAATTAAATGATAAACGGTAAATTTTTCAGCTAAAGAGGAGGAAGCGACAAAATGGGAGTGGCGCTCTCAGGAAATGTCGCATCATTGGGGAGGAAGCGACAAAAGGGAAGGGAAACGCTCCGGAAAAGTCGCATCATCGGGGAGGAAGCGACAAAAGGGAAGGGAAACGCTCTGCAATTGTCGCATCATTCGAGGAGGAAGCGACAAAAGGGAAGGGAAGTGCTCACAAATTGTCGCATCATCGAGGAGGAAGCGACAAAAGGGAAGAGAAACGCTCCGCAATTGTCGCATCATCAAGGAGGAAGCGACAAAAGGGAAGAGAAACGCTCCAGAAATGTCGCATCATCAAGGAGGAAGCGACAAAAGGGAAGAGAAACGCTCCGGAAATGTCGCATCATCAAGGAGGAAGCGACAAAAGGGAAGGGAAGCGCTCTGCAATTGTCGCATCATCGAGGAGGAAGCGACAAAAGGGAAGGGAAACGCTCTGCAATTGTCGCATCATCAAGGAGGAAGCGACAAAAGGGAAGAGGAACGCTCTACAATTGTCGCATCATCAAGGAGGAAGCGACAAAAGGGAAGAGGAACGCTCTACAATTGTCGCATCATCAAGGAGGAAGCGACAAAAGGGAAGAGAAACCCTCAAGAAATGTCGCATCAAATCATCGAAGAAGAACCCTCAAGAATTGTCGCATCAAATCATCAAGGAGAAAGCGACACAATGAAAGGAAAATGCCCGCCCCTCCAATGTCCTCAATTCCAGAAGTAGAGGATGCAAAAGCTAAAATTAAGAACAAAAACGTGTCCCAAAAAACTAGATATTCCAAAACAAGGAGGCTAGTATAAGCATGAGCATGAACATAAAAAAAGTAATGGTAGTCGGCGCCGGGCAAATGGGTTCAGGAATTGCCCAAGTATGTGCCATGAATGGTTACGAAGTCATTCTCCACGATTTAAAAGATGAATTTGTTGAGAGAGGCCTCACTGGAATTCGAAAACAGCTTCTGCGTCAGGTGGATAAAGAACGAATTACAGCAGAACAGATGCAAAATTTTCTCCAAAACATTCAATCATCAACTCAGCTCAAAAATGTAGAGCAGGCCGATATGGTGATTGAAGCAGCCATTGAAAACATGGAAATCAAAAAGAATTTATTTGCTCAGCTGGATGAGCTTGCTCCGGAGCACACGATTCTTGCTACCAACACATCCTCTTTGCCAATTACTGAGATTGCAGCTGTGACTAAACGGCCGGAAAAAGTAATTGGAATGCATTTCATGAATCCAGTGCCAGTGATGAAGCTGGTAGAGATCATCCGGGGATTGGCTACCTCCCAGGAAGTTTACTTGACCGTCCGAGATATGGCAGCCAAACTACAAAAAACATCAGTGGAAGTCAATGATTTCCCCGGTTTCGTATCGAACCGTATTTTGATGCCCATGATTAACGAAGCGATTTTCACAGTCTATGAGGGTGTTGCAAGCCCGGAAGATGTGGATGAGGTTATGAAACTTGGAATGAATCATCCGATGGGTCCACTCACCTTAGCAGATTTCATTGGCCTTGATACATGTCTGTATATAATGGAAACACTGCAGGAAGGATTCGGAGATGATAAGTATCGCCCGTGTCCTCTACTAAGAAAATATGTGAAAGCAGGTTGGCTTGGGCGTAAAACAGGCAGGGGTTTTTACATCTATGACTAAGTAGGGAATACAAAAAACTTTCAAAGGTTAAAGAACGCTAATAGATGCCCAAGACAAGGAGTGACATCCATGAATTTATCATTTAGTGAAGAACAGCAGATGATGCGGAGAATGGTCCGGCAATTTGCGGAAGAGAAAGTGGCACAGGCAACACCTCATATGGAAAAAACAGATGAATTCCCAACCGAAATTGTCAAAGAAATGGGGGAACTGGGATTAATGGGAATCCCGATTCCAGAAAAATACGGTGGGGTAGAAATGGATTACACTTCCTACATTATCGCGATTCATGAGTTGTCTAAAGTGAGTGCAACTGTCGGAGTAATCTTGTCCGTACACACTTCCGTTGGAACAAATCCGATTCTGGATTTTGGAACAGAGAAACAGAAACAAAGATATATTCCAAAACTAGCAACAGGGAAATATTTGGGAGCTTTTGCTCTGACGGAACCTGGAGCTGGAAGTGATGCAGCAAGTATGAAGACCACAGCGGTAAAAAAAGGTGATCATTATATTCTAAATGGGGAGAAAATGTTTATCACAAATGCTGGTGCTGCGGACACCTACATTGTTTTTGCCAAAACAAATCCGGCGGAAAAAAGCAAAGGGGTCAGCGCCTTTATTGTAGAGAAGGATACTCCGGGACTTACGATAGGAGCACCTGAGAAAAAAATGGGTCTTCACGGATCGAATACAAGGTCACTATCCTTTGCAGATGCAGAAGTGCCTGTGGAAAACCTTCTTGGAAAAGAGGGAGAAGGATTTAAAATTGCCCTGGCAAACCTCAATAAAGGACGGGTTGGGATAGCGGCACAAGCTTTGGGTATTGCGGAAGGGGCGTTAAAAGCAGCAACCCGTTATGCAAAAGAGCGGAAACAGTTCGGAAAACCAATTGGCACTCAGCAGGGACTTGCCTTCAAATTAGCAGACATGGCCACAAAGGTGGAAGGGGCAACATTATTAACGTATCGAGCGGCAGACTTAATTGGGCGCGGGCTACCTTGCGTAAAAGAAGCGTCCATGGCGAAAATGTTTGCTTCCAATACGGCGATGGAAGTTGCCATCGATGCAATCCAAGTCTTCGGAGGGTATGGTTATACTTCGGAATACCCGGTGGAGCGATTTTTCCGTGATGCAAAGGTGACCCAAATTTACGAAGGAACAAATGAAATACAACACATAGTGATCAGTAAGGAGCTATTGAATCCGTAAGGTTTACTTGAAAGATTAGAATGTAAAAGTTTTTGAACCTTCGGGCATTGTCTAGCTCCAGCGCCTACTCGCTGCGGGGCACTTCGGAAGTGACAACTGAAGTCAAAGAGCGGACTTCTAGTTGTCATTCCTCCACTGCCCTACGCTCGTGACCAAAGGCGCTTGCGCTTTTCTTATTGTCTAGCTCCAGCGCCTACTCGCAAGGGAACTGAAAAAGTGGTGCTTTTCCACTTATACAGTCCCTAAGCAATGAGCGTAGCCGTCGCAATCTTTAAAAAGCTTGATAGGAGTGGTTTTCTCCTATCAGGCGAGCGACGAGCGCAGCCATT
>NZ_JAHQCS010000157.1 GCF_019042215.1 Evansella tamaricis | reverse complement strand
AGCACAAGCGCCTAGGCTCACGAGCGTAGGGCGGTGGAGGAATGACAACCTGAAGTCCGCTCTTTGACTTCGGTTGTCACTTCCGAAGTGCCCCGTAGCGAGTAGGCGTTTGTGCTAGACAATGAAAAGCACAAGCGCCTAGGCTCACGAGCGTAGGACAGTGGAGGAATGACAATCGAAGTCCGCTCTTTGACTTCGGTTGTCACTTCCGAAGTGCCCCGTAGCGAGTAGGCGTTTGTGCTAGACAATGAATAGCACAAGCGCCTAGGCTCACGAGCGTAGGGCGGTGGAGGAATGACAACCTGAAGTCCGCTCTTTGACTTCGGTTGTCACTTCCGAAGTGGCTTAGGGACTGTAAAAGTGGAAAGCACCACTTTTACAGTTCCCATGCGAGTAGGCGATGGAGCTAGACAAGCCCGAGGTGCAAAAACTTATACATATGCTTATCTTTTAAAAAAGTGACTTCGAAGTGAGTTCAGATAAATTCCAAATTCCACTCACCACGAAGCACTTCCACAAATATTACAAATTCCTGCGATACTGACCGCCAACTTCATAGAGTGCCCCAGTAATCTGTCCTAAACTGGCAACCTTCACCGTTTCCATTAATTCCTCAAACAGATTGTCGCCCTTTAGTGCCACTTGCTTCAGTCTGGATAGCGCCACATCCCCTTCTTCCCGATTCTTTTCTTGAAATTCCCTTAATCGGCGGATTTGCTCCTCCTTTTCCTCCTTTGTGGCTCTCGCCAACTCCATTTCAAAGTCATCTTCAGAAGGGGGTTTTGGATTCAAATAGGTGTTCACCCCAATAATCGGGAGCTTCCCGTTATGCTTCAATGTTTCATAAAGAAGTGATTCTTCCTGTATTTTTCCCCGTTGGTATTGAGTCTCCATGGCACCAAGGACGCCTCCTCGGTCATTCATCCGCTCTAACTCTAACAACACCGCTTCTTCCACTAAGTCCGTAAGCTCTTCCACAATAAAGGAACCTTGCTGTGGATTCTCGTTCTTAGCGAGGCCCATTTCCTTTGTGATAATCATTTGAATCGCCATGGCACGACGGACACTTTCCTCAGTGGGCGTGGTCACCGCTTCGTCATAGGCATTCGTATGCAGGGAATTACAATTATCATAGATTGCAAGCAGCGCCTGCAAGGTCGTACGTATATCGTTGAAGTCCACTTCTTGTGCATGAAGAGATCTTCCTGATGTCTGAATATGATACTTTAATTTCTGACTCCGTTCATTTGCACCATATTTTTCCCGCATCGCAACGGCCCATATTCTTCGGGCAACTCGGCCGATTACCGTATATTCCGGATCTAGTCCATTGCTGAAAAAGAAGGAGAGGTTCGGTGCAAAATCATTCACATCCATACCACGGCTTAAATAATATTCTACATAGGTGAATCCGTTCGCTAAAGTGAAAGCGAGCTGACTGATCGGGTTGGCTCCAGCTTCGGCAATATGGTAACCACTGATCGATACAGAATAATAGTTTCTAACGTGGTGGTCGATAAAGTATTGCTGAATGTCCCCCATCATCCTAAGGGCAAATTCCGTGGAGAAAATGCAAGTGTTCTGCCCCTGGTCCTCCTTTAAAATATCTGCTTGGACAGTTCCCCTGACGGTGGACAAAGTATACGCCTTGATTTCCTTCTGTTCAGCGTCACCAGGTTCTCTGCCATTTTGTTGTGTAAATACCTTGATCTGCTGCTCGATTGCCGTATTCATGAACATCGCCAAGATGATCGGCGCCGGACCATTGATCGTCATGGAAACTGATGTTGTTGGAGCACTAAGGTCAAATCCATCATACAACATCTTCATATCATCCAACGTACAAATACTGACACCACTCTCTCCCACTTTACCGTAGATATCAGGGCGATAGCCTGGATCTTCCCCATACAGGGTTACAGAGTCAAATGCAGTACTCAAGCGCTTTGCCTCGTCGTCTTTAGATAAATAGTGGAACCGGCGATTCGTCCGTTGTGGTCCCCCTTCACCAGCAAACTGGCGCTTCGGATCTTCCCCTTTTCGTTTAAATGGGAAAACTCCGGCGGTGTATGGAAACTCCCCTGGAACATTTTCCTTTCGTACCCACCGTACGATTTCTCCATAATCTTCGAAGGGAGGTAGAGAAACTTTCGGGATGTCCAGTCCCGCTAAACTGCGGGTCTTTAATTCCGTCACAATTTCCTTAGTCCGGATTTTCATGACAAATTGGTCCTGCCGGTAAGATTCCTTCTTTTTCTCCCAAGTGTCCAACACATGTTTTGTCTGATCCCGTAATGATCCGGCATAATGATCCCGCAATCGGAGTAGTTGCCCTCTGGAATCTTCCCCACCTTCAGCAGCTATTACCCGATCCATTTCCCGTAGTGCTTCCAATGTTCCTTCAATCTGAAATAAACGGCGCGCCTTTTTCACTTCTTTCACTGTTTCTTCATGATATTCCCGGATGGATTGGACAATCTCCCGCAAATAATGAACTTGTTCTGGAGGAATGATTCCTTTTTTCAACGTAATTCCATCATTTTTCCCCAGTTCAGTTTTTTCCCAACCGGCATCTTCCCCCGCAGAGAACTTCCTGCCGATAATTTGCATTAGTTCGTAAAAAAGACGGTTTGTGCCTGGATCATTAAATTGACTTGCAATTGTTCCAAATACAGGCATTTCCTCCGGGTCTTTGTCAAATAACATATGGCTCCGCTGATATGCTTTCCGTACTTCCCTTAAAGCATCCTCAGAACCTTTCCGTTCGAATTTATTGATGGCTATACAATCGGCAAAATCAATCATATCGATTTTTTCCAGCTGAGTCGGTGCCCCAAATTCACTTGTCATGACATACATAGATACATCCGCCACATCAGAGATGGCTGCATCCCCTTGGCCAATTCCACTCGTTTCCACAATGATCAGATCAAAACCCGCAAGTTTAACTACACGGATCGCTTCTTCAATAGCCTTTGATAACTCCTGACGGCTGTCCCGAGTGGCCAACGATCTCATATATACTCGCTCGTGATGAATCGAGTTCATCCGAATCCGGTCTCCAAGGAGGGCACCTCCAGTCTTCTTTTTCGTGGGATCCACGGACAAAATCGCTAATGTTTTATCAGAATAAGCCATTAAAAATCGCCGGACTAATTCATCCGTCAATGAACTTTTTCCCGCTCCACCTGTTCCGGTAATCCCAAGGACCGGCGCTCCTGCACTTGCACCTGAATTCACTTTTACTTCTGCCTCAAAAAAAGAAGTACCTTCCTTTGACACTTCTTCCCCGAAGGTTTGCAACTCCGCAATACTTATTAACCTTGCAACCGTTTCCATATTTCGACATGATAAAGATCCCTTTTCCAGCCCTGCGACATCGTCCATCGGGAAATCACATAGTTCCACCATTTCATTGATCATGCCTTGAAGACCTTGCTGCCTACCATCTTCCGGAGAATAAATCCTTGCTATTCCATACTCATGCAATTCTTTGATCTCAGAAGGAATAATGACACCTCCTCCTCCACCAAAAATCTTGATATGGGAAGCTCCATGTTCCTGCAATAGATCATGTAAGTACTTGAAATATTCCACATGGCCACCTTGGTACGAAGAAATGGCAATCCCCTGAACATCCTCTTGTATTGCCGCCTGCACCACTTCCCCAACAGAACGATTATGGCCTAAATGAATGACTTCTGCCCCAGTAGCCTGCAGCATTCTCCTCATTATATTTATGGAGGCATCGTGTCCGTCAAAAAGACTCGATGCCGTTACAAACCGGACCGCATGTTTTGGTTTATATTTTAATTCCATCCGTTTCCCCCTCCGTCTTTGTTGATTGCAGGTGTGACCCCACTATGATGCAGAAACTTGCCATCCTTTGCCTGAAAACCGCGGAATAATTGTGCAATCTGCCACTCACAATATGATTCAATTGTATATTCCTTTTGAATGATCCATCTTCTAAACGTCCACATATGACCTGAAACAAGAATGTTATGACAAGCAAGGGAAACTTCCCTGTCCTCGATCTCGATGAGCCCACGCTCCCGACATGTTCGAATCTCCTTTTCAAACATATCCTTCATGCTAAGCTCTTTTTGAAGAACATAATTCAGAGCTTCATTAGAGAGTGATTTCGTTTCCTGATACATGACAAGGACCTCGTTCTGCAAATCATCCACCACTTTAAAATACGAGTAGATGACTTGATGAAGTCGTTCAAGGCCCTGAAGGTTCTCATCCATCAACTGCTCCCATTTCTCCATCACCTCATCATAAACGGCATCACAAACAAGATATAAAATATCTTCTTTGGAGCCAATGTATTCATATAAGGTACCGATGCTGAAACCGGATGCTTGAGCAACTTCCCGTGTCGTTGTTCCGTGATACCCCTTCTTATTAAAAAGCTGAACAGCCGCTTTCACAATCTGCTCCCGCCTCGTTTTTATCAATCTTTCATCCTTCACGAGAGAAGGTACATTCTTCTTTTTCATCATTCCTCGTCTCCTCCTTGCTGCACATCCCCATCTACTTGCTCCGACACTTCCAGTTCCTTCGTCTCCTGTTTCCAATACTTATAGATGATATGGGCAACCTCATACGGATCCCTTTCCTCGGAACTGCCTGATTCCAACGGTCCCAATTCCTGTTCCACCAATCCCAATACATCCGCAGCAAAACGTTCCTGAAGCCGACGCATCACTTCTTGCTTCCGCTGACTGAACCTCCGCTCAGCCTTCTTACCAGAGGATGCCAAATACTTATGATGTGCAAGCGACTCCTCCACCACTTGCTCCATTCCCCGTTTCAACGTAGAAACCGTCTCCAAAATCGGCGGCTCCCACCCCTTTTTTCCCCGTTCCGTAATATGAAGCAGATCTTGAAGCTCCCCCTTGAGCTGATCGACACCTGGCAAGTCCGCTTTATTTATAACAAAAAGATCGGCAATTTCCATAATTCCAGCCTTAAATGCCTGAATCAAATCTCCACCAGACGGATAAAGGACCAACGTCACCGTATCTGCTGTCTTCATGATATCCAACTCCGCCTGACCGACACCAACCGTCTCCACCATGACCACATCAAACCCCGATGCGTCCATGATACGAACCACATCTTGACACGCTTCCGACAAACCCCCGAGGCTTCCCCTCGTCCCCATACTTCTTATGAAAACACCTTCGTCGTCATCATGATCACGCATCCGTACCCGATCCCCGAGGAGGGCTCCCCCTGAAAATGGGCTCGTGGGGTCCACTGCAATCACGGCAACTGTTTTATTCCGGGACCTCCACTCCTTCACGAGCCCATTTACAAGGGAGCTTTTCCCTGCCCCTGGGGACCCTGTAATACCAATAATATGGGCGTTCCCCACATGGGGGAATACGCGGGACAAGAGCAACCGGTGCCCTTCTTTCCGATCCTCAACGATGGAAATCCCTTTGGCGATTGCCCGCTGATCTCCAGATAGAACTCGTTCCGCTAACTGCTCTAAGCCCATTCGTCCCGCCACCCTTTATTTATGATTCATGAGATTACATTCATTCGATTCTATATAGTTTCCACCTTTCCCATGAAAAATCCTGCTATTAATCTTTCAACAGCATTTTTGAAATAACGAGACGTTGAATCTCATTTGTCCCTTCATAAATTTGCGTAATCTTGGCATCACGCATAAAGCGTTCTACAGGATATTCTTTCGTATAACCATATCCCCCAAATACCTGGACTGCTTCCACCGTCACTTCCATCGCCGTATCCCCGGCAAATAGTTTTGACATAGCTGATTCTTTCCCATAGGATAGCCCTTCACTTTCTCTCCACGCCGCCTGATAAGTTAACAGTCTAGATGCTTCCACTTTCGTAGCCATATCTGCCAGCTTAAAGGCGATCCCTTGCTGTACACCAATTGGTTTCCCGAACTGTTTCCGATCCTTTGCATAATTCACTGAGGCATCGAGAGCACCTTGGGCAATTCCGACCGCTTGTGCTGCAATCCCATTACGTCCCCCATCCAATGTCATCATGGCAATTTTAAAGCCGTCCCCTTCTTCTCCGAGACGATTCTCTTTTGACACTCTACAATTATCAAAGATGATCTCTAGCGTTGGAGACGACCGGATGCCTAGCTTACTTTCCTTTTTTCCCATAAAAAATCCGGGTGTGTTCTTTTCTATAATAAATGCCGTACATCCTTTATGCTTTTGTTCCGGCTCCGTCAATGCGAAAACAACATAGATCTCCGCTTCCCCTGCATTTGTAATAAAAATCTTAGAACCATTAAGAATATAGTCGTCTCCTTCTTTCACTGCCGTCGTCTTCATATTGGCTGCATCGCTTCCCGAACCAGGCTCTGTGAGACCATAAGCTCCTAATTTAGTACCTTCCGCTAGTGGACGTAAAAAACGCTGTTTCTGTTCTTCCGTTCCAAATTTATAAATGGGCCACCCTGCTAAAGACGTATGCGCCGAGAGTGTTACTCCTGTGGAAGCACAAACTCGAGATAGCTCTTCCACGGCAATACAATAACTGAGATAATCAGCCCCTATTCCCCCATATTCTTCCGGCCAAGGTATTCCTGTCAAACCAAGTTCCCCCATCTGGTCAAAGATCTCCCGATCGAACCGTTCCTCTTCATCACGCTCTGCGGCAGTTGGTGCTACTTCATTTTCTGCAAAATCACGTACCATTTTCCGAATCATTTCCTGTTCATCTGACAGCTTGAAGAACATGTTGTTTCCCCTCTTTCTCTTTCAATCAAATTTGTTTGTTTCCTATTAAATTATGTTTTGCGAATTCAAGTCTTGAGAGACTTATAATGTACATCGCCTAAGATAGGAGCTAGACAATAAGAAAAGCGCAAGCGCCTATGGTCACGAGCGTAGGGCAGTGGAGGAATGACAACAGAAGTCCGCTCTTTGACTTCAGTTTGTCACTTCCGAAGTGCCCCGCAGCAATTAAGAAGCAACTGAAAAAGTTTAAAACCACTTTTTCAGTTCCTTTTATTTGTATGGCAATGGCTGCGCTCGTCGCTCGCCTGATAGGAGAAAACCACTCCTATCAAGCTTTTTAAAGATTGCGACGGCTACGCTCATTGCTTAGGGACTGTATAAGTGGAAAAGCACCACTTTTTCAGTTCCCTTGCGAGTAGGCGCTGGAGCTAGACAATAAGAAAAGCGCAAGCGCCTTTGGTCACGAGCGTAGGGCAGTGGAGGAATGACAACTAGAAGTCCGCTCTTTGACTTCAGTTGTCACTTCCGAAGTGCCCCGCAGCGAGTAGGCGCTGG
>NZ_JAHQCS010000156.1 GCF_019042215.1 Evansella tamaricis | reverse complement strand
ATCAAGCTTTTTAAAGATTGCGACGGCTACGCTCATTGCTTGGGAACTGTAAAAGTGGAAAAGCACCACTTTTTCAGTTCCCATGCGAGTAGGCGCTGGAGCTAGACAACTTGCCCGAAGGTGCTAATACTTATAAATTCTTATCTTTTAAGAAAAGCGCAAGCGCCTATGTGTCTTCCTCTAACAGTATTTCGAAGAAGTGGATCCGTCGACACAAATCGTAGCTTATTCATGAAGGGTTGCTCTTTGATCACGAGCGTAGGGCAGTGGAGGAATGACAACTAGAAGTCCGCTCTTTGACTTCGGTTGTCACTTCCGAAGTGCCCCGCAGCGAGTAGGCGATGGAGCTAGACAATGCCCGAAGGTGTAAAAACTTATACTTTATCTTTTAAAAAACGCTTGGCCTCTACTAGAGGTCCAAGCGTTTAAAAGTTATCCACGGTTTTCCTGCAGCAAAGCTGGTGAAGAAGGTAAACTTAAAACAAGGAAGAAAAGCACAAGCGCCATAAATTACCTTTTAAGAATAAGCCGATATGCCTTTACGACAATGCCATCATTGGCAGGTACGAAATCATACTTTGGCATACGCTTAAATCCGAATCGTTCATACAATCTCATTGCATCTTTCATAAATTCACCTGTATGTAACCCAATTGCGGTGTAACCTTTATCCTTTGTACGATTAATACACTCTTCAATCAATCTCGAAGCGATACCTTTCCCCTGTGCTTCTGGGGCAACTGCAAGCATCCTGATTTCAGGATATTCCAACTCTTCCACATTTCCTTCGTAGGCATCTGACTGTGGTGGAAATAAAGCAACACTTCCCAATAAATCTCCTCCCACTTCTGCCACAATCAAATCCACGCCTGTTTGCTGGTCGGCATCGGAAGAAATTGCTTTCTTTAATCCTTTCCAATGGTCGTCTGGAATGGAATCTCGATGGCTAGTATATGCCTCAATGCGCTGTTGCCTTAGAAATTCCATTTCATGTTTTTCAGCATTACGAATTATCATAAACATCCACCCTCTAGAAAAAATTAGTTCTTTCTATTAATCTTAAATTTATCATCTGTCTCACTAAGTTTTTCACGGCCGTGAGGGGAATTAAATACAGCTAATTCTGGCCCTTTAGGTAATATTTTCACTTCATTTTTATCTGGATTAATCGTGATGGACAAATGGTAATGGCGCTTAATTGCGTCAAAGTTTGTCGTATCCCCAAAACCAGGCGTCTGGTAAAGGTCACGTAAGTATCCCCAAAGATTTGGGAATTCACGAATGAGATTCCTGTTCGTGTTAAAGCCGTTATAGTATGCCACATCAAATCGCACTAATGTAGAATACAAGCGGACATCAGAATCTGTAATGAAATCACCAAACAGGAAACGTTTTTTAGACAGACGTACTTCTAATTCATCTAATCTGGCAAATAAATTTTCAAAGGCTTCCTCGTATGAATCCTGCGACTGGGCAAATCCGCATTTATAAACACCATTATTGACATCGTGGAAGATCGTATCATTTAAAATATCAATTTCACTTCGTAACTCTTCGGGATATAAATCAGGTGCACCCTCTTTGTGAAACGGAGCCCAAGCTGTTTCCAAATAGTTTGTGAGTTTGAAATAATCGTTGTTTACCGCAACACCTTTTTTCACATCTACCATCACTGGAACGGTTGGTCTGCCGGAGTATTCTGGATCGGTCTTTAGATAAATTTCACTCATATATTGGATACCTAAAACGGGATCCACTCCATGTTCATCTAATGAAAATTCCCAGTCCACCCGAGAGATTCGGGGGCGTATAGGACTTGCCTCTCCCAGACTGATGGCGTCCTCTAGACCTAAAACCTTTCGTACAATGACGGATCGATGGGCCCAAGGACACGCAGCGGACCATAATAGCCGATAGCGCCCCGCTTCCACAGGAAGTTCATCTGATCCGTTACCAAATGGAGTGGTGAATCGATTTCGTTGCCGCTTAAAGGAACCATCTGACGAAATTTCCTTTGGTTTACGATTAGGTGTGGCTTCTTTACTTGTCAGTTGCGCACTTTTCCGGTTATTAGTTGACATGGAATAACCTCCTGAAGTTTAGTATGTTTAACGATGGGAAAAAGATAGTTTAGTGCATTTTAGTATTGATGAAGATAAATCGTCAAGAAAATGAACTCATCCATCGGTTCAGAAAGCCGGGTTTTCCTTTGAATAGTAATGAACGCCTTTTCCATTAGCTATAGCGTAGTTAATTTCTTTCCTTGTACTGCTACCTATATACCCGTCCACATCAATGACAAATATCTCATCAGACATGTCAATTTTGCGGTAATGTATCGCTTCGAACATCTTGTCCTGTTCTTCTGTAATTTGTATTCCTTCACTTTGCTCAAAAAAACCAAGGCTAATGACGATGTTTCCCTGCAATGTAATCGCAGCTTCGGCCTCCCTAAATTGTTGTTTAAACTTGGTCGATCCACATAAAGTAATTACTTTCATTTCACACCTCCATGCTTACTTCCCCTTTGATATACTTTTATCATTCCCAATAATAAAATGTCCCATGGAGATCTTCCTCCTCCATGGGACAAGGTGCATTACAGTAATTAAAACATTAGGAAACTACTAATAATGGATTCTAAAATCATCTGAGCCGAAACACCAAGATAGATAACATAGACAGCATAGGTGATGAAAAGGGCATATATAGGATCAAAGGCCCCTTCTCCAGTTTTCCGGTGGGAATAAAGGGTTAAGATGACACCGATCTGGATCCCAGACATGACCAAGAGAGCCAAGAAATTAGTCAGCATGGAAATACCTGTTATACTAATGATGAAATAAAGAACGGAAAGGGCTACTGGAATAGAAATCATTGCCCCAAAACGTCCTACGACATCATGGAAGGATACTTCCCCTTTCATCAACAGCTTTAATACACCAAAAACGATGGCTACTCCAATAACGAAAGAAACGAGAGCATAAAAGAATACCGAGAAAAATACATCCGAAAATCCAATGACAGGACCAAATCCTCCAAAGGATGTTGCTGATCGAATTTGAAAATAAAGTCCAAATGCCAGGAATAATGATAAAACGAAGAAGTTAATGTATCCATAAATAAAATCCTTCTGAGTATTATCAAAAGCTCGGCTTGCCGGTGCTTTCAAATTTTCCAAGAAAAACGTCCAATATCCCTTGGCGATGGCAGTTACCTTTTCCAAAAACTCATTGCCACTTTTTTCCTCCGCTTCAGCTGTTGAAGTGCCCGCACTGCTCTCAGTCCCCTGCTCGTGAGTACTATCCGCAGTGACGGCCGCTGCCGCCTCTGTCTTTGCTGAATTTTCTGTTTCCACAGAAGTTTCCGTTTCAGCTGAAGAGTTTACAGATTCAGGTGTTGTGGTATCCTCTGAAGTTTCCGTTTCACTTTGTGTTTCTGTTTCCCCTGTGTTCGTCGGTTCATTCGGTGCAGAATTCTTATCCACTCCGTCTAGCTGTTCATTCGATTTTTCATTACTCATCAAACCTCTCCCTCCATTTTATGGTGATTTATATAATAATGCTGCAGCTGTTTAGTACAACGTACAACATATACTAATGTGATCACTTTCGGGTGGTCAGATTGGTTCAATATGTTCGTCCGTGTTCATCCATACGTATTCAAGTATACTAGAACTGGGGATTTCATTGTGTCTTTCGACTTTAAAACTAATAAATCCTTATTTTTCGACATTTTTCTTCCTATTTCAAAGGCTAGTGATGGTTGACTTGAACACATAACTTACTTTATCGTAGCCCATCTTAGTTTCATAGAATCGGTGGGCGGCCGTCCTAGTCAAACCAGAAGACAAAGCAACACTCTCAAATTTATTTTCCCTTGCCCATTCATGTACAAAGGACAGGAGTTTTTCCCCGTTACCCATCTGCCGTTGTCCACTGTCCGTTACGAGATCACAAACCCAGACAAATCTACCATAATATAAAGTGATCATAGGTTTAAAACCAACCACGGCAATAATTCGCGAAGAAGTCCCTTCAAGCCCATCTCTTCCCTCAAATAACGCAAACAATCGGTACCTATCTAATTCCTTCGCATCCATCACCAGTTCCAGATAAGTTTGTTCGTCTAAATGTGACCGTAATTGCTTCATTACGGGGTATGCACTCATGATCTCCGCTGGAGTCACCAGTTCTTTAATCATTCTTTCTACCTTCCTTTCTTCTAAACGATGTCTCCTGTAAGATGTACCTGTTATTCCTACCAATCTGATTTTCTAAAGAAATTTGATCCTACCAAAAGCCCGATTCCTATTATAACCAACGGTAAATAAAGGCTTGCCCAAAAAATAGAAAGATCTGGAAGGATTGGAAAGATAGGATTGATAGCAATCCCCAAGGCAACGATCCAAATCCCTGCAATATACATCTTTTTCCCTTTACTAGTTAACTTTCTCATAAGTGTATCTCCTCCAATTGATTCTGATCATTCTCCTACATGAATAATATCATTATACCGTTCATAGCATGTACAAATATTACCATTTTAGGCTTAAAGAATTGGAGGAGATTCCCATTAGTCCATCGAATAAGCAAAAAAAAGGAAGCCGGTTTTCAGGCTATGCTAAAAACGTTATTATTATCTTATTGTTTATAGCCCTCCTTAAATGTTTTTATATGTATTATGGAGAAAGAACCATCAATGAAGAGAACTACAAGGAGCAAGAGAAGTGGCTATTACACCAAATGGAAGAGACTTTGAATTTCACCATCCGCCGAGTAGAAGATATTCTCGACGGGAATGATGAGGTCTCTCTAGAACGACGTGTGTTATCAATGCTTCACCAATTGGAGAAATTAGATGATCTGTTCGTTTATGGCAATGAGGTGTTCGATCAAGACTTGAACTATCCTAATGCCTTTTATAGTATGGGAAGGCTCTTCTGGGGCATTGCCGATAAGGAAACACCCGACGGGAAAGAAATTCTTATCCGACCATTTTTGGAAGATGGAAAAATATCCTATGATGAGAGAATTTATTTACTTATCCTAAAAGGATATTTAGATCATTTAAACGAAGGAATCCATTCGAATAGACCATATAATATTACGGTGGAGAACTTAAACGAGATTACGGAACCTCTTATCAATCAGGGGATTGCTCAAATCTACATGAAACATAAGCATGTGAAAGAACGACTAGACGATGATTGAAAAATTTTCTCTTTTTATGGACATAGGTGGATGGAGGCCGACTAAGGAATAGTGGATAAGAGGATATACCGAGATGTCGAAAAAAGTAACATCATATGGTGGCCTCAGGAAAGGTAAAGAATCTGAGACCACCATTCTTATATGATTAAATTTGTTCCGAGAAATCTTTAATAGGACTACGAAACACGTTGCTATCAAGAGAATACCTCCACGTAAGTTTAGAAAAAATAACTTACACTGAAAGTCTACTCCCACAACATTGATAGTAATTTAAATGTAGTGAAGTACAAGAGAGATGAACACTCCAATGGAAGTCACAAATCCCACAAAAGGTCCCCCTTCTCGGAATGCTTCCGGCATCATGGTGGAGGCAATCATGGCTATTATGGCACCACCTGCAAAACAGCTGACTATTGCTTTAACACTATCGGATGCTTCTGCCAGTAAAGTCGCCCCTGCAAGGGAACTCAGGGCTGAGAAAAAGACAACAAGAGCCCATAAAAAAAGAATCTTTTTCGTTGAATATCCACTTTTCTGAAGACCTACCGTACTGGATAACCCTTCAGGTATATTGCTGATAAAAATTGAAACCACTAATGCTAAGCTGACGGATCCTCCGCCAATTAAGCTCATACCTATAAGACCAGATTCGGGCAATGTATCCATAACCGTCCCTATAAAAATACCCTTTCCTGACGCCGGTCCCTTTCCCCCAGTTTGCTTTTTATTCTCCCTGAACAAAGATGGAGGACCACCTTCTGAAGACCTTACTGAGTGCTTCCGTTGATGTCCTCCACCTTTATGGGAAATAAAATAATCAAGTATGGTAAAAATAAGTGCACCGCCCAAGAACCCTAAAGCAACTTCTAAAAACCCACTCATTTCAAGGGATTCCTCTAATAGTTCATACGTGGTTGCACCAATCAGTGCTCCAGTTCCTAAAGCCATTATAAACCCAATGAGTCTTCTGGGAATGGAAAACTTGAGAACAACTAACGCTCCTATCATAGTGGCTGATGCGGCAACGGTTCCCCAAAAAATGGCATTCCACATGGGCAGAATCCTCCTAAAAAACATTATCCACTAATTAACGTCTTCACATTTTAGGAAAATATACAGATACACTCGTTAAACGAAACATCATTAAAATAATAATGAACAGTTCCATAGTAATACTTAGCTGATATGACGATTACAGTTCTTTATATTCGAAATAATCAAAATCGGCATGCTTTTTTTGACCGCTTAAGTCTTGCACACAAATCCCAAGAAATGCGCCTGTGAATCCCTGGTCTAGAATATACCCTTCCACAACCATCTCCGCATTCTCATCGGAAATTGTACTTGCGTCTAATACAGGACCAATCCCACTCCAGTTACTGCCGTCTCTGGAAAAATAAAATTGCAATGATGCATCATTAAGTTCTGCTTTTAAATAACATCGTTCCCATCCATCAATTGATACTCTATTTTCAATGGGTTCATCATATATCCCCTTCGTATTAGACATGATCCCAATACATTTTCCCAACAACTCATCATGGCTAACATATAAATAATAGTAGTTTTTCGTATTATAGTAATATACTAATCCGGCCATCTGCTGGAATGTTTCCGGCTCAAATTCAACAACCGTCTCAACTTGGACCTGAAAGGCTTGCTGGCGCCTTGCAAGCAAACTTTGCTGATGCATGGAATTCAATGATTCTCTTCCAACTAAACGCAGGAATCCCGGCCTCTGTTTTAAACTTGCCCAATCTTCTGTTACAGGAAGTCTTAATGAGTTAAAATGTTTACTTATTTCCCCATTAAAATCGTCTCGGACCTTCACAGGTTCAAACGGAGTTTCAGGTAATGATGGAGCCTTCACACGTAGCTCGGCATCTCCTCCCATAACCCGAAGCCATCCATCTTCTGTCCACTCACATGGCTGAATTGCTGTTTCCCTTCCGAGGTTACATCTCCATGACGGTTTCAGCGGTCTTCCACAAAGGTAAGCGATATACCACTCCCCATGCTGTGTTTCCACAAGACTGCCGTGGCCCGCTTTCTGTAAAGGAAGTTCCTCTTTGTTAAAGGAAGTCAAAATAGGATTTTTTGGATCTACTTCATATGGACCATCAAGGTGGGCTGATCTTGCCATTGTGACTGCATGTTTCCACCTTGTTCCCCCTTCTGCTGTCATTAAATAGTAATAACCGTCTTTTTTATATAGATGTGGTGCTTCGGTTAATCCCCATGACGTTCCTTTAAAAATATTTTTAATGGGACCAACCAACTTTTTTTCAGTCTCAGAATACTCCTGCAGTAGAATACCACCAAAGGAATTTTTTCCTTTCCGGTGATCCCATACCATATTAACAAGCCATTTCCGGCCATCGTCATCATGATATAAGGACGGATCGAATCCACTGCTGTTTAAATAAACCGGGTCTGACCATGGCCCTTCTATGTTATTTGCTGTAACCAAATAATTATGTGTATCTTTAAATGCTCCAAAATGACTTTTAACATCTGTATAAATTAAATAAAATATCCCTTGGTCATAGCTTAAGCACGGTGCCCAAACACCGCCAGAGTCAGGATTGCCTTGCATGGATAATTGGGCTTTTTTCGTTAAAGGATGACCAATCAGCTCCCAATTTTTCAAATCCTTGGAATGATAAATCTGTACTCCGGGAAACCACTCAAAGGTGGAAGTTGCGATATAATAATCATCTTTCACGCGAATAATCGATGGATCAGGATGAAAGCCTGGTAAAATTGGATTAATGATGTTTGTCATAGTTCTCCCCTATTCCTTATACATAATAAAACACACTCTTAGATTACTATACTATAGTTATTGGAACTAGTTTTTCTAAGGCACTGGAGCTAGACAGAAATACGAAAAAATTTTTTCTTTTTGAAAGGCTATGTTAAAGGCTAATGTTGATTTCTTAAAAGTATGATTTTTAGCGAAATTTACGACACTCCTGCGGGAAAAGCGAGTTCAGGGGAGACCCCGCAAGGTGCCAAGCAACGAGCATTACTTCATGAAATAGCTACGAGTTGTCTCGACGGATGCAGCCTCAAAGCATTACTATTAGAGGAAGAGACACCTGCAGAGGAGGCTCCCGAACCGCCCGCGGCTAAGAAGACACTGCGAAGAATGAG
>NZ_JAHQCS010000155.1 GCF_019042215.1 Evansella tamaricis | reverse complement strand
TCTTACCGAAATCCTTCTCCAACCGCTCGTTCGGGAACAACTTCCTCCAACTTCTTACCGAAATCCTTCTCGAACATCCCGTTCGGGAACAACTTCAGACAACTTCTTACCGAAATCCTTCTCGGCCTCTCCGTTCGGGAACAACTTGCTCCAACTAATTACCGAAATCCTTTTCCAACATCCCGTTCGGGAACAACTTCCTCCAACTTCTTACCTAAATCCTTCTCGTCCTCCTGACAAAACCGTCACTGCAGGGTCTTCACCTCATGCTGTTCCCGATGGAGTCGCCGCCTTTCATTTCTCCAATCTTTTCTCAAAAAGCAACAAAGTTTACGAAATGAGCCTTATAAAAAAAGCAACCTAAATTAATATAGGTTGCGGACAATAATTTACTTAATCTTTTAATGTTCAATTAAACAACAGACTTTTTTACTCTTTCATCCTTCAACACTCGGACAAAACTACCTACATTATACGGATAACCGGCTTTTTCAATCTTCACTTTCACAATTTCACCGATCATGGATTCGTCTAAGGGAACTTTGACTTTTAAGTAGTTATCAGAATAACCAACAAAATAATTGCTTTCAGGATTTTCTTTATCCTTCTCTTCCGGTATAACTTCTAGTACTTCCCCTTCGTATGCAGAGG
Source organism: Evansella tamaricis (assembly GCF_019042215.1). Taxonomy (GTDB): domain Bacteria; phylum Bacillota; class Bacilli; order Bacillales; family Salisediminibacteriaceae; genus Evansella; species Evansella tamaricis. The sequence goes on along the minus strand of NZ_JAHQCS010000155.1, from coordinate 11,252 downwards.
CATATTCCTTTGCCAGTTGATTGGAAAGCTCTATTAGCATATGAACACGTTTATTTTTCACATCATCTTGAACTTGATCTTCCATTCTGGCAGCAGGAGTTCCCGTACGCTTAGAATAAGGGAAAACATGAAGTTCAGAGTAACCAACTTTTTTTATAAAATCGAAAGTTTCCTGAAATTCATCTTCCGTCTCGCCTGGAAAACCAACAATGACGTCAGAAGTTACGGCCAAACCGGGCAATGCTTTCTTTAATTTTTCTACACGGTCAAAATAAAAATCGGCGGTATATTTACGACGCATCCTTTTTAACACGGAATCAGAACCAGATTGTAATGGCACATGAAGATGCCTAACAATTTTTTCAGAATCGTCAATGACTTGAATCACATCATCTGTTATTTGACTTGCTTCAATGGAAGAGATACGGATTCGTTTTAAACCTTCCACTTTTTCCAAATCTTGAAGTAATCTTGCTAAACTATAATCCTTCATGTCTTCCCCGTAACCACCTGTATGAATACCTGTCAAAACAATCTCTTTATATCCTGCTGCCACAAGCTGTTCTGCCTGTTTAAGAACGTCTTCCGGTTTTCTTGATCGCAAAAGGCCCCTAGCCCATGGAATAATACAGAAAGTACAAAAATTATTGCAGCCCTCCTGAATTTTTAACGAAGCCCGTGTACGATCTGTAAACGCCGGAACATCTAATTCCTCGTAAACCCTAGCTTTCATGATGTTGCCTACACCATTAATTGGCTCACGCACTTTCCGAAACTGTTCAATGTATCCCAAAAGTTTAGAACGGTCTTGCGTACCAACGACAATATCAACGCCAGGAATAGCCATCACTTCTGCAGGAGAAGTTTGTGCATAACACCCAGTTACACAAACGACCGCTTCCGGGTTCTTCCTGATGGCACGGCGGATGACTTGACGACTCTTTTTATCACCTGTATTAGTAACTGTGCAAGTATTTATTACGTACACATCTGCCGTTTGTTCAAACTCTGTTTTTTCATAGCCTGCATGCTGAAACAGTTGCCAAATCGCTTCTGTTTCATAATGATTTACTTTACAACCTAATGTATGAAATGCAACTAATGGCATATTAATCACCCTAACAATTCAAAATGGTATGATATGGCCGCTAAACCATAAAGTGGTGCTGTTTCGCTCCGTAAGATTCGTGGACCAAACCCGCAAATAATGGCTCCCCGCTCAATAAAGCTTGTTATTTCACGATCAGAAAAACCGCCTTCAGGTCCTACGATTAAAAGGAGACTTTCTCCCTCATTCATCTTATTTATAACTGAAAAGAACCGACTTTTCTCATCGTTTTTAGCTGCTTCCTCGTAGGCAACTAAAACATGATCGTACTCCTCAAACCTTTCTAACAACTGTTTTGCAGTTAGAACATTTGTAACAATTGGGACTCTTTGACGATGGGACTGCTCTGATGCTTCCTTGGCAATTTTCGACCAACGTTCTACCTTTTTTCCAGCTTTCTTCCGATCCCACTTAACAATGGACCGTTCTGCCTCGAATGGAATAAACTCCGCAGCACCTAATTCCGTTCCCTTTTGAATGACAAGTTCAAGCTTTTCACCCTTGGGTAAGCCATGGGCTATAGAAATATGAACTGGTAACTCAACGACCTTTTCTTCCTGCTGCAACACTTTTGCTTTTACATTATCCTCTGGAAATCCAGTAATCTCACAAGAAAAACACCTGCCATTTTCATCACAACAAGTAATCGTAAAACCAATTTCCATCCTCATGACACGGCGAATATGCTTAGCATCTTCCCCATGAATAAAAACATGTCCATCTCTAAAACTAGTGTTATTTAAGAAATATCGCTGCATCGAATCACCTATTCTGGTTTTTTTGCAACAATGGCGAGCCAGTCTTCCATCTCAATAATTTCTTCGAGTTCAAATCCACTCTTTGCCATAGCTTCTTTTACATCGGACCTTTTTCCTTGAATAATGCCAGAGGTAATAAATGTACCTCCTGGTTTAAGTATTTCATAGGCATCATTTGTTAAACTTACAATGACATCTGCTAGTATATTGGCTACGATAACATCAGGATTCTCTCTCACGTTTTCCATGAGATTACTTTGGTATACTGTTACGACATTCTGGCATTTATTTAATTTAACATTCAACTTAGCTACTTTTACAGCTACCTCATCTAAATCAATCGCCACTACAGAGGAAGCTCCCAGTTTTGCTGCGGCAATACTAAGGACACCAGACCCTGTTCCCACATCAATGATTGAATCCCCTGGAGAAACATACCGTTCAATTGCCTGGATACAAAGAACGGTTGTGGGATGGGTTCCGGTTCCAAATGCCATTCCTGGATCCAGTTCTATGATAACTTCTTCCTCATGAACCTTATTATATTCTTCCCAAGTTGGAGTAATCGTAAAACGTTCTGACACTTTCACGGGCTTATAATACTTTTTCCATGCCGTAGCCCATTCTTCTTCGTTCACTTCACTGACCGTAACTGTATTTGATCCAAGGTCAATATCATAAACTGGGAGTTGGTTAATGGATTCTTTAATCTCTTCTACTGATTCTCCAAGGAAACTATTCACAGGCAAATAGGCTTTCACTATAACACCTTCTTCAGGGTAGTCATCTGGTGATAATTGATAGATTTCCCCAAACGTTGTATCCCAGTCCTTTTCCAGATCAAGTGGATCTTCAATAACAACTCCACTTGCCCCGGCTTCATGTAATATATTACTGACAGGTTCCACCGCTTCTTGTGTTGTGTGAATACATATCTCTGACCATTTCAAGTAAACCAACTCCCTTGTCAAACTTAATCACCAAAGTTTTTAAACGCCCGTTTTACCTTTGAAAAGAAATTATCACTTTGTTCGTCTGGAACTTCATTTCCGCTAATTTCTGCAAACTCCTTAAGTAGTTCCCTTTGCTTGTCTGTCAATTTTTTCGGTGTAATTACACGTACTTGAATATGCTGATCCCCTTGTCCTAATCCCCGGACATTCGGAACACCTTTTCCACGCAATCTAAAATGGGTTCCAGTTTGGGTTCCTGCAGGAATTTTTAGCTTTACTTTTCCATTTAGGGTTGGCACTTCAATTTCATCCCCTAAGGTAGCCTGAACGAATGTTAATGGCATCTCACAATAAATATCATCCCCATCCCGTTGGAAAAACTCATGGGATTTCACGTTAAAGACAACGAATAAGTCTCCAGGGGGCCCACCATTCACACCAGGTTCCCCTTGCCCTGATACACGAATTTGCTGTCCTGTATCAACACCTGCAGGAATTTTGATATGAATTTTTTTCCGTTTCTTTACTTTTCCTTCACCGCCACAAGTACGGCATTTATGCTTAATTGTTTTTCCTGTTCCTTGACAACTGTTACATACTCGACGATTTACAACTCGGCCAAACGGTGTATTTTGTTCAATATTTAATTGACCAGATCCGCCACATTGTTTACATGTTTCTGGATTCGTGCCTGGTTTTGCCCCTGATCCATCACAGGTATTACACGTTTCTTCCCTCGGAATTTCGATATCGGTTTCTTTCCCGAAGACAGCCTCTTTAAATTCAAGAGTCATCGTATACTGTAAATCTGCCCCTTGGCGTGGTGCATTCGGATCCCTTCTGCCACTTCCACCAAAGAACATATCAAAGATGTCACTAAAACCACCGAAATCTCCAGCACCAGCTCCGCCGCCTCCAAACCCTTGGTTAGGATCAGTATGGCCAAATTGATCATAGTGAGCCCGCTTCTGAGAATCACTCAGTGTATCATATGCTTCCTTTACTTCTTTAAACTTTTTTTCTGCATCCGCTTCTTTATTAACGTCTGGATGAAATTTTCGGGCTAATTGACGGTAAGCTTTTTTTATTTCTGCATCCGACGCCCCTTTATCCACTCCCAGTACGTCATAAAAGTCTCTCTTACTCATTTATATCCACTCCCGATTCTAATCCATAACGAATATCTTAACATCCTCATGGTCAACAGGCAAGACTCCCCTACCAGTTTCAAATGTTTTTTAAAATAAATATCTGCAAATTGTTGTTCAAGTGTGAAAAAAGTCAAAGCCATATCTGACTTTGACTTTCTAACACTTACCATTTAATTATTTTTTCTCATCATCGTTTACTTCTTCGTATTCAGCATCAACAACATCATCATCTGATCCAGCATTTCCTGCATCCCCTTGAGCTTCTTGTTGGGCCTGTGCTTGCTGTGCTGCCTGTTCATAAAGCTTTGTGGAAAGTTGTTGTACTACTTCTTGTAACTCATCCTTAGCAGAACGGATTGCCTCTACATCTGTTCCCTCAAGGGCAGATTTCACTTTATCTTTTGCTTCCTCTGCTTTTGCTTTGTCCCCTTCATCCACATTTTCACCAAGGTCTTTTAATGTTTTTTCTGTTGTGAAAACGAGTTGATCCGCTTCATTTCGTAGGTCCACTTCTTCACGGCGCTTTTTATCTGCTTCCGCATTTTCTTCTGCTTCTTTTACCATTTTTTCAATTTCCTCATCTGATAAACCTGATGACGATGTAATTGTAATGGATTGCTCTTTATTTGTTCCAAGATCCTTTGCACGTACGTTTACAATACCGTTTGCATCAATATCGAAACTCACTTCGATTTGTGGAACACCACGTGGTGCTGGAGGTATATCCGTAAGTTGGAATCTTCCCAACGTTTTATTATCCGCCGCCATTTGTCGCTCCCCTTGTAGAACATGAATATCTACTGATGGCTGATTGTCAGATGCTGTTGAGAAAATTTGTGACTTACTAGTGGGAATTGTTGTGTTTCGATCAATAAGTTTTGTAAATACAGCTCCCATTGTCTCAATTCCTAATGATAACGGAGTAACGTCAAGTAAAACGACGTCTTTCACATCACCAGTTAACACACCAGCTTGAATCGCAGCACCAAGTGCTACTACTTCATCTGGATTAACTCCCTTATGAGGATCTTTTCCAGTAACTTGTTTAATGGCAGTCTGTACTGCTGGGATTCGTGTAGATCCCCCCACTAAAACAACTTTGTCTATATCATTGGCAGAAAGTCCAGCATCCTTCAATGCCTGACGTGTTGGTCCCATTGTTCTTTCAACTAAATCAGAGGAAAGATCTTCAAATTTAGCCCGGGATAAAGAAAGTTCCAAGTGTTTTGGACCTGATGCATCTGCCGTAATGAACGGTAGGGAAATTTGCGTTTGAGAAACTCCTGATAGATCCTTCTTCGCTTTCTCAGCAGCATCCTTTAACCGTTGTAATGCCATTTTATCTTTTGAAAGATCAATTCCATTTTCCTTTTTAAACTCCGCTACTAAGTAGTCGATAACTACCTGGTCGAAATCATCACCACCGAGTTTATTATCACCAGAAGTGGCTTTCACCTCAAAGAATCCATCTCCTAGTTCCAAGATAGAAACGTCAAATGTTCCACCACCAAGGTCATAAACGAGAATCGTTTGATCTTCTTCCTTATCTAAACCATAAGCAAGAGCAGCGGCAGTTGGTTCGTTAACAATTCGTTCCACTTCCAAACCGGCAATTTTCCCCGCATCTTTTGTAGCTTGTCGTTGGGAATCATTAAAATAAGCAGGAACTGTAATAACAGCCTTCGTTACTTTTTCTCCTAAATATGCTTCTGCATCTTCTTTCAATTTTTGAAGAATGATGGCAGAGATTTGTTGTGGCGTATAATCTTTTCCTTCTGCGTCCACCTTATAGTCAGTTCCCATATGGCGCTTTATGGAGACGATCGTATTCGGGTTAGTGATCATCTGACGTTTTGCAACTTCCCCCACTTGACGCTCTCCATCTTTAAAGGACACAACGGATGGTGTTGTGCGGGATCCTTCTGCATTTGTGATAACAGTTGCCTCGCCACCTTCCATTACGGCAACACAAGAGTTTGTAGTCCCTAAATCTATTCCAATTACTTTACTCATTGAAAACATCCTCCTATCTTTTACAATATGTAATCTATTGATTTACTTTGACCATTGCAGGACGAATAACTCGGTCCTTTAATTTATACCCTTTTTGCAGTTCACCAACGACGACATTCGAATCATATCCTTCTTCTTCCACTTGCATCACAGCTTGATGTACATGGGGATCAAATGGTTGACCCATCGTTTCAATGGCTTCTATCCCTTCTTTTTTCAGGGCATCCTGAAGTTGACGATAAACCATATCCATTCCCTGTAAAACATTTTTGGTTTCATCTGATTCCACTTGTGTATTTAAAGCACGTTCGAAATTATCGATGGCAGGTAACAACTCTTCAGCAAGACGTTGTGATCTATATTTTGCATCCGCCTCCTTCTCTAGCCGAGTACGGCGACGGAAGTTTTCATAATCAGCTTGTAAACGGAGGAGACGATTGGTAGTCTCTTCTAGTTTGGTTTCCAGCTCCTTGATTTTAGAACTTCCTGCATCTTCTAGTTCATATTCTTCGTCTTGATTCTCATCTTCCATTACCAGTTCTTCAGTATCTAGCTGTTCTTCCACTGTACTAGTTTCTTCGACAGTTTCCACATCATCCTGTTCGATAGTGTTTTCTTCCTCAAGTGACTTTTCTTGCTTATCCACGATTCTCACCTCCTCAACAAAATAAGCTACTTCCCAATTGTGGAGAATAAATTTATTTTTCCCATTTGTCAACTAAAACGATAAGACTATTTTTGGTATCTTGTTGTTAATAGCTTCGACAAATCCTTCGAAAGATAGTCTAAAATTCCAATGACACGTTGATATTCCATTCTAGTTGGTCCAAGAATTCCCACAGTTCCCATCGGTTTCCCATCAAATGAATACGTAGCAGTTATAACACTACATTCGTCAAATGGTTCAAATCTATTTTCCTGGCCTATCTTGATGGTTATTCCCTGATCATCGGAACGGAACAATTTCGTTACTAATGCATCCTCTTCAAAAATATTGAATAGTTGCTTTACCCGTTCCACATTATGAAATTCAGGTTGAGCAAGAATATTTGTTTTTCCTCCATAGAAAACTTTCTCATGCTGTTGAGAAAGGAAGGTTTTGTTTAATAGTGAAAGCATCGTATCATATTGATCGATATATTTTTCAAACACATTTCCTAATTCAGTAGTTAACTTATGGCGTAAATGGACGAGTGGAACACCCTTCAATCGTTCGTTAATAATATTAACAACTTTTTCAAGATCATGGATATTTAATCCTTCAGGGAGAGCAACTGTCTGGTTTTCAACATGCCCCGTGTCCGTCACAATAATAGCCACGGCAGACTCGTTGGACAATGGAATGATTTGAATTTGCCTCAATGTAGATTCAAAGATCTCAGGTCCTAAAACAATAGATGTATAACTGGTTAAGTTAGAAAGAATCTTAGCCGACTGTTGAATGACCTGCTCAAGTTCACTAAACCGCTCTCTGAATACGGACTGAATCCCACTAATTTCTTTCTTTGATAGTTTTTTTGGAGACAATAAATGATCAACATAATAACGATATCCCTTTTGAGAAGGTATACGTCCTGCAGAACTATGGGGCTTTTCTAAAAAACCAAGCTCTTCTAAGTCTGACATTTCATTTCGAATAGTCGCTGGACTATAATTCATATCCTCTCGCTTGGATACGCTCCGTGAGCCCACAGGTTCAGCATGGGTAATGTAATCATCAATGATCGCTTTTAAAATAAGCAACTGACGTTCTGTTAACATATGCATCCCCCCTGTTAGCACTCTCGATACGCGAGTGCTAAATCTATATAATAACTTACCAAATAAGGAATGCCCTTGTCAATTGAAGAATACTAGGAGATTTCACTATTTTAATTCCATGATTCTTCCCCTAATAAAAAGCGCTCAAACACTTCATTCCCAAGGGGTACTCCCCTTTCCGTCAAACGGATGTAACCCTCTTCTACCACTAGTAAACCTTTCTCTTGCAAATCTGATATAGCTTCTGGAAAAACTTGAAAAAGTTCTAAACCATACTTTTGATTAAAGACACTCAATGATACTCCTGAACGTTTTCTTAAGCCCATAAACAATTCTTCTTCCATTTGTTCCTTTTTAGAAACCTCATGCTCTTCCCGATACGGAAATCCGGTCTCTTTCATAGATGCTATATATTTTGGTAGAGGACCATGATTGATCCTGCGTACACCGTCTACATAACTATGTGAACCTGCACCGATCCCATAATATGCATCATTATCCCAATAGGTTAAATTATGTTTGCTTTCGTAACCTGGAATAGCAAAGTTACTAATTTCATATTGGGAAAAACCAGATCCAGCTAAAGTATTTCGAAGAATTTCATACATATCAGCTTCCACGTCTTCGCCTGGAAGGGGAAGTTTCCCTTTTCGCCACAATTGATAAAAGACCGTTTTTTCTTCCACTTTTAATGAATAAGCACTTATATGCTGAACCTTCAAGTTTAACGTTTCCCTTAAGGTTTCCTTTACTTGTTCCGTCGTTTGATTAGGAAGTCCTATCATTAAATCCATCGAAATATTTTGAAATCCAACTTCTTTACATGTGGAGATGGTTTCCATAACATCCATCACTTGATGATCTCTGCCGATTGCTTTTAAGAGATTCTCATCGAAAGTTTGTACACCAATACTAAGGCGATTTACTCCAAGTTCTTTCATCATCACAAGCTTGTCCTGGTCTGCACTCCCAGGGTTTACTTCCACAGTCCATTCACACTGTTTTTCCAGAGGGAAGTGGGTCTTTACTGCTGTGAGAAGTTGGCGCAATTGCGCAGTAGATAAAGAAGTGGGAGTTCCTCCACCCACATAAACAGATGTAATTCCTTTTGTAGGGAACTTTCTTAAGGTATTTACTATCTCCGTTTCACACAAATCCAGATACTCGGAAACAGGCTGCCTATCTAAGAAGAATTTATTAAAGTCACAGTAATGACAAATTTGTTCACAAAAAGGTACATGAACATATACGGCTTTAGGTTTCATTCGGTTTCACCTCCGACACGGAAAGACCGCAGAATTTCTGCGGTCTCTTTGTCATGATTTTTTATCTCCTTCATCCATACTGAGAACAGACATGAATGCTTCTTGAGGAACTTCCACACTACCGACACTCTTCATTCGTTTCTTACCTTCTTTTTGTTTTTCCAATAGTTTTCGTTTACGGGATATATCTCCACCATAACATTTCGCCAATACGTTTTTGCGCATCGCTTTTATAGTGGAACGGGCAATAATCTTCTGACCGATACTCGCTTGAACTGGAACCTCGAATTGCTGACGTGGGATCAATTGTTTAAGTTTCTCAACAATAATTTTCCCCCGTTGATAAGCACTATCGCGGTGAACAATAACCGATAGAGCATCTATTTTCTCAGCATTTAGAAGAATATCCATTTTTACAAGCTTGCTTTCTTTGTATCCGATCATCTCGTAGTCAAAAGATGCATAGCCTTTCGTGCTTGACTTTAATGTATCAAAGAAATCGAAGACGATTTCAGATAACGGGAGCTCATAGGTGATATTTACACGGTTTTCATCCATGTATTGCATATCTACATATTCTCCCCGTTTTTTCTGACATAGCTCCATCACAGCTCCCACATAATCATTTGGAACCATCACTTGTGCTTTAACATATGGCTCTTTTACGTGATCAATTTTTTGTGGATCTGGCATATTGGATGGATTATCAATACGAATCATCTCTCCATCCGTCATATACACTTCATATATAACACTAGGAGCTGTTGTGATTAAATCAATATTAAACTCCCGTTCAATTCGTTCCTGAATGATTTCCATATGAAGAAGCCCCAAGAATCCACAGCGAAAGCCAAATCCTAATGCCTGAGACGTTTCAGGCTCAAATTGCAGGGAGGCATCATTCAATTCCAGTTTTTCTAATGCATCCCTCAAATCATTGTAATCATTTGTATCTATTGGATATAATCCGCAGAAAACCATCGGGTTTAATCTCCGGTAGCCTGGCAGGGCCTCTGCTGTGGGATTTGTAGCACTAGTCACGGTATCACCCACTCGTGTATCACCCACATTTTTTATGGAGGCAATCATAAATCCCACATCTCCAACGGTCAGTTCTGCTTGAGAAACTGGTTTAGGTGTGAATACTCCCAGTTCTTGTACTTCAAACTCTTTTCCCGTTGCCATCATACGGACTTTATCTCCAGGTTTAACCGTACCTTCTACCACTTTCATATATACAATAACTCCACGGTATGGGTCGTATAAAGAGTCAAAAATCATCGCTTTGAGGGGAGCTGCAGGATCTCCATCAGGAGGTGGCACTTTATCTACAATAGCTTCCAAAATCTCTTCAATACCGATCCCACTCTTAGCGGAAGCTAATAAACAATCTTCTTTTGGAAGTCCAATAACATCTTCCACTTCTTGTGAAACTCGTTCCGGTTCAGCACTTGGTAAGTCTATTTTATTAATAACAGGGATTATTTCTAAATCATTATCAAGGGCTAAATAAACATTGGCTAATGTTTGAGCCTCGATCCCCTGGGCTGCATCCACAATCAAAAGTGCCCCTTCACAGGCGGCTAAACTCCTTGATACTTCATAAGTGAAATCCACATGACCTGGTGTATCGATGAGGTGAAAAATATAATCTTCCCCATTTTTTGCCGTGTACTTCAATTGAACGGCATTTAATTTAATCGTGATTCCCCGTTCTCGTTCAAGATCCATAGCATCGAGCATTTGCTCTTTCATTTCCCGTTGCGTTAACGCACTGGTCTTTTCCAGAATACGGTCAGCTAATGTGGATTTTCCATGATCTATGTGTGCGATAATGGAGAAATTACGTATCTTTTCCCTTCGTATCAAACGATCTTCATGTTTCATAACAATCACTCCTACTATTATAAACAAGTACACAACGAACATCTAATTAGTTAATATGAGAACAAAGAAATACACTAAGATTCATTATAGCAATAAGGGGGGATAATCTTCAAATATCTTTTTAAATTAGTTTGCGTCAACCATTTGTGGGCATATTTTTTAGTGAGTTCAGGAATGCCTCTTTTTGTTAAGTTTTTGTTGACAACGCTTTCTTGATTTAATGAGTTGTTCAAATTACCTTTAACAAATTTTTTTAAGCAATAAGTTAAATGTTTATACTCGAATCCGTTACAGACGGACGCTTTCCGCGGGCACGGCCTCTGCCTCCTCGCCGCAAAGACCAGCGTCTGCGGGGT
>NZ_JAHQCS010000154.1 GCF_019042215.1 Evansella tamaricis | reverse complement strand
CTCGTTGGGGAACAAGTTGAGGCAACTACTGACCGAAATCCTTATCGTGCTCCTCGTTGGGGAACAAGTTGAGGCAACTACTGACCGAAATCCTTGTCGTGCTCCTCGTTGGGGAACAAGTTGAGGCAACTACTGACCGAAATCCTTATCGTGCTCCTCGTTGGGGAACAAGTTGAGGCAACTACTGACCGAAACCCGTCTCGGCTTCCTCGTTGGGGAACAAGTTGAGGCAACTACTGACCGAAATCCTTATCGTGCTCCTCGTTGGGGAACAAGTTGAGGCAACTACTGACCGAAATCCTTATCATGCTCCTCGTTGGGGAAGAACTTGAGCCAACTACTGACCGAAACCCGTCTCAACCTCCTGATAAAAACGCATCTGCGGGTTCTTCACCTCGCGCTGTTCCCGCAGAATTCTCTTGTGCGACGAGTAACCGCAGGAGCAAAGAGCGTAACTTCTCTGTAATACGTCGATTTGTCTCAACGGACAGGACGTCCTAATATCGGGCATGCCACAGGACGTGGCGTTCTGCCCGATTGACTTGATATACATCAGAGCGATGCTAGTAGAGGAAGAGGCAGCACTGCTGCGGGGCACTTCGGAAGTGACAACCGAAGTCAAAGAGCGGACTTCTGTTGTCAATCCTGCACTGCCCTACGCTCGTGATCTTAGGCGATTGCGCTTTTATTGGAATATAATCCCTCATCATCAATTGTTGAAAATGACTGCTCACGAATGCAAAGAGAATTAATGTATGATTTGTTAAGTTTTCAAAGGATATATTGACAAAGGAAGGATAGAGGAGTAAATTACGATTATAAAATTTAAAATGACCCATCAAGTCGCTGAATCATTTTCTTGAGCGGAGGAACCATAAATTGACGAAATGACATTCGTCTTGGGGTGAATCCATGTAGGAAGGGGTAACTCTCAACTCCTAACCCGACAGCTAACTTCGTAAGCGTTAAGGGGAGAAGGTCTGCTATTTTGGCCTCTTCTTTGAAGTGGTCTTTTTCATGTTTAAAAGGGAGATGGATTTCGTGGCTATTAAGAAACAATTTGTCATTATAGGGTTAGGCCGTTTTGGCGGAAGTGTATGTAAGGAACTCATTAAGCAAGGACATGAAGTATTGGCAGTTGATACAGATGAACACAAGGTAAACGATTTTGCAAAATTTGCAACTCATGCTGTTGTGGCAAACTCTACGGATGAAGAAACACTTCGTTCATTGGGAGTAAGAAATTTCGAAAACGTTGTGGTGGCAATCGGTGATAATATTCAAGCAAGCATTTTAACAACATTACTATTGAAGGAATTAGGAGTAAAAAATGTGTTGGTGAAGGCAAAAAACGATTATCACCATAAAGTACTTGAAAAAATAGGAGCCGATCACATTGTTCATCCAGAAAAAGATATGGGAAGAAGGGTTGCCCAACATTTATCAGACGATAAGATCATTGATTTTATTGAACTTTCTGATGAATACAGCATCGTGGAATTATTTGCTACAACAAAACTTGCGGGAAAATCGTTAATTGATCTAAATATACGTGCGAAATATGGGGTAACGATCCTTGCTGTGAAAAAAGGAGAGAAAATAGATATATCTCCAGAACCAACCTATCAAATCGAACGGGAGGACTTGCTGATTGTAATTGGTAACAATCAGGATATCAAACGATTTGAAGATCAGGCAATGTAAACGATACGTAACAGACTAGTTCTTTTATGAACAGACATACGGGAAGGGATTCCAATGTTTAAATTTGATCGGTTTAATTCCATTAAATTGACTTCCGTACAAATAATAGTTTTATTCTATATGATTGCAGTGACCGTATCCACCATACTTATCAGTTTACCAATCGCTCGTAAACCAGGTGTAGAATGGACATTACTAGATGCAGTCTTTACAGCAGTAAGTGCAGTGAGTGTAACAGGATTAACGGTTGTATCCACAGCAGATACATTCAGTGTAATTGGAGTGTTTATACTAGCATTTATCCTTCAATTTGGTGGAATTGGCATTATGACGTTGGGCACCTTTATTTGGTTGATGCTTGGTAGGAAAATTGGATTCCGAGAAAGACAGTTAATCATGACCGACCAGAATAGAAACACATTCGCAGGGTTAGTAGATTTAATGAAACAAATTTTAAAATTATTTCTCCTTATCGAAGTGATAGGAGCAATTATTCTAGGAATCTATTTTTTAAACTACTTCCCCACATGGCAAGAGGCCTTTTTACAAGGATTTTTTGCATCAGTGAGTGCAGCGACAAACGCTGGTTTTGATATTACGGGCGAATCATTAGTCATGTTTGCTAATGATTATTTTGTTCAAACAATTAATATTTTGCTCCTTATTTTTGGTGCTATTGGATTTCCAGTATTATTGGAAATAAAAGAGTTCATCCAACATCATAAAATAGGGGAAACGTTTCGATTTTCATTATTTACAAAAATAACAACTTGTACTTTTTTTACATTACTGGTTATTGGAGCTATACTAATCTATTATTTTGACAGGGAAAATTTCTTTTTGGGAAAAACGTGGCATGAATCTCTTTTTTATGCATTGTTCCAATCTGTAACTACAAGAAATGGGGGTCTTGCCACCATGGATGTGAGCCAGTTTTCTGGCTCCACTCAAATGGTGCAAAGTCTTCTCATGTTTATCGGTGCTTCCCCAAGCAGTGTTGGAGGTGGAATACGAACAACTACCTTCGCCATTGCGTTACTGGCAATTTTTTCATTTGCCAGGGGGAGACAAACAGTAAAAGTATTTAAACGGGAACTGGATCCAGAGGATGTTTTGAAGTCTTTCGTCGTTATTTCAGTGGCAATCATGCTGTGTGGTGGAGCAGTTATAGTTTTGAGCCATTCTGAAAATTTTCCACTGATATACATCATCTATGAAGTAGCCTCTGCTTTTGGAACGACAGGCCTATCTATGGGGATTACACCAGAATTAAGTAATACAGGTAAAATGGTTATCATTTTATTAATGTTTGTTGGAAGAATCGGGATATTCTCATTTTTATTTATTATAAGAGGGAAAATATCAAAAGATCCTTATCATTATCCAAAGGAAAGGGTAATTATCGGATGATCGTCCTGTTAATGTTTTAAGCTTTTTGGGTGCCCTAGTGGCACCCATTTTTTGATTTATAATTTAATTAGCTTTGGTATCAACGGGGACTTCTAGTCTACTTTGTTCAAATTTGCTGTCCTACGAGCTACTTCAAGGGCAGCACATGAGCGATGCTGCCCTTGAGTTAGCTTCGAGTTGCCACAACGGACAGGAGTCCTAATATCGGGTATGCCACAGGACGAGGCGTTTTACCCGATGGACGGATCCGCTTCTTAGAAATACGAGTAGTGGAAGACACATAAGCGCTTGCACTTTTCATATGAAGTTGCTAATCATTTTAAAGTTTCATTATGAATATGACATATGTCATATTCTCCAGTTGACGTTTATGACTTAAATAACGTATCCACTTTTCATATACTAGAAACAGGGTTTAAGACCTGTTCCTAATTTAAATGCTGCTGTCGAAGTTAAAGGCGTGTATTTTACTGGAACATGGCAAAAAATGTACGGAAAATGTATGAGGGGGTACCTAATGAGTAAGGAAAATATTGCAAAATTGAAAAAGGAAATGTCACCATTTGAAAAGACCGATACGAAAGCTAGTATAAAACAAATAGTAAATACATTGGTTCCATTAGTATTGTTATGGGTTGGAGCATATTTCAGTCTTTCCATTTCATATTTTTTGACTTTCCCAATTTTATTAATAACAGGAGGATTTTTAGTTCGGACATTCATTCTGTTCCACGACTGTTGCCATCAATCCTTTTTTAAAAGCCGAAAAGCCAATGATATATTAGGTACTATTACAGGAATTTTAACATTAGTTCCATACCAACAGTGGAAAAACAGTCATAATATTCATCATGCAACAAGCAGTAACTTAGATAAACGGGGTACTGGAGACATGTGGATCTTAACAGTTGAGGAGTATATGGAAGCATCCATTTGGAAAAAGATAGCTTATCGTGTTTATCGTAATCCTGTCGTTATGTTATTGTGTGGTCCAATCGCTGTTTTCTTAATTCAGTATCGTTTTAATGTGAAAGGCGCTAAAAGGAAGGAACGTTTGAATACACACATTACAAATCTGGGGATTATCGCCCTTTATACTTCACTTAGTTTATTAATTGGCTGGCAGGCATTTCTTCTTATTCAAGGTCCTATTTTAATCATTTCGGGGATGCTTGGAATCTGGTTGTTTTATGTACAGCATCAATTCGAAGATACGTATTTTGAACATGATGAAGAATGGAGTTATGTGCAGGCTGCAGTAGATGGCAGTTCGTATTACAAACTTCCTAAAGTATTGCAGTGGATTACCGGGAATATCGGCTTTCACCATGTCCATCACTTGAGTCCGAGAGTTCCTAATTACAATTTAGAAAAGGCTCATAATGCAACACCACCACTTCAGAAAGCCACAACTGTTACTGTCAAAACAAGTTTTAAATCATTAAATTACAGGTTATGGGATGAAGAGAAAAGAATATTTATTAGCTTTAAAGACTTGAAACACTATAAGAATAAATTTGTCAAAGAACAGACAGATTTGAAACTTCCTTATAAAACAGAAGATGAACAACTAAGAAAAGTTAATTAATTGTGTTAAGATAAATAATAAATCAGATTTATTAAAAAGGGTGAGGAAGTCTTGAGTAACTGGAAACATAAATTACGGGAAAAAACAGGGCTAAGTCCATACGTCTGGATTGTGTTTTACATCCTCCCCTTTTACTTTATTTTCCATGATTCATCTACACCACAAATGGTCATTGGAATCTTGATGATTCTTGGATTCTTTATATGTTATGTGCTGTCCTTTGCTTCTAAAGGATGGCTTGTTTATTTAGGTGCAAGTATACAGATCACTATCTCCACTGCCATGACCATGTTGTTTGGATATATTTACTTTTTCCTTTTTTTAGCATTTTTCATTGGAAATATAAAAAATAGAGTAGCGTTCTTTACACTATATACAATCTTATTAATTACGACATTTGGAACAAGTTATTATGGGTTTATTGCTCATACTGTGTTTATTGTACAACTCCCGTTTGTCTTCTTAAGTATCATTGCTGTTATCCTGCTTCCTGTCAGTACCTACAATAAAAATAGATCAGATAAATTAGAGGGGCAGTTAGAGGATGCCAACAAGCGAATATCTGAGTTAGTGAAACTAGAGGAGAGACAGCGAATCTCAAGGGATCTTCATGATACGATAGGACAAAAGCTTTCATTAATTGGATTAAAGAGTGACCTTGCTGCAAAGTTAATCACGAAAAATCCTACACATGCTCGGAAAGAAATTAAAGATGTCCAGAAGACGGCACGAATCGCATTAAAGGAAGTACGAGAATTAGTAATGGAGATGCGGGGAACCAAATTAGAAGATGAAATTAATCGAATTAAACAAATCCTAGAAGTTGCAAACATCAAATTTCAGTTAATCGGATCTGCAGACCTGCCTAATACTTCGTTGATGGCAGAGAACGTGATTAGTATGTGTATTAAAGAAGGTATTACAAATATTGTGAAACATAGTCTAGCTACAGAATGCACTATTGAAATCATTCCCCTTTCAAGAGAACTGGTTGTAAAAATTTCAGATAATGGTGTTGGTATAAAGGAAACAATTAAACGCTCAAGGGGAAGTGGGATCAAAGGAATAAAAGAACGTCTGGAATTTGTTAACGGTAGTTTAGAAATTCGTACGGAAAAAGGGACTACACTTGTAATGACTGTGCCAAATCATTTTAAGCCGGTTAATGGGGAGGTGGAGATGTGATTCGAATTGTTATTGCAGAGGACCAGAAGATGCTCTTGGGAGCGCTCGCAGCCCTTTTAGACCTTGAAGATGACATGGAGGTCGTTGGAAGTGCAAATAATGGAGAAGAAGCGGTTAAGCTAGTAGAACAATATAGCCCAGATATTTGTATCATGGATATTGAGATGCCAGGGATGAGTGGTCTAGATGCAGCGGAAAAACTAAAGGATCAAGATTGCAAAGTTATTATCCTGACTACCTTTGCAAGGACAGGTTATTTTCAAAGGGCGGTAAAAGCAGGGGTAAATGGTTATATGCTGAAAGACAGTCCAAGTGAAGAGTTATCGAGTGCTATTCGAAATGTCATGGTTGGTAGGAGGATCTATGCTCCTGAATTAGTGGATGAAGTATATAACATACAGGAGAATCCGTTAACAGAACGGGAAAACGAAGTATTACGTCTAATGGCAGATGGGAAAAGTACAAAGGATATCGCTGACACTCTCTACCTTACGAATGGAACCGTTCGTAACTACATATCTTCCATTTTGGAAAAATTAGAAGTAGGGAATCGAATTGAGGCAATTACTAAATTTAAGGAAAAAGGCTGGTTTAAATAGGACGTTCACAAAGTATATGGATAAAAATAGAAAAATTGCCCATCCTAATCATTAGTTTTTCAAAAGGAGTGATTAGAATGGGTAAACTTGTGTTAAGTGTTATGGTAGCTCTCATCTTATCAGTCGGTATGTTAGGTGTAACTGGTCAGGGAGTAAAGGCTGAGCATGAAGGAGCAACTAAAGATGTTAAGCTGAGCGTTGAGCAAAGGGATGAAATGGCTAAACTTCATCAGAAAGCACTAGAACAGAAAGTGGAAATCATTAACAAGTACGTCGAATACGGAGTATTTACAGAAGAAAAAGGGAAAAAAATTATTTCACACATGGAAGGACGCTATAAAAAGTTAGAAGAGAATGATTTTATTCCGAAATGGGATAAGAAGAAAAAATGGGGGAAATGGAAAAAAGACAGGGAACACCAAGATGACTTATAAGAAGTAAACATTGAAGGCCTACTACTGAAGAGGCTGGGACATAACTCAAGTGTTTAAATGAAAATCCGAACAATACACAACGATAGGGAATTTCATTTCCGTGACTAATGATTGTTTGGATAGTTCTTTGATTTAAACACTTTTGTCCCAGCCTTTTCCTTCAGATGAGGGAGTAACAGATTTCTTTTTCTGACTAGCTCCAACGCTTTTCTTACATATGGTTAATGGGTAAAACAACAGAATACTGCAAGAAGACCGAACCTCTTTGTGTCTAGAAAAATCCCAAATTAGTTATTATCCAATTGCATAAGCCAGTTTATTTTAGGTGAAAGTATTGGATAAGGAGGGAAAAAATGACACATTTAAAAGCTCTATCCATAAAGTTTGTCATATTTTTCACGGTTGGTCTGATTATATTAGGGGGTATCTATCAAGTCACACTTGGAGATATTTTCATGATTTCGTTGCTATTAACAATCACTGCATATCTTATGGGAGACTTGGTGCTCCTACCTAAGATGGGAAACACGGCTGCATTGTTTAGTGATTTTGGTTTATCTTATTTTGGAATGATCATCTTTGGAGTGATTTTCATTGAGCAGGCCACAGCACTAGGAATCTCTGCGTTTCTGATGGCTATCTTAGTGACATTGGGAGAAGTTTATTTTCACAGTTTTATGTATAGTCATGTATTACACAATCAAAAAAATGGGAAGTTTGTGATTCACCCGCGGCTCCAGTTTGTGACAGAATTTGCGGAGGAAGTGGATATGGTGAATCTAAAGGATACGAACGGCAGAGCAGATCATCATAAGTCCCCTGAAAATTAATATTATGCCACCTTGATCCCCCTGCTAGGTGGCATTTTTAAATGGGAATATTACACAAGAATTGATAAAATGGAGACAGTTAAGTTGTACTGTCAGGAGGGGATCCCTATTAAAAATAAGGAAAACAAGGATAATGATACAACTCAAAATGAATCGGATCAAATAGAACAAATACAAGAGGACAAGCAAAAGTTGAGCCAAGAAGAACTCTATTTTGACGGGGAAAACTACTATACAAGGGAGGAGTTTTTTAATCCGGAAGAGGAAGAGGAGGCAACTCCACCTAAGAAGAGCAGAAAATGGCTACGCGTCATTATCGCTACAGTTGTAACAGTTGCTTTATTGACAAATGTCCTGCAAATGTGGCCAAGAATTTTCAACTTTGATTCCATTGAGTTTTTGCAAATATCCAGAGAACTTTCTCAAGATGAAGATGTTCAGTTATATAAGGAATCCATTGTAGTGGTGAGAGCTGGAGGAAGTAAAGGAACAGGATTTTATATCTCACAAGACGGGTTAATTATAACAAACCATCATGTTATCGAGAATGAACCATCTATCATGGTATCGTTTCAAGAAGGAGATGCTTACAGGGCAAAAATGGTAGAAAGCAATGAGGAGATAGATATCGCTATCCTTCAAATAGAAGGGGAATCCCCTGATCATCCCACTTTGGATTTTGATAATTCGTGGGAGACTGGTATGCCAGTCTTCGTCATAGGAAATCCGCTATTCTTTAATTTCATTGCCAATAAAGGGAACGTGATTGGAATGACGGAAGACAGAGATGTACCTTTTCTAATGCTCGATGCCCCCATTTATCGGGGGAATAGTGGCAGTCCAGTTATTAATGAGGCTGGAAAAGTAATTGCAGTCGTGTTTGCCACTAATCGAATGGAAATTGATGGTGAAAAAAGACGAGTGGGTCTTGCTGTACCGGTAGATTATTTTAAAGAATATTTGAATTAAGATGCAACTCTTGATAAAGTGGATTCGTCAGAATATATAAGATAACTTATATTCTAACGAGGTGTATGATGAAGCGGAAACTTATACAAATAATTCTCCCTGTTTTTCTCCTTGGATTGATTCTATTCATTCCATTTTATAAAAATGGTATCCTAATAGATTTCATGGGATTGGAGGTAGAGAATCCATTTACCCAAACTATCGAAATACCGGAATTGTATGCAACCATTGATTCCAACAACAGTGGAAAGCCAGATCCCATCGATTTGGTGGAGGAAGCAAGGAAAGAAGTGGAACAGCGGACAACTTATCGAAGTGCCTACTACGCTGGGGGTTATCCCCCTGATGAAGAAGGGGTTTGTACAGATGTGATCTGGAGGGCGTTGTTGTCCATCGATGTCTCTTTAAAGGATCTGATGGATGACGATATTAAAGCTCATACGGATCTATATCCACGAGTGGAAGGAAATCCAGATCCAAATATAGATTTTCGTCGGGTCCCAAATCAGTATGTTTTTTTTGAGAGGCATTTAGAATCGTTAACAACGGAAGTTATTCCAGGTGATGTGGAGAATTTACAAGAATGGCAGCCTGGGGACATCGTTCTTTTTTTGGATGGATATCATCACGTTGGGATATTATCCGATCGACGTGGAAAAGACGGGATACCCTATGTCATACACAACACCTGGCCACATGCATCAGAAATAAAACTAACTTCTTTCACAACTCCAATTGCTGGCCATTATCGTTGGAATTATGAGAAAACAGTTGCTGCAGATTCTGAAGAAAGTGGGATTTCAGTACTGGCATGGAAGAATAAAAATAATTCACGATGAATAAGATGGCTATGAAGTGTGCGTGGGAATTAACTTGATTTTTAAGAATTATCTAAAATTTTCTATTGACGGAGGAAAAATTTAGCTATATAATCACCAATAACGAAATATATGAAGGACTCTTATCAAGAGAGGTTGAGGGATCTGGCCCTTTGACGCCTCGGCAACCATTGAATTTTTATTCAACAGGTGCCAAATCCAGCAGAACAAGGAATGTTCTGAAAGATGAGAGGTCCGGCAGGAAATTGATGTATTTGTCATTCTGACTACTGTCGACCTCTAAAAAATAGAGGTCGATTTTTTATGTTTAATGTTCCACTTGCCACGATATGCAAGGTCGACTTCATGAAAATTTGGAGGGATTGGGATGAGAGATTCAAAGGATGAATTGCCGTGTTGTTTAGAGACAGAACTCGTTCAAATTGGAAATCGTAAAGATGATCGGACAGGTGCTGTTAGTGCCCCACTTTATTTTTCCACGGCGTATCAACATACTGGTATCGGTGAATCAACTGGATATGATTATACGAGAACTGGCAATCCAACACGGACAGTAGTGGAAGAAGCGATGGCCAAATTGGAACAGGGAGACAGGGGTTTTGCCTGCAGTTCAGGAATGGCGGCGATTCATACGGTTTTCAGTTTGTTTCAACAAGGGGATGAAGTGATTGTTTCCAAGGACCTTTATGGAGGGACATATCGATTATTCGAACAGATTTTAAATCAATTCGGAATTAAATTCTCCTATGTGGACATCACGAAGCCATCTGAATTCCAATCACTCATAACGAACAAGACAAAGGCATTGTTTATCGAATCACCAACCAACCCATTAATGCAAATAGCAGACATTCCAGCTTTTGGCCAATTAGCGGATCAACATAACCTACTGTTTATTGTTGACAATACGTTTTATACTCCCCTTCTGCAACAACCGATCACCCAGGGGGCACACATTGTCATCCATAGTGCGACTAAGTATTTAGGAGGGCATAATGACGTTTTAGCAGGACTGATTGTTACGAAAGGGCAATCCCTAAGTGAAAAAATCGGAGTATTGCACAACGCTATTGGTGCAGCCTTATCACCGATGGATGCTTGGCTATTAATCAGGGGCATGAAAACATTAGCTCTCCGATTAAAAAAACATGAAGAAAATGCGAAAACAGTGGTTGAATACTTACAAGGTCATGATGGAGTAGAAGACGTGTTGTATCCAGGAAGGGGCGGGATGGTATCCTTCCGTCTGAAAAATGCAGAATGGGTTCCCACGTTTATCAAATCCTTAAGCCTAATTACTTTTGCGGAGAGCCTTGGCGGAGTAGAAAGTTTTATTACATTTCCAGCAACTCAAACCCACGCAGATATCCCAGAAGAGATTCGAATTGAGAATGGGATATGCAACAAGCTAATCCGATTTTCTGTGGGGATTGAAGATGCCGGAGACTTGATACATGACTTAAGACAGGCGTTGACTGCATCAACCATTGAAGGGGAGGTTGTGTCTTATGAGTAACGATATGCATTTTGAAACGAAATTGATACACAATGAACGATCAATAACGAGACAATATGGGGATGTGAGTGTTCCCATTCATCATACATCCACCTTCCACCAATCGGACATTGATGCTTTTGGACAATATGATTATTCTAGGTCAGGAAATCCCACTAGGGAAGCACTGGAAGAAACTATTGCACATTTAGAAGGGGGAACAAGGGGGTTTGCTTTTTCTTCGGGGATGGCGGCCATCTCCACGGCTTTCTTCCTCGTCTCCAAAGGGGATCATGTTCTCATATCGGAAGATGTTTATGGGGGAACATACCGGGTGATTACGGAGGTGCTGTCTAGATTTGGAGTAGAGTATACTTTTGTGGATACGTCAAGATTAAAACAAGTGAAAGATGGAATTCGTCCCAACACAAAATTAATTTATGTGGAGACTCCATCCAATCCGCTCTTGAAAATTACAGATTTAGAAGGAGTATGTAAGATTGCAAAGGACCATGGTTGCCTCACTTTTGTTGATAATACGTTTTTAACACCTGAACTTCAGAAACCATTGGAGTTGGGTGCCGATGTGGTCCTTCATAGTGCTACTAAATTTCTTGCTGGTCACAGTGATGTTGTAGCGGGTTTAGCGGTGGTGAAAGACCCTGAGTTGGGTGAAAAACTAGCATTTTTGCAAAATACTTTTGGTGCTGTGCTGGGGGTTCAGGACTGCTGGTTAGTGTTAAGGGGGTTAAAAACCTTACATGTACGATTAAAGCAATCCCAAGAAACAGCGTATGAGATTTCAAGATTTTTAGATTCCATTCCAGAAGTGAAAAATGTTTACTATCCAGGATTAAATAATTTAGAAGGTTCCATCACACACTTTAACCAGGCAAAAGGTGCAGGAGCAGTATTATCTTTTCGTCTCGAAGACGAAGAGGAAGTGAAAACATTTGTAAAAGCATTAAAAATTCCTGTATTTGCTGTCAGTTTAGGTGCTGTAGAATCTATTTTATCGTATCCTGCAAAAATGTCCCATGCCTCGATGCCAAAGGTAGAGCGGGAAAAACGGGGGATATCAGACGGATTACTACGTTTATCTGTGGGATTAGAAAATGTGGAGGATTTAATTGGCGATTTTGAAGGAGCGTTTCAACACCTCCGAAAGATGAAGAAAGAAAAGGAAAACATCCAACAGCTCAAAAGAGGAGCTATTTAACATGGGATTTCTAGAAGATATTCGAAAACAGACGGTAATTGCTGACGGTGCGATGGGAACCTTACTCTATTCCTATGGGATTGGAAATTGTTTTGAGGAGTTGAACCTCTCCCATCCGGAACAGATCAAAAGCATTCACCGGTCATATCTCCAGGCAGGGGCACAATTAATTCAAACGAACACGTATGGTGCCAACTATGAGAAACTGGCACGATATGGATTAGAGGATGATGTGAAAGGGATTAACGCAGCTGCAGTTCGAGTTGCGAAGGACGCAGTAAAGGAGTTTCGGACAGAATGGAATAAGGATGAACCTTTTTCGATAGGGGAAAACTATATTTTTGGAACGATAGGTGGCATTCGTGCCCTCCCGACGAAACCAGTACCCTTAACGGAAATTAAACGGAATTTTCGGGAACAGCTATACTGCCTGTTGATGGAAGGTGTGGATGGTATTCTTCTGGAAACGTATTATGATCTAGAAGAACTCACTAGTGTTTTGACCATTGCAAGGAAAGAAACGGAACTTCCAATCGTTGCCCAAGTATCCCTTCATGATAAGGGGATCGTACAGGGGGGCATTTCCCTTCAGGAATCGTTAAATAGATTAGAAGAATTAGGAGCAGATGTGATCGGACTAAACTGTCGGATGGGACCTCATCATATGATTAGTTCTTTAGAACAGGTGGCCCTTCCAACAAAGGCATATCTGTCAGCATACCCCAATGCTAGTCTCCCAAGCTACTCTGAAGGCCGGTATCATTACAATACAAATGAGGAATATTTTAAGGAGTCGGCTATCCGATTGTGGGAACAGGGTGTTCGGCTTTTTGGTGGGTGCTGTGGTACAACACCGGAACATATAAAGGCAATTGCTGGCTCTGTGAAAGGAAAGGCGCCGGTGAAGGAGAAAAAAATCAAACGGATCGTGAAGGAAAAAATTCACGTGAATGAAGTGATCAAGAAATCCACCGATGCCAGCTTAGTGGAAGTTGTGAAGAAACGTGATGCGGTCATTGTGGAATTCGATCCTCCTAAAAACTTGATGACAGCAAAGTTTCTCCAGGGGGCAGAGGCATTAAAAGCCAGTGGAGTAGATGCGATTACCTTGGCCGATAATTCCCTCGCCACCCCAAGAATCTGTAACTTGAGTATGGCCACCCTGTTGAAAAAAGAGGTAAATGTTACTCCCCTTGTCCACATTGCCTGCCGAGATAAAAACCTCATTGGTCTGCAGTCCCATTTAATGGGCTTGTCCACATTGGGAATTGAAAACATTTTAGCAGTTACTGGTGACCCTGCAAAAGTCGGCGATTTCCCAGGAGCAACCTCTGTTTATGATTTGTCGTCCTTTGAGTTGATTCAGTTAATTAAGCAGTGTAATGAAGGACTTTCATTTACAGGCAAACCTTTAGGGAAGAGAACGAATTTTACAGTTGCGGCAGCATTTAATCCAAATGTTAAGTATTTGGAGAAAGAAATCGAACGGGTGGAGAAAAAAATCCATAACGGTGCAGACTATTTTATGACGCAACCGATTTATTCCATTGAGAAAATTCGGGAGGTTTATGAAGCGACGAAAGGAATTAAAGCTCCTATTTACTTAGGAATCATGCCTTTGACGAGTTATCGTAACGCAGAATTTTTACATCATGAAGTTCCTGGAATAAAGCTCACCGATGACATCCTGCAGGCGATGGCCGTTTATAAAGACGATAAAGTCCGGTCCAAACAGGAGGGAATAGCAATTGCAAAACACCTGATTGATGGGGCGTTAGAGTACTTTAATGGTATTTATTTAATTACTCCGTTCATGAATTATGATATCACGGTGGAACTAACACAGTATATTCGGGGAAAAACAGGGACAGTAGTAACTGGAAACAGGGATAGTCCTTCGGAAAGGAAGATTTATGATGGCAGCATTATTTGAACAACAGTTGAAAAAGAAAATCTTAGTTTTCGACGGGGCGACAGGAACGATGTTTCAGCAGGCAAACTTGACAGCGGAGGATTTTGGAGGAGGAGAATATGAAGGGTGTAATGAGTATTTAAATATTATTTCTCCTGAGGTTGTGGAGAAAGTGCACTTTCAATATTTAGAAGCTGGATCAGATATGATCGAGACGAATACATTTGGTGCCACACGAATCGTATTGGATGACTATGATTTGGGGGATGAGGCGGAGGAGATTAATTATCAGTCGGCACTCCTTGCCAGAAAAGTAGCAGACCAGTTTTCCACGCCAGACTGGCCAAGATTCGTGGCAGGATCCATGGGGCCAACCACAAAGGCCATTTCCGTAACAGGTGGTGTCACATTTGATCAACTCATTGACAACTATGAAGAACAGGTTCGGGGGTTACTCCGGGGGGGAGTAGACGTTCTCCTTTTGGAAACATGCCAAGATATGCGTAATGTGAAAGCTGGTTTTCTTGGGATACAGCGGGCTTCTCAGGCCTTAAAAAAAGAGGTTCCTTTAATCGTTTCAGGTACGATTGAACCCATGGGAACCACGCTTGCAGGTCAAAATATCGAGGCCTTTTATTTGTCATTAGAGCATATGAATCCTGTGATGGTTGGTTTGAATTGTGCCACCGGACCGGAGTTTATGCGAGAACACGTAAGATCGTTGGCGAATCTTGCAACAACCGCTGTAAGCTGTTATCCGAATGCAGGCTTGCCCGATGAGGAAGGGAATTATCATGAATCAGCAGAATCTTTGGCAAAAAAAATAGCAGCGTTTGCCGAAAAGGGCTGGTTGAATATGGTTGGGGGATGTTGCGGAACTACACCAGAACATATAAGGGCTTTAGCAGAAGCGACAAAACCGTTTGCCCCGAGAGAAATCCCGTCTGATCATCCACATGGTGTCTCAGGGATTGAACCATTAATCTATGATGAGGGCATGAGACCACTCATGGTGGGGGAGCGGACGAATGTTATTGGATCTCGAAAATTTAAACAGTTGATTGCAGATGGAAAATATGAAGAAGCATCTGAAATTGCAAGGGCCCAAGTAAAAGGTGGTGCCCATATCATTGATATCTGTTTAGCAGACCCTGACCGAGATGAAGTAAAGGATATGGAAAAATTTTTGGAACAGGTCATTAATAAAGTAAAAGTCCCGTTAATGATTGATTCCACAGACGACGAAGTGCTCGAGAAATCCCTCACTTTTTGCCAGGGGAAAGGGATCATCAATTCTATTAATCTGGAGGATGGAGAGGAGCGTTTTGAAAAAGTCGTTCCCCTCATTCATCGATATGGTGCCGCAGTAGTAGTGGGTACCATCGATGAGGAAGGAATGGCCACAACAGCAGTCCGTAAAGTAGAAGTGGCTAAGCGGAGTTATCAGTTGTTAGTGGAAAAATACGATGTTAACCCTAAGGACATAATTTTTGACCCCTTAGTGTTTCCGGTGGGAACTGGAGATGAGCAGTACCTGGATGCGGCAAAAGAAACAGTGGAAGGGATAAAACGCATTAAGGAAGCACTTCCAGAGTGTTTAACGATATTGGGGGTGAGTAATGTTTCCTTTGGGCTACCTCCTGTGGGCCGGGAAATCGTTAATGCCGTTTTTTTATATCACTGTACGAAAGCAGGACTGGATTATGCTATCGTTAATACGGAAAAACTGGAGCGATTTGCTTCCATCTCCGAGGAAGAAAGGGCGATGGCTGAGAATCTCCTTTTCCAAAACAGTGATCAAACTTTAGCAGCTCTCGTTGATTTTTACCGAGGAAAAAAATCAGTGGAAAAAAAACCAGTGCTAAATTTATCATTAGAAGAACGTCTCGCTTACTATATCGTCGAGGGGACAAAGGAAGGATTGATTCCTGACTTAGAAAAAGCGTTACAGAAATATAAGGAACCGCTGGATATTATCAATGGGCCATTAATGACAGGTATGGCCAAGGTAGGAGAATTATTTGATCAAAACCAGCTGATCGTGGCGGAAGTTCTTCAAAGTGCTGAGGTGATGAAAGCATCAGTTGCCTACCTTGAAGACTTTATGGAAGTGAAAGAAAATCGCTCCAAAGGGAAAGTGCTCCTGGCTACGGTGAAAGGGGACGTTCATGATATTGGGAAAAATCTGGTGGAAATCATCTTAAGTAATAATGGCTTTCGAGTAGTGGACCTAGGTATAAAAGTAACATCTCAAGTATTGATTGACGCTGTTCGTAAGGAGAAGCCGGATATGATTGGTTTATCAGGGTTATTAGTGAAATCAGCTCAGCAAATGATGCTGACAGCACAAGATTTACGCCAATCAGATATATCCATTCCGATTCTAGTTGGTGGTGCAGCCTTATCCCGGAAATTTACGGAAAATAAAATTCGTCCGGAGTATGTGGGGCCAGTACTCTATGCAAAAGATGCCATGGATGGCCTTCAGCTTGCCAATCGGCTCCAAAATCCAGAAGAACGGAAACAGATGATTTTGCAGTTGACATCAGGGGCAAAAGACGGAGGGACACTCCAAAGTGAAGAACAAGGGTATGGGAATGATGGGAATAATTCAGTTGCCACTGCTGTCAAGGCTAGGTCAACGGTCTCGACGACAGTACCTGTGTATTCCCCACCTGATTTAAAACGTCATATTCTCCGCAACTTTTCTTTACCCCATTTAACGCCATATTTAAATTGGCAGACATTACTTGGAAAACACCTCGGTGTGTTGGGCAGTGTTCGCCGTAAATGGAAAGAAGGGGACAAAAAAGCGCTGGAATTGAAAGAGCTAGTGGAGGATTTACTCCGTGAAGGTGATCAGGATGGAATTATCAGCGTTGATGGGGTGTATCAATTTTTTCCTGCACAATCGGAAGGGGATCAAATCTTCATCTATGATCCTAAAAATTACTCCAGGGTGATTGAGCAATTTCAATTCCCAAGGCAACGGGATAAAGCCCATCTATGTTTAGCTGATTTTATTCGTCCGAAATCAAGTGGTGAAATGGATTATGTGGGCTTTTTAGCCGTTACTGCAGGGAAGGGAATTCGTCAGAGGGCTCAACAATGGAAGGAAAGTGGGGATTATTTGCGTAGTCATGCCATACAGGCAGTTGCATTGGAATTGGCAGAGGGCTTCGCCGAATATGTCCATCATCTCATGAGAGATCAATGGGGAATTCCAGACCCTACAGATTTTACGATGCAAGATCGTTTCAGTGCCAAATATCAAGGGGTCCGTGTTTCCTTTGGTTATCCCGCTTGTCCCGACCTAGAAGATCAATCAAAGCTGTTCCATTTGATTCAGCCAGGTGATATTGGAATGGATCTGACCGATGGCTTTATGATGGAACCTGAGGCATCCGTCACTGCGATGGTATTTGCTCATCCAGAGGGAAGATATTTTAGTGTCTAGAAGTCCCCATTTTGGACTATTGATTTTCGGTTTGAAAGAAAGACATAAGCCTTTTTTAAGAGATAAGAAAGCATAAGTTTTTGCACCTTCGGGCATTGTCTAGCTCCAGCGCCTACTCGCATGGGAACTGAAAAAGTGGTGCTTTTCCACTTTTACAGTCCCTAAGCCACTTCGGAAGTGACAACCGAAGTCAAAGAGCGTACTTCAGGTTGTCATTCCTCCACTGCCCTACGCTCGTGTTCATAGGCGCTTGCGCTTTTCTTATTATGATCAAAATGCAATATAAAAGGGTTGTTCATTGTTATTCAAACAATATTCAATTCTTTGGCTGAAATTATTCCAAGTGACCAATTCCAATGCCCTTTCAATCGGGAAATAACCAACTTCTAGACTCTCAGGTCCGGTAGTTGGTTCTCCCCCAATTGGTTTGGCCAAAAACAGTGTATTACAGATTGAAGCCCTTACGTTTTGAAAAATCCCGCAGAACTTTATTACCTCAATATCAATACCTGATTCTTCTTTTGTTTCCCTGATTGCTGCGTCCTTCAGGGATTCTCCTTCTTCCACTTGTCCCCCAGGCATTTCCCATCCCCTTTTTGGTCCTTTGATTAATAAAACTTCTCCTTTGTCATTGATTACAATTGTTGCTGCTGAAACAATATGTTTTGGTGGTGTCATTTTATTTATACCTCCGATTTTTTTCTTTCTTTATCGCAATATTAGCGAAGGTTTACATTTACAGTAGTCTTTTGGTGTGTCATTTCGGTCATGGTTGGTTCATGAACGCGTGGAGAGCGTCTGTTCCGAATCTGACGCATTCATAGAGGGTTCATGAACGCGAGAGAAGCGTCCGTTCCGAATCTCACGCGTTCATAAAGACTCACTGCATTATCCTAATCCTCTATTCATTTTAACATATCAATATTAACATCCCCCTTGAATATTTCGCCTTTCGAAATATATAATAGAAAGAGGAATAGGAAGTGAATAAAAATGCACCGAACGCATTGGAAACGTAATTTATACATATTAATGGTATGTCAATTCTTTGTCATGGCAGCAATGACGATGATTATCCCCTTTTTACCACTTTACCTTCAGGAATTGGGAGTAACTGACCCTCAATCAGTCAGCATGTGGGCCGGAATCATTTTTGGAATAAATTTTTTAAGTGCCTTCCTCTTCTCCCCCCTATGGGGAAGGATGGCAGACCAGCATGGGAGAAAATTAATGCTTCTCCGGTCAGGCTTTGGAATGGCTATCGTTTTAACTCTCACCGGATTTGCCGTGGGACCTTGGTCACTACTGTTCCTTCGGTTTCTCAATGGAATGATCTCCGGATTTATCCCTGCTGCCATTGCCTTAATGTCCATGAGTACACCTAAAAATCATGTTGGGTATTCATTGGGAATGTTACAGGCAGGTGCAGTGGCAGGTGGTATATGCGGGCCGCTCTTAGGTGGAATGATGGCTGATTTAATGGGCTATCGTATGATTTTTTATGTGACAGGACTGACTATTTTAGTTGCAGCATTTGTGGTACTTCTGTTTGTGAAAGAGAATTTCGAGAAAAAAGAGGAAAAAGTAAAAACGAATACATTAAAAGATTTTAAGAAAATCACTTCCACTTCTCCGATTCTTGCCCTATTTATTGTATTTTTTATTGTTCAGTGTGCCTTAATTGGTGTTAATCCATTGCTATCTCTGTTTGTACAAGAGCTATCCCCTGGACAAAATATTGCTTTTTATGCTGGGCTTGCCATGTCGGTAATGGGATTTGCCAACATGTCAGCTAGTCCTTTCCTTGGAAGATTAAGTGATCGAAAGGGACACCATATAGTACTATTGTCTGCGTTATGTTTTGTTAGCGTAATTATGCTGCCTCAGGCATTTGTGCAAAATTATTGGCAACTGATTCTCTTTAGATTTTTATTAGGTCTTGGATTAGGTGGTCTTTTGCCATCTATTAATTCCCTCATTCGCCATTTGGCACCAGAAGGAATGGAAAGTAGAACATTTGGTTTCTCAAATAGCTTTATGTACCTTGGGACAATGATAGGTCCTATAGTAGGGGGCTGGCTTGCCTCTGTTGCAGGAATTAGAAGTTTATTTATCGCATCTGCCTTGTTACTTTTCGTGAATGTTTTCATCGTATGGTTCAGAGTAGTGCCGGCAATGAAGCGAAGGGCGGTGAAAAAAGGGGCGGTAAGCTAAAAAATAAACTAAACAAAAGAAGCTTAATGAATTGAAAATTTACTTCCCCATTAGTCGCCACTGATAGAGAAATCAGTGGCGATACGTGTTTCCATACTACCAACTGAACTGCGTACAATCTCCCTCTCCCCCTTGAACACGTCTACGACTATAGTCGTATTGTTCCTTCCGTACTTTGGACGAGAAAAAACCAT
The DNA here is from genome assembly GCF_019042215.1 of Evansella tamaricis. Taxonomy (GTDB): domain Bacteria; phylum Bacillota; class Bacilli; order Bacillales; family Salisediminibacteriaceae; genus Evansella; species Evansella tamaricis. The sequence continues at coordinate 102,700 of NZ_JAHQCS010000154.1, read as the reverse complement.
GCTCACCGATGAGGTTCTCCTTTATAAAAAACCCTAAACTGAAGATATAGAAAAAATGAAATAGAAAGGGGTTTGAAAAAATGAGTATTGTTGTTATCAGCGGTTCCCCCAGGAAAGACGGGGTTTCAGGACAAATTGGACATTGGATTAGTGACACGTTTTATACGGATCATATTAACCTTTCTGCAACAAATATTCCCTTATTTGATGGAGCAGAACAGACAAAGTTGCATCCAGAAGTAACTGAATTTTTGGCCAAATTAAAAAAAGGGACTGGATATATCATCATTTCTCCAGAGTACCACGGTGGAATGAGCGGGGCTTTAAAAAATGCATTAGATTTTACAAACGCCTCTTTCTTTGAGGAGAAACATGTATTGTTGCTTTCTGTTGCAGGTGGAGGAAAAGGGGGAATAAACGCTTTAAACAATATGCGAACGGTTTTTAGAGCTTTATATGCAGAAGTAATTGCAAAACAGAAAGTGATCGACGGCAACAGCTTTTCACATCCAGAGACAAAACGGGAACTTTCCATATTAATCAATCAATTTCTAGAAAAGATCCATACCCCCAACCGTTGGAAATTCGGTGGAGCAATGGGGCTTTAAAAAATTTATTCAGAGGTGAGAATTTATGTCAAGCATACAAGGTATTTTCGAAACGCATGTTCAAGTAACCAATTTAGAAAAGGCGAAGTCGTTTTATGGAGAGAGTCTTGAATTAAAACAAGTATTGGAACTGCCGGAACGGAGAGTAGTGTTTTATGAACTGAATGATACGCAGATTTTTGGTATTTGGGAAGTGGAGAAGGGAGAATGGCATCACAGTCATTTCGCCTTTCATGTGAGCCTTCCTTTTATGACGAGAGCAACTTCATGGCTGAAAGAACGGAACATCAAACCTTTAGAATCCTTTGGTCTTCAACCGAAAGAACCCCTTGTGCATACATGGTTGCCTATGGTCTCGATATATTTTAAAGATTCAGACGGCAATACGCTGGAGTTTGGAGCCCGTCTTCCCCACCCCCCCTTAGAAAAACCAGGTGTGATATATTGGAGTGATTGGGAGAGACTTCATCAGGCACAGGAAAATTGATAACACCATGGGGAGACTAGACTGGAGAGAAATGATTTCATAAATCCAATAGTATAGGAAAGCAAATGAGATATAAACGAAAAATAGCCTGCTACCATGTTGATTAAAGAAAAGAAATTGAAACAAATAAATCAGGATATCCTCATCTTAAAGATATCCTGATTTATTCATCTATATAAAAATACGGTCAAAGTACCAAATAAAACGTATAAAAGAATAATGACTTGGATAATAACAATATCTCCCTTTGTTATAAAAGTAGAGACTTGATTCTTTCTTCTAATACTTTCTGATCATAGGAGTCAATGGCAAGTTCCATTCCCTTCAAATAGAGTGCATGTGCCTTTTTCTTGTTGGACTCCCGGAAGTTGTTGGCAGGATGGTATAAATCCCCCCACCGGATATATCCCCATGGATTATTACTTTTCTCAATGATTTGCTCAAATAGTCGTTCTGCTTTCGTAATTTGATCCAAATGGTACAAACTTTCTGCAGAAACGATGCTAAAATTAAATAATATTAGGGGTTCCGATTCGGAGAAATGGTGCCTGAATTGTTCCGAAACATCAAATCTCATCTGATAGTATCGTGAATCCCTCTTTCCAGCACATTCTAGTGCCATTTCAAGATCCTGAATCCAATTGACAAGAAGATGTTGCCCCACCTCTTTAATATCTATTAACTTGTCCACTTCCTGAATATCCTTTAAGTCTTTTAAATCTACCCATTCCAATGTTTTTACCCAGGCATCAATCCATATATCACAAGCTTTCTGATAATCGTCTTTATCGAAAAAACAATACCCCTCATCAATAATCCTGTCAATATCCGTAAAATATGGTGCGAACGAACTTTCTGTTTCCATCAACCCACCACCCCTTTGCTTCTATTTTAAACAAATTTTGAAAAAATGACAGAATCATCAAAAAAAGAAAAAAAACTACAAAAATCGACGTGGAAATGGAGCTTGAAATTTTCCGTCACCCTCTTTTCAGACATCGTTACATGTGTTATAGTGTATATATTAATATACACACTATAACACTGGAGAGGTGTCAGTCAGATGAATTTCATGGAATATCTATGGTTATATCTTTTAGTCTTTCTATTTGCAGCAATTCCTTTCTTTGAAGCATATGGGGTTATACCTATTGCAATAATTGCAGGTTTGTCACCTGTCCCAACATTCTTATTGGGCTTGTTTGGTAATGTATTGACGGTTTTATTTGTCATTCTCTTTGTAAACAAGATCAAAGAGTGGAGACAGGCAAGACAACGGAAACGAGGGGAAGAAGTTGTTGAAAGTAAACGATCAAAGAGAGCACAACGTCTTTGGAAAAAATATGGGTTGCCAGGTCTTGCAATGGTGGGACCATTAGTTGTGGGAAGTCATTTAACAGCGTTTATGAGTATGTCATTTGGTGGAACTAAAAGAAGCTCATTTTATTGGGTCACATTTAGTATCACATTTTGGAGCCTACTGTTTACGATTCTAGTTTATCTTGGCATTGATTTATTAGGGAGAAATGAAGAAGGAATTCTTCGGGAGATTTTCGAAATGTAAGGAGGATATAAAGGATGCGACAAGCACTCTGGTTAGTGAAAAAAGAATTGAAATATCATTACTTGTCTTTAATGTTAACGCTTGTTTTTATTATTTTCCTTGCTCTGTTAGCTTTTCCAATTCTAGAGGGAACTGTTCTTCGATTATTTGGAACAGAACATGTAGTTTATAACCGGATAATGATAGATGCATTGTTCGTATTATTGCTTCCATGTTTCGGAGCTATATTTATGTCAAAACCGTATTTGAGTTTTGGGACAATAAAAGAAGATCCATATAGTAAACGAATGGCGTTGTTTCGTGCCATGCCCATACCAGTTCATGTTCTCGCCTTAAGTCGCACTTTTATAATGGTGATAACTTTGTTGTTAAACATCACCGTATTTTATATCATTATTACCTTGATGTTATCTGACGTTTTCTTTCAGTATCTTGCACCTATTGAGTATGTGCTGTTCCTACTTTTTTGGTTCTGTTACGCATTATTGTTTGGGGGGTTTAATCCCTTTATCGAAAACGGGACAAATGGTAAAGTTCTACACTTGTTTCCATACCTGTTCATCGCAATATTTGGAGTGTTATTATTTGTCATATATTACGCTACCGGGATTGGTTTGGTAGACTGGAGTTTACTCGCCATTCGTGAATACGGCTTTATTGCTCCAGTTTGTGCGGTTATTATTGCTGGAACAGGATGTTACTATTGGAACAGACTGCTAACAAACAGGCTACGCACAAGAGATTATATGTAATGGGGGGAGAGGTGTATGAAGCTTCCAATCAAAGTTTCGGAAGAAAGCAGAGAACCAATCTATCATCAAATTGAAACACAGATTAAGTCGCTAATCGTAAGTGGTCAGCTTCCTACTGGATCTCCACTCCCATCCATTAGGGTGTTATCAAGTGATTTGTCTTGTAGTGTAATTACAACAAGAAGGGCATATCAAAACCTGGAAACGAGTGGATATATCAAAACAGTCCAAGGAAAAGGAACGTTTGTTAACGAAGTGGAAGGCTCCCGTAAGGAAGAAACCAAAAGAAAAGTGGTTCAGGAGGCTTTTGAAAAAGCTGTTTACCAAGGTAAACAGATAGGATATACAAGACAGGAACTAAGCCTTATTTTCGAGAAGTCTTTAAGCGAGATTTTTGATAGGGAAAAGGAGTAAACGGAGAAGGGAGCAGGGAGTATGAATGTAGTAAGAGTAGAAGGTTTAACTAAGCATTTTAAAAAATTCCACCTTGGCCCACTAAATTTTAAAGTGGAAAAGGGGACTGCAGTTGGATTAGTGGGTTCGAATGGATCAGGAAAAAGCACATTTTTTCGTTTGCTTATGAATCTTGTTCATGCCGATGGGGGAACAGTTGAAATCTTTGGGAAGAAGATGCCGTCTTCTGAAATAGAAATCAAACAAAGTATTGGATTTGCTGCGAACATGTTGGAACCCTTTTATCAATTGTCCATTAAAGAGATTTCATCCCATTTCTCCTATTGGTATCCTTCCTGGAATCAAAACAAATACGAAGATTTAATAAATAGATATAAGCTGGATGAGGGGGAAAAGTTTGGAAAATGTTCAACTGGGATGAAGAAGAAGGTAGACTTTATTTTTTCCCTTTCCCACGAACCTGAGCTCCTTTTATTAGACGAACCGACAGCAGGTGTAGATTTGGGATCACAAAAAAAGATGAAAGAAGATCTCATCGAGTTTTTGGAAGATGGAGAAAAGAGTTTGATCATGTCAACTCATCTCATAGATGATTTGAAACAAATTTGTGACAATATCATTATTCTTTCTCCTAATGGGAAAGTTCAAGACTTTTTAAGGAAAGAGGAAGTGGAAGAGAATTGGGCAAAGTTTTGGGTATCAGAACTAACAGAAGAGCTAAGATGTCATCCACATGTCATAAAGGTAAACGACAGTCAACATCCTAGCTATCTACTGACAGATCAGAAACATGTTGTGGAAAAGGAATTAAGGGAAAAAGGTATTTCAGTGATAAGTATACAACGGTTACCTTTAGATGAAATAATAGAATTCCAATTAGATAGCTAGCAATGAAGATGCTGGGACAACACCATTTAGATGTGTCCCAGCATCATTTTTGATATGGAACAGTAATTACCGACTAAGTTCTACAATTCTATTTACATAATTCAATATATAGTTATATAATTTTGAAAATACTATTAATTTTCGACGGTGATGACTAGTGGAGGGAAAGCTATGACAAATGAATATGTTTTTAAATCATGGAGTGGTGTTAGTTCGATTTTTGCAGGTTCCTTTCTTTTTCTTGCACATACAATACATTTAATTGCTAGTGCTCCTGATGGAACCGTGTTAGGAAAAAGTCTTGTTTTGACTGCCCATATCATTCTAGTTTTTTCTTTTATTGGTCTTTATGAAGTACATGGAAAAAGAAATGGAATACTTGGAAATTTAAGTATGTTTTTAGGGGTGATTGGAACAGTCTCTGTGTCGGCAATTGTATTTGTGGAATTAACGGGTGCGTATGGTGTTGATGTAAGTAGTATATTTGAACAAGATGTTCCTTATTTCATACATCTCATAGGTCCCCTTTTATTTGTCATAGGTGTCATTTTGACTGGGGTTACGATTAGTTTAGGAAAGATTTTCCCTAAACTTAGTGGATTCTTGCTAATCTTGGGAACCGTTATATTTGCACTGGGCAGCATGTTCGGTTCATTGGAAGGTCTGTTTTCTGTCATTGGTTCTGCGTTTACTGCATCAGGTTTTATCTGGACTGGCTGGTATCTACTATCTATGAAATAAATATCGGAACGAGTGATAGTATCTCAAGGTCCAAAAGTCATTGGTACTATTTTGTGAAGGCCAGCAGCTTGCTGAGCATACTGGCGAAAAGGAAGGGATAGTATTAATAGACTACAAGAAAGGCGCAAACGCGTATGAACACGAGCGTAGGGCGCTGGGACTAAACAGTGCCCGAAGGTGACAAACTTATAAATTCTAGTCTTTCAAGAAAAGGGGCTTTTATAGCCTTCTTTTTTCATCTACACCAGTTTTTAAACTTTATATGTCAAAAAGTTTCTTTTGTTCACTATTTCACAAAAGTCATATAAAATAAAGATAAGTAGTTTTGTTTTACCAATGAAAACATTTTTCCCATTGCACCAACGTTTAAAAAGGCTTTAAACAGGCTGTGAGTATTCAAACTGATATTTGGAGGGGAAAGGAATGGTAAGTAAATCTGCCTTAAACATATTGATAGTGGATATGGAAACAGCAATGATTATGTTATTTCAACAGATCTTTTCTACACAAAGGAATGAAATGCTCCTCGTCACTTCAGGGGAAGAAGCATTACTGTTAGTGAAAGAAAAAGAATTTGATTTTATTTTTATTGATATACAATTGCCAGATAGGGATGGATTTGAAATTTGCATAGAAATCAGGAAGAACACGAAGGCATTTATCATTATTCTCACAGGTGTAACAGGGGAAGAATACAAAGTGAAGGGGTTGGAGGCTGGAGCGGATGATTATTTAGTGAAACCGTTCGGAATACACGAATTAAAAGCGAGAATCGATGCCCTTTACAGAAGACTTTACCATTATGACGAAGGCAGTCCCGAGAATATTATTAGGCACGGAGACCTTGAGTTAGATTCTAGCCAAAATTTAGTGAGAGTGGGTAATGAAAAAGTAAATTTAACAAATAAAGAATATGAGCTTTTAAAATTGTTAATGAAAAATAGGGGACAAGTTTTTTCGAGGCAACAATTGCTTGAGAAGCTTTGGGGGAAGGATTTTGCAGAAGTGCATACGAGAACGGTCGATACTCATATTAAAACACTAAGGGTAAAATTAAAGAATGAAAGTCAATCTATTCAAGCTGTATGGGGGATAGGTTATAAATTCGAACGTAAAGAAAATTAGTGAATTGGGGATGGGCCAAACCCAGTAGGTCAATGAAGAATGGTTTAGTTTATGACGGGAGAGGGCGTCTCCAAAATCAAACTTTTGGGATACCCTCTGATTGATTAAAATAATCTTAGCTAAAAATTATCATGGAGAAGGATTTTTTCCTTTTGTTTTTTGATAATTCCTCAAGTCTCAGATTCACTTCACAGTTCTTGAAGGAGAAGGATTGGAGGATATCATCCATTTTTTCTTCTGAAGCCTCTTTAAATAGGTTTACAAACTGTGGCTGGAGTCAGCAACCTAATTAGCAAGTGTTGCCCGGGAAAGGCAATTAAGATTGTGTCCTGGATTAATAGTTGGATCGCCGATCACATCAATCATTAACTGGCTCAGAGCTTTTAAATGCTTTTTAATCGGTGGTTCAGGAAGCCAGGACATCCAGTCATCCGTTCCAAGCAGTTGTTTTTATGGATAAATGTTTTAACTCGTTCCATATACTCCGACTCTTCATCTAATGAGACAAGCCCCATGACTCCCACATCATTATATGTCCAAGTTGACCAGTGGGCATTGTTTTCCTCAAAGACAGCAATCTGATCATCCATCGCCCTCAATCAGTCTCCTAATTCATCGTTTGGACCATTATAGAAGGAACCAAATTCCCCAACCCAAAGTGGTACATGATGTTTAGTTGTAAAAATACTTCCTTCATGCTCAAAAGAAACTTGGCGCTGCTTTTCTTTATTCCATAGAGTGGTAGTGTTCTCATTAAATTTTGTCGCCGTAATATTCCCTGGATATGGCCTAGGGCCGAAACCAGCGGCTGTCTAATTATGACTACTGTAGACTAAGTTGTCAGCAAATGGAGCATCCCAATCCATCAAATAAGAGAGAATATTTATCCACTTCCAAAGAAATAATGTTTCGGAGCCACACCTTTTTCATCATATCGAAACAAAGGATAAAATAGTAGGTGTTCATAAATGTTTCAAGGAAAACGAATATAGAAGATAAAACTAAAAGTAACTGATAGATATAGTGGGAACCTTTTTGGGGCAGAAGTTATCTAATTATTGTATGAAAGAGAGGAGGGTTAAAGTGGATAAAGAGAGTGTAAGCCAAGTTCAAGAAGCTATTAACGGTAGTAAATCAGCATTTGTAGCGGTGATAATAAAAGAGAAAGATACGATGTATCGAATTGCCATATCGATTGTTAAATCCAACGAAGCGGCAGAAGATGCCATTCAAGAAGCGACGTTGAAGGCATATGAAAATATGAAAAAGCTCCGGGAACCAGTGTTTTTCCGTTCATGGTTAATTAGGATACTGATGAATCAATGTTACCAAATTTTAAGGGAACGAAAGAGAGTCGTGCATCTCGATGATTGGAACAGTTCGAAACAGTCTGTCATGCTTTCCTCGAATCTAGAGTTGCAAGAAGTACTGCAGGAACTACCAGAAGATTATAGGATCGTTATCATTTTATTTTATTTGGAACAGTGGAAAATGAAAGAGATTACGGAAGCAACGGGGCTATCTCTTGGAACAGTTAAAAGCAGACTCCACCGCGCCCGTAAAGCACTTATACCTTTATTAACAGATGAACGAAAGGGGTGCAGATAGATGAATGAGTTAGATAAAAAACTGGGAGATTCACTTCGCTCCAGTCAAAAGGAAATGCCACCGGAAATGGCTGCACGCTTTGAAGTGTTTTTGGATAAACTGCCTGACAATTCTGTACACAAATCTCGAAGAAAAAGATGGTTTACGGTTATTTCAGCTGCAGCGATTTTAATGTTCACTATAACAGGTTTATTGTTTCACCCCACTGTGTCTCAGGCACTGCAGGATTTTCCCTTATGGAATAAAGTATATCAGCTGGTAGGAGATGACGGTCTGAAAGCAGCAAGTGAAAAAGGTCTCTCTTCAGAGATGATGGTCAGTGCTACAGATAACGATATCACCATTACAATCACGGAAGCTTATTATGATGGATCAAGAATCACATTCGGCTACATTGAAACTCACAAAAATCCAATTCCAGTGGATAAGAATGTCATGGAGGATATGGAAGATTTCCATTTAGACTGGAACAGTTTCAGGATAAACGGGGAAAGATGGTATGAATCTTTTGCAGGTGGTGGTTTTGTCAATAGGGAGAAGATATCAGATACTGAGATAGCCGGGACAATTACAACAAACACAGATATTTTATTCACAGATTCGATGACTTGGGATATTATGCTGGAACGATGGAGTGGTGAGTATCCCGGTTCATGGGACTTTACCCTTGAAAATGTCACCATTACCGACGAAGCAAAGGTATTCACAATTCAAGAATCTTATCCTTATTATCTGGAAAACAGTGAATTTGTAGTGGACCGTGTCATTGTGTCACCAAGTACACTAGATGTCCGCTTTCAAACTTGGTATGAGACTCAGGAAGGGATGCTAAAAGATCAAGGTACTGTGTATGTATTTACGGATTCTAATGGAGAAGAAATGGAGATATTAGAATCTCGTGGAGGGGGAGGACATACGTTTGGAGGAAGTGAAGGGAAATACTACTCCATAGATTCATGGTTCCAATTTGTCCCTGTTCAATATTCAATTGATCATATAACATTAAGTATCTATCGTGGAGATGATTATTTTACAGCAGAAAAACAGGAAAAAGTTTCGCCGTTATTTGAAGTGGAAATCCCGTTGAATTAAAAAATACACTTGATTTTACACTCACAGTTTGATCATCAAAATACAGGGGGAAAAAACAATCATTTATCCATACCTCCAACAAAAAAAATGGTTCCAAACATCAGTTTTGATGTTTGAGAACCATTTTTCACAGTTTTTCAACTAGTTTTTCCACAGTCTCTACATTAATCTTGTATGATACTTTTGGTACATTTGATTTTTATGTTCCTGAAAATAACGCTCCCCTTTGAATTCCTTTAACGTTGCCGATACTATTTTTTTTCTTATTATCGTTAATATAATCATCTGAATGTCCTCCCTTACTTTTTCCTTTTCTTGCCTTAATAATATCCAATATATTCCTAACTCAAAATGATCTGAAGGATGGTTTCCATTCCAACTTAAGGCTGATTTCTGAATCATACTAACAGAGTAGGGAGTCTGGGCTAGGCATATTTAAAGTGTTTAATCGAAAACTCGAACTAGACACAACCAGAGCGACGTTTATTCTGGAAGTAATAATTGAATCAAAGACGATTTCGTTCTGATTTTTTTCATTGGTTAAAAACACTTTTATCCCGGCCACATGCTCAATGAAACCAAAACCAATATCCACCGTCTAACAAGAAGGAAACCTACTAATAAATAGAAAGAGGAACTATTATGAGAAAACTAATCGTACTTGTCTTAGGAATTATCGTGTTATTAAGTGGCTGCACCGGAAATGAATCATCCGCTGGAATCATTGATTTAACTGCGGAACTGAAACAGTTGGATCCAGTACAAGAAGGGGAATATAGATTTTTATATAATGTTCGAAACACATCAGATGAGAATATTCTCTTAAAGTTTGAAACAGAACAACAAGTTAGTTACATCTTAACGGAGGAAACAGGAGAAGTGGTCAGCTTAAGTCAAGACTTAACAAAGAAAGATCAAGAAGATCTGTTAGAACCGGAAGACAATATCTTCCACGAAATGGTCTTTCTTGGATTAGAGGAAGGATCATATACATTAGAAGCATGGTTAACTGCGAGTGATCTGGAAGAATATAAACAGAAAATAACATTCCTTGTGGAATAACCGTATTATCCAAAGGGGAAAAACCTAATCACTAAAAAGTCTTTCCTTTATTTATTCCGAGTCGGTTGTATGATAGGATAGAACTGAATATGAATGGATAAAACTGTCGCTAATTCCTGACCACTTATGTATTTAGTATCTATTACATATTGGTCAGGTTTTTTTTAAAGGTAAGAAAGTTTTGGCACCTTCGGGCAATGTCTAGCTCCAGCGCCTACTCGCATGGGAACTGAAAAAGTGGTGCTTTTCCACTTTTACAGTCCCTTCCTAGTCGCTTGCGCTTTTCTTAAAAAATGTATGTCAAGTTATCTAACAAATTAACTGAAAATTCTTGAAATTCATTCACAATAGAGAGAAAACTAATTTTATAGAACGGGGCAAGGGGGAAACAAGCATGAAGCAACTACTTATAAAGAAGGGGCGTGTCTTCATAGATCAATCCTTTGTTAATTGTGACATTGTGGTAGACAAAGGAATTATTACAGAGGTGACATCATCAAAGGTAATAACGCACGACCGCCATTTTTACAAAGTCATCGATGCTGAAGGCGCTTATGTCTTGCCGGGGTTTATGGATGCTCATGTTCATTTTAATGATCCAGGAAGAGAAGAATGGGAAGGATTTTTGACAGGGAGTCATGCGGCTTCGGCAGGGGGGATTTCAACGGTGTTTGATATGCCCCTTAATAGTAGTCCATCTGTAGTCACAGCCGAGATCTTAGAAGCGAAACGAAAACACCTTCATGGTAGATCACTCATTGACTTTGGATTGTGGGGGGGGATTACAAGCCAGAATGTAACGGATGAACAGATCCTTGATGACATGATAAAATCGGGCGTTGTTGGCTTTAAAGCATTCCTTTCCGAGAGTGGCATTAGTGATTTTCCTTATTTAAGAAAAGATCAATTAAAACAAGCCATGATCATGACGAAAAAAAGAAATACCACCCTAGCCCTTCATGCAGAGGATCAGGAGTATATACAACGTCATACGTCCGACCTGCTTAAGAAAAGAAGAATGGACTTCCGTGCTTTTCTTGAAAGCCGTCCGGAAGAATCAGAACGTATAGCCATTGAATATGCTCTCGAAATGGTTAAGGAAACGGATGCGTCTGTCCATTTTGTTCACGTTAGTTCCCCTGAATCCCTCGAGTTACTTCATCAAGCAAAAAAGAAAGGTTTCAATGTATCTGCTGAGGTATGCCCCCATTACCTTTTGTTTGATGAAATGGATTTTATTCAAGCTGGACCGATTCTAAAATGTGCTCCCCCTTTGAGAAGTCGTTCCACCGTTGAGAAATTATGGAAGTGCATTCAAAAAGGGTGGGTTGATACGATTGGTTCAGATCACTCCCCCTGCCCCTTGCCAATGAAAGGGAAGAGTGATATTTGGAAAGCGTGGGGAGGGATCCAAGGGGTACAGCACGGATTCATTTTTTTCCTTAACGAGGCAAGAAAGCGAAAAATTGGCTTGAACCAAACACTGCCACTACTTACTTCCAATGTTGCAAAACGTTTTGGATTAAGTGAGAAGAAAGGTTCGATCCAATTAGGAAGTGATGGTGACATTACCATCTATGACCCTAGTATCCCGTGGGTAGTAACAAAGGCACATATGTTAACAAAACATCCCTATACCCCGTATGAAAATATGGCAACGACAGGTGAAATAATTACAACGATCGTCCGTGGAGAGATTGTTTATCAAAAAAATAACGGAATTTCGAAAGAACGAAACGGGAAAGAAATTTCTTCTTCCCGTTACACACTCACTAAATAAAATGCACCATTTTGTTTATGGGAGGAGGGAGAAAAATGACTAGAATTCAACAAGTATGGTTCCCAAAAACACTAGAAGAAGCTTATAAACGCTACCTTTCTTGTGAAGAAAATGGGAGTTACGTTTCAGGTGGAACGTGGTTAAGGACGATATGGGAAGCAGACCACAAAACCATTCCCCCTCATCTCATTAGTTTAGAAAATATAACTGAAATGAGCGCAATTACAATCGAGGAGGAGAAAGGGGACGAAGTACTGGTCATTGGTTCCTTGGTCACACTGAATCAATGCCTCAAAAATACGCTCATTCAAAAGTATTTTCCATCATTAATAACAGCTTGTAAACAGATCGCTGCTCCGTCCATTCGAAATCAAGGAACGCTAGGGGGAAATATAAGAACAACTTTTGGTGATACACTTCCTGTATTCCTTGTATTAAGAGGACAACTCACTTGGTTTAATGGAACATCCATCGAGAGGGAGTCTGTCCAGAATTGGTTAGCCAATCCAGTTCCATCCGATGGACGTATATTAGTCAATATCATTCTTCCAATCAAAAAACATTCCGGAGAAGGCAATAAGTATTTTTCCTTTTATAAAAAAGTAGGGAGACGGGAAATTTTTATTCCTTCACTAGTGACAGTGGCAGGCTCAGCGATAAAAGGCAGAGATGGAACATTAGAGGAGGTAGTTCTCGCCGCCGGAGGAGGGGTTATGGTGCCGAAACGTCTTTCCAATGTGGAAGAACTACTACAAGGAACTAACGCTCTTACGAAAGAGCAGCTTTCTTTAATATATGAAACGTGCCTGATGGAATATGAACCACAGGCAGACGTGTTTGCAACGGCTTTTTATAAAAAAAAGGTGGCAGCAAACCTTATCTTTAGTGAATGGTTTCAAATGATGAAAGGGGAAAACGACCAAATAGAAGGGGGAACTCTATATGCTACTGAATCGTGAGGAGAGCAGGGATAGGTGGAGGATAAGACCAGATGGAAAAGACAAAGTAACTGGCGCATTGTCTTATCTAACTGATCGGAGTTTCCCTGGGATGCTCCATGGGAGAGTATTAAGAAGTGGATACCCCCATGCCACTATTCTCTCCATTGATATTTCCAAGGCGAAAGAATTATCTGGGGTTCATGCAGTTCTAACTCATGAAGATGTTCCTGGATTAAATGCCTTTGGAATTGCGGATCCAAACCAACCTGTTTTTTGCGACAAATTGGTTCGATATGAAGGGGATGCACTAGCGGCAGTGGCAGCGGAAACACCAACGATAGCTGAAGAGGCACTAGGACTTATTGAAGTGGAATATGAAGTCCTTCCAGTAATAGATACTCCAGAAAAAGCACTGGGACCAGATTCCGTTCCCCTTCATCCTGAAGGAAATATTCTTCATGAAACGGATTATAGGAGGGGGGACGTGGCGGAGGGGTTTAAAGGTTGTGTTGTTATCGTAGAAGAAACGTATGAGACACCACGTCAGATGCATACGTATTTAGAAACGGAAGGCGGCGTTTTTGTACCGGAGGAAGATGGCCGATTGACGGTTTATGCCCCAACACAACATGGATATAAAGACAGGATGCAGCTGTCCCGAATTCTGGCGATGCCTGAAGAGACCATTCGTATCATTTCCAGTCCCATTGGTGGTTCTTTTGGTGGAAAAGATGAGTTAAATGTACAGCCATATGGTGCTTTGTTGTCTCTTAGTTCTAAGCAACCAGTGAAAATACATTATTCCAGATGGGAGTCGGTCATAGCAGGTTTGAAACGCCATCCTATGAAAGTAACGATGAAAACAGGGGCCGACGAGAGTGGAAAGATCCTTGCCCACCAAGTAACTATCCTTTCAGATACTGGTGCCTATGCCACGCTTGGGGGGGCAGTCTTAAACTTTGCCACTGAACACGCCATAGGTCCTTACGCCATGGCGCACGTAGAAGTAAAAGGAAAAGCCGTTTATACGAATAATGGTGTGTCAGGGGAGTTTCGCGGCTTTGGGGGAAATCAAGTCATATTTGCCCTTGAAGGTCAAATGGAGCGTCTAGGTCAAAAACTTCAGATCGATCCATGGGAACTGAGAAAAAGGAATTTAAGGAAAAGGGATGACCTTGGTCCTTTGGGCCAGAGAATGGTTCCCACAGATGGACCAACTCAAGTTTGGGAAGGGATTCAGGCTTCACCCATTTGGAAAGAGAAGGATCAGACTGGGGAAAACATGGAACCTTGGATCAAACACGGAGTTGGTGTGGCCATGACCATGCATGGGTCTGGACTGGGATATGGAATACCGGATCCTGCTGGCGGAAAGATGAGATTAAATGAACAAGGGAAAATAGAGGTTGCTTTTGGACATGAAGAGTTTGGTCAAGGACTCGTAGGTACATTAGAAATGTTACTTCAAGATCATTTCCAATGTGATAAAGGAGATATGGAAATCATTATCGGGGATACAGACAGAGTTCCCTCAAGTGGTTCTTCCACTGCATCACGGACGACTAACATGGTCTGGCAAGCTTTGAATAACATGAAGGAGCCGTTCCTGAAAGCCCTGTTTAAAAAAGCGTCGCTCCTGACGGGTATTGATGCTGTGAAATTTCAAACCGGTCCTGGTGGGATTTGGCTTAGAGGGGAAAGTGGAGACTTCCCAGAGAGACCGGTCATAACTTATCAGGAATTAGCCCAACAGGGATTAGAGGATCTGGAATTTTCCACAGAGTTTCATTATCCAGTGACACCGGATCCCATAATGGGTGCTCATTATTTATATACAAGTACCGCTGTCGTGGCGAAAGTGGAAGTAAATCTCCTGACTGGTATGGTGAAAATTCTTGGCTTAGATCATTCTGTTGCAGCCGGTCCTGTCATAAATCCCATGGGATACTTAGGACAGATTGAAGGAGGCGGGATCATGGCACTTGGTTTTACAACGATGGAAGATGCCGTGATGGTGAATGGACATTATGCAACAAAAAACATGGATTCATACCTTATTCCAACCATCTTTGATGTTCCAGAAACGCAGTATGTGGACGCGATAGAACAACTACCTGAAGGTGATCCCTTTGGTCCAAGGGGAGTGGGAGAAGTGGGGACTGTGGCAGTGGCCCCTGCAATTGTTTCTGCTATTTATGATGCCACAGGGAAATGGGTGACAAAACTACCTGTATCACCAGAGGAACTACAATCTTCCGTGGAAGAACTGCCAATGATGTGGAAAGGATGGTGACGTCTCGTGTTGGAAAAAAATAATCTGACAGTCCTGGAGGAAGGTATAGATGTCCCGTTGTCTTTTCGACTAAATGGAAAGGAAATCAATCTACAAGTCCCCCCTTCACGAAGATTGATTGATATTTTGAGGGAAGATCTCCAACTTACCGGGACAAAAATCGGTTGTGAGATTGGCAGATGTGGCGCTTGTATGGTTCTCATCAACGGAGAAGCGTTTAATTCCTGTTTGACAATGGCATTTCAATGTCACGAAAAAGAAGTAATCACAATTGAAGGGATCGAAGAAGACAAGTTAGATTTTATACAACAAGCCTTTTTAGAAGAAGGTGGATTTCAATGCGGGTACTGTACACCAGGCATGATCATCTCTTTAAAGGCAGTAATGCTGGAAAAGGAAAACCCTAGCATTAGCCAACTGAAGGAAGGGTTAGCGGGGAACTTGTGCCGTTGTACAGGGTACGGAGGAATT
This sequence comes from Evansella tamaricis, assembly GCF_019042215.1. Taxonomy (GTDB): domain Bacteria; phylum Bacillota; class Bacilli; order Bacillales; family Salisediminibacteriaceae; genus Evansella; species Evansella tamaricis. The sequence continues at coordinate 86,874 of NZ_JAHQCS010000154.1, read as the reverse complement.
CATCGCGTTCTTAACCGTCTCGTTTCGGACCGGTGAACATAAAACATGGAATAGATTAATAGTAGTGAAAAGTAGTGAACTGATCCAGGGGGTGCAATCCATGCAGGACTACATGAACTATCTTCAAATAATAAAAGAATGTCATGGGGAACCTTTTGTATTAGCCACAGTGATGAAAGTGGAGGGTTCTGCCTATCGACATGAAGGAGCTAAAATGCTGTTTTCCCGTGGGGGAGATCAGTATGGCATGATCAGTGGTGGTTGCCTAGAAAGTGATTTAGGTCATCAGGCGATGGAAGTCCTCCAGTCGAAGTCCGGAAAAACGGTGACATATGATCTTCGGGATGAGGATGATGCTGGTTGGGGACAAGGGGCAGGATGTAATGGAAAGGTGACAGTTATTCTTGAGATTGTAACTTGGGATGAAAGGAGTTATTTACCTGTCATTTGGAATACCGTAGAAGGGGGACGAAATGTTATCTCCATCAGAAAGGTTCAGGATGGGAAAATGGTGGATCAACCTATGCTATTTTCGGAGGATGGATCTCCAATATGGCATGGGGACAAATACATGACGAGAAAAGAACATGAACTGCTCCATTCCTTTATAAACAGTGATCTGAGCTTTGAATCTAACAATAATGAAGCGGGAAAGGAAATAACTTTGTTAGAAAGGTATAACAAGAAGGATACCCTCTATATTTTTGGTGCTGGAGTAGACGTGGAACCGATCGCCCGGAGAGCAGCACAATTTTACTTTTCCCCCATTATCATTGACCCTCGGGAAAGCAGGTGCAGGGAAAAATATTTTCCGGACGCTGAAAAATGGATTGTGGAGCATCCTGAAAAATTCGCGTCAACTCACTCATTTAAGGATGATTCCTATATTTTAATCATGACCCATCAATTTTTAAAGGATCAGTATCTTCTAAATCATTTTGTGGAACTGGAAACACCCCCTAAATATGTTGGTGTTCTTGGACCGAGAAGAAGGACAGAGCGTCTTTTGACACCAAAAGAGATACCAGATTGGGTTCATTCTCCAGTGGGGGTAGATATTTATGCTGAAGGAGCAGAAGAAATCAGTATTAGTATTTTAGGAGAGTTAATAAGGAAGAGGAATGAGAAACGGACAATCATCCGGAAACAAAAAAGAGAAATGTGTAATAAAAATCTGGCTGTTTACAAGTGAGGTAGTGGATAGGATGCCTGATAAAAAAAAGATTGGTGCAGTCATTTTAGCCGCTGGATCGTCCACAAGGATGGGGGAAGAAAAACAATTATTGCCCCTAAACGGAATGTGTATGTTAGAGCAAGTGATAACAAACGTATTAGCCCATCCCTTTTCTACCGTCGTCGTGGTTCTTGGGCATCATTGGGAAAAAATCAGACGCCATATTTCTATTCAGGATCATCGTATAGAATGGGTTGTCAATGATTATTATCAAGAGGGACAAAGTTCGTCTTTCAAAGAAGGCTTTCAGGTGGCACGACAACAACACTGTTCTGGAATCATGTTTTTTCTCGGAGATCAGCCATTTATTCACAGGCAGACAATCTCACAAATACTCCAGAAAGGAAGTAGTGACTTGGGACAAGGGGAGAACCCATTTGTGCTCCGCCCCTTCTATCAACACCATCCTGGTCATCCTGTTTTCATGGGAAATGTGACTAAGATCTCACTGCCTCCTATGGAAGGGGACCAAGGGGGGAAAGCGCTGTTTCACACCATGAGGAAGGTAAACCTTCCGTGCACGGACCCGTATGTGATTTTCGATATTGATACAAAGGAAGACTACGAGAAAGGGATGAGTATGGTAACAGAGTAAAGGAGATAAGGAGATAACCTCCTTTCTCTCTGTTTTCTCCTATAAATACGGTGTGAAGTTATTTAACAAAAATATGGTTAAGACTTAGAGAGACCACGTATAATTTAGATGACAGATAAATACAATTTATTTTTTTCGTATATCCTCAATAATACGGTTTGAGGGTTTCTACAAGGGACCATAAATTCCTGGCTACGAAGTGGTGTAACTGTGTGTACATCTCTTCGTAGCCTTTTCTAATTGTTAAGCTAATTAGAAGTGTCATAGCCGCGAGAGGAATGATATAGAACACTAGATTTCAAGTATGGTCCAGAAACAGGAGGCTAGGGGGAGGACGAATGGCGAATATATTACTTAAAAATGGTGAAATCATTACCATGAATGGTAATGGCGAGCAGATGGTCGGGGATATTTATATTACAGGAGATACGATCAAGGCAATTGGGAAGAATTTAAAGTCACATCCGGGCGACAAAGTCATTGATGTGACGGGACGTGTCATTATACCTGGGTTCATTCAGACCCATATTCATCTCTGTCAAACCTTATTTCGGGGAAAGGGAGATGATATGGAACTAATGGATTGGTTACGAAAACGGATTTGGCCACTGGAAGCGGCACATGATGGTGATTCCATCTATTACTCTGCACTGCTCGGACTGGGTGAACTCATCCAAAGTGGCACAACGACCATTGTGGATATGGAAACGGTTCACCATACCGATTATGCACTTCAAGGGATTGCAGCCTCAGGGATTCGGGCATTGTCCGGGAAAGCGATGATGGATAAAGGAAAGGAAGTACCCCTTCCATTACAAGAACGGACATCCGATTCGATTCAGCAAAGTGTTGATCTGATGGAGAAATGGCATGGATATGACAGTGGACGAATCAAATATGCATTCTCACCGAGGTTTGTCGTTTCCTGTACAGAAGATCTTTTGAAAGAGGTTAAGACACTATCCGATCGTTATAAAATTCATGTTCACACTCATGCGTCAGAGAATTTAGGAGAAATTGAGATAGTCCAAAGAGAAACAGGAATGCGTAATGTAACCTATTTAGACTATCTCGGTCTGGCAAACGAAAGGTTGATCCTCGCCCATTGCATCTGGTTGGATGAGGAAGAGAAACGGATTATTCGTGATAGAAAAGTGAATGTCAGCCATTGTCCAGGATCCAATTTAAAACTAGCTTCTGGAATTGCCGAAATACCCCATCTTCTTGACAAGCATATCTCTGTTAGTTTAGGGGCAGACGGAGCACCTTGTAATAATAATTTAGACATGTTTAATGAGATGCGGTTGGCGGCACTCATTCAAAAACCAGTTCATGGACCCACCGCAATGGATGCAAAAACGGTGTTTACTATGGCGACCATTGGTGGTGCAAGGGCGTTAGGAATGGAAAGGGAAATCGGCAGTATAGAAGTTGGGAAAAAGGCAGACCTTGCCATCTTGAATTTGAACGATTTTCATATTTATCCTTCCTATGACGTGGATACCATTTCCCGAATTGTTTACTCTGCCACCAGATCAGATGTGGAAACAACCATTATTAATGGAAAAATTGTGATGGAAAATAAAAAACTTAAAACAATTGATAAGAGCCTTGTTTTACAAGAGGCAAATGATTCCATCAAGAGATTGTTAAAGCGAATGGAACAAATCGCTTAAAGAGGGAGGAAGGTGAGTTATGGGGTTTACAATCAATGAAGTAAACAGGATGGACCAAAATCAGTTTGTGCAATCAATAGGTGTAGTATTTGAACATTCTCCGTGGGTAGCAAAGCAATCGTGGAAGTACCATCCATTTGCAAGCTTAAAAGAATTATATGAAATGATGATCAGGGAAATGTACCATGCTGAGAATGCAATGAAACTATCTTTATTACGTGCTCACCCAGACCTTGGAACAAGACTAGTTATCTCTGAATCTTCGAAACAGGAGCAATCAGGTGCTGGACTAAACGAACTATCTGAGGAAGAATTTTTACATTTTTCCAGTCTGAACAAGCAATATGTGGAACGGTTTGGTTTTCCATTTATTATGGCAGTTAAGGGACAAAACAAAACGAAGATCCAACAACAAATGGAATTAAGGATATCCAATTCCTATGATGAAGAAATGGATACAGCACTAAAGGAAGTAAGTAAGATTGTTAAATTTCGCTTAGAAGATTTGATTTCTGAAAAAACAGAAACACGGGGGTGAAGGATTTGGAAACAAAGCCAGTGAATAAAGGGACCGCACGCACGATGTATTATGGGAAAGGGGACGTGTTCGTTTATCGTACGTATGCAAAACCGTTAAAAGGAATAAAAAAGATACCAGAGTCCAATTTTAAAGGCAGAAATAACACCATCTTAGGAATGGATATTCAAGTAGCTTTAAAGGGAGATGCTTTCTTACCCTCGTTTACAAAAGGTGATAACACTTCTGTCATAGCGACAGACTCCATGAAAAACTTTATCTTATATCATGCAGGGGAGTTTGAGGGTTCCACGATGGAGGAATTTTTGGAGTTTGTGAGTGGAAAATTTCTCGAGACCTATTCTCATATTAACGGGGTTACGATCTCAGGAAAGCAGTTCCCTTTTCAAGAAGTGGAGATTCCCTCAGAACAGGAGTTCACTCCAAGTGATACTGTTTTCCGCCAAGGGCTGTTAGAACAGCCTTATGCTTCTCTTGAAATGGAACGGACAGAGGAAGACAAGTTCCAGGTTGTGGATCAATGGAGTGGAGTGGAAGGGTTGCGATTGATGAAAGTAAAGGGCAGTTCCTTTTATGGATTTATTAAGGATGAATATACTACTCTTCCAGAAACATTTGACAGACCACTATTTATCTATTTAAATATCCGTTGGCGCTACAAGAATCCAAAGGATGCACACGGAAAACGTCCTGTAAATTATGTTTGTGCCGAGCAAGTTGTTCAGATTGCCCAAACGATGTTCCATCAGGAGGATTCACCATCCATCCAATACTTGATTTATGTGATTGGAAAAAGAATATTAATGCGATTTCCGGAGTTAGGGGAAGTTACATTTGAATCTAATAACCGAACATGGGATACCGTCTTGGAGGAGATACCTAGCTCTCTGAAAGGGAAAGTGTTTACGGACCCTCGACCACCATACGGATTCCAAGTTTTTTCGATGACCCCGGAGGAAGTAAAAGAATGGGAGAAATAATAGGTGGTGGCCGACTGACGACACATGTGCTCGATACAAGTATTGGGAGACCTGCAGAGAACATGGTCATTGAACTTTGGAAATATCGCAGTATATCACAAACTCACGTTAAGGTGTTGGAATGTGAAACCAATAAGGATGGCAGGGTAGATCACCCCCTGTTAGATGGGGAGAAAATGAAGATAGGACAATATGAATTACTTTTTCATGTGGCCGATTACTTTGAATCTCGAGGTGTTCTGCAGGATGAACTTCCTTTTTTAAACGTGGTTCCTGTCCGGTTCACTATATCTGATCGTTCTGCTCATTATCATGTACCATTACTAATAGCACCAGGGGGATATAGTACGTATCGCGGAAGTTAATAGATTCAAAGTGCTTTAAACTACAACAAGGGTGGTAACGATATGACGAACACCATTCAAATAAATCAAGACAGGTTATGGACTACTTTAATGGAACTCGGAAATATTGGATTAAATTCGGATCCTTCAAACGGTGTATCCCGATTGTCCCTTAGTAAGGAAGATCTAGAAGGACGAGAGTATTTGATTCGGTTAATGAAAAAGGATGGGTTAGAGGTCCGCGTAGATGAAATTGGAAATATCATCGGGAAGTATCAAGGGATGGATAGAAAGGCCCCATCTGTTCTGACAGGTTCTCATATTGATACGGTGTTTCAAGGGGGAAAGTTTGATGGTGCACTTGGGGTTCTAGGAGCCCTCGAAGCAGTCCGAACCATTAAGGAATCAGGGATCACCCTCTCTCACTCCATTGAGATTATTTCTTTCACGGATGAAGAGGGCACACGCTTTGGGACAGGGTATATAGGAAGCAGAGGATTTATTGGCGAATTAGATGAAAAGGATCTTCAACTAACAGATGAATCTGGCTTAACCTATAAAGAGGCGCTTCGTAACGGAAACTTAAATCCGGAAAACTATAAAAAAGCGGCGATCAAGCCTGACCAAATAAAGGCATTTGTGGAAATGCATATTGAACAAGGAAGAGTATTGGAAGACAACAATCTAGGAGTGGGTATTGTCACTTCAATTCAAGGACCAGTCTGGTTAGAGGTGGAATTGGACGGTACTACAGACCATGCTGGGGCTACACCCATGAACATCCGAAGAGATGCTTCTTTAGGAATGGCAGAACTGATGCTAGAGGTTGAAAAAATCGCAAAACAGTACCAAGGAGTTGGTACTGTTGGAAAGGTCAAAGTTGAACCAGGTGGTGTTAACGTCGTACCTGGCAAAGCGATATTTTCTATCGACCTCCGACACGGGGATAAAGAACAACGGAATGCGATGGTTGCAAGGATTTATCATACTGTTCAAGAGGTGAAAGTAAGAAGAGGATTAAAAGGTGAGATCCGTGTAAAGAAAGAAGTGGACCCTGCTGCCTGTTCTGAAGAAATAGTGCAGGTTCTTGATGAGGTGTGTAAGGAAAGGAATATACCAACGATGAAACTTGCTTGTGGTGCAGGACATGATTCCTTAATCCTTTCCAAAATAACGAAAATGGGAATGATCTTTGTCCGTTCTAAAAATGGGATAAGTCATCATCCGAGGGAATGGACCAGTAAGGAGGATTGTGTCCGTGGAACAGAAGTCTTGCTCCATACTCTCCTCCGATTAGCGAGATAAAGAAAGGGTACCCACGTATGTATAGGAATTACCAATGGAGTAAAAATAATTCCAGCCTTTTTAGAAGGAGGAGATACGATGTCACTTAGTCCTTATAACGTCCCTGCCCGTACCATTATGACACCAGGTCCAGTGGAGGTGGATCCGAGAGTTCTTCGGGCCATGTCATCCTCGATTTTGGGACAATTTGATCCAAGCTTTACATCCTTAATGAACGATACGATGGATTTATTAAGGGAAGTACTACAGACTAAGAATCACTGGGCTTATCCCATTGATGGAACATCAAGGGCGGGAATTGAAGCCGTTCTCTGTAGTGTCATCGAGGAAGGGGATAGGGTTTTAATACCATCCTTTGGAAGATTCGGCTATTTATTAATGGAAATCTGTGAACGCTGTGGTGCAGATGTCCATTTCCTCAGCTGTGAGTGGGGAGAAGTATTTGATCCAGAAGAAATAATAAAGGAAATGAAAAGAGTAAGACCAAAGATTGTGGCTATGGTACATGGGGATACATCCACAGGGCGGATGCAGCCTTTAAAGGATGTTGGATACGCCTGTAGGGAAAATGACTGCTTACTTATTGTTGATGCAGTTGCGACAGTTGCCGGGACTGAAGTGAAAACCGATGAATGGAATATTGATGGACTCATAACCGGTACGCAAAAGTGTCTCTCTGTCCCTTCTGGAATGGCCCCTATCACCTATAATGAACGGATTGAGGAAATCATTTTAGAACGAAAAGCAGTGGAACGGGGGATAGCAACGGAAGAACAGCTTCTGTCACGAAATGTAGACAGGAGAATTCGTAGCAATTATTTCGATTTGAGTCAACTTCAAGATTATTGGAGCCCAGCGAGGTTAAACCATCATACCGAAGCAACCTCTATGCTCTATGGTTTGTACGAAGGACTACGGCTAATTATAGAGGAAGGGCTGGAAGAGAGGTATAAGCGACATCGGTTACATGAACGTGCTTTGATTTCCGGTATACATGCCATGGGCCTCTCCTTATTTGGAAACAGCTCTGTTAAAATGCCAATGGTTACATGTGTCTCTATTCCGGAAGGGATAGACGGAGACTCCGTAAGGGGGATGTTGCTTCAAGAGTTTGGAATAGAAATTGCCAGTTCTTTCGGACCTTTACAAGGAAAAATATGGCGAATTGGTACTATGGGATACAGTTGTCAAAAACGAAATGTACTTCTTACTCTAGCATCTCTAGAGGCAGTATTACTTCGCCATGGAGTGAAACTAAAAACGGGGGATGGTGTTCAGGCTGCGATGGATACTTATCAAAGTGTAGAACAACGATGAATACTTGATGGAAGGAGAACCATAATGAAAGATGTTTTTAATGCCTTTGTTCGCAATGATATTCTTTTAAAACCAAATAGGAAAGGAAAACTATCAAGTTTAACCTTTGCAGTTAAAGATGTTTTCCAAGTGAAGGGAATAAAAGGGACAGCCGGTAATCCAGATTGGCTGAAAACACATCCCCCTGCGGAAAAGAATGCATCAGTAATTGATTTGTTGTTAGATAATGGTGCAACCTTTGTTGGCACTACGATAACGGATGAACTGATGTATAGTTTAAACGGAGAGAATTTTCATTATGGGACCCCAATCAATCCAAAGGATCCGAAGCGCATTCCAGGTGGATCATCCAGTGGATCTGCCGTTGCAGTTTCTTCAGGTCTTGTGGATTTTTCACTGGGAACAGATACCGGAGGTTCCGTCCGTATACCGGCTGCGTATTGTGGTATCTTTGGTTTTAGACCGACGCATGGTTTAGTGCCCATAGACGGAGTGATCCCTTTAGCTCAAAGCTTTGATACTGTTGGATGGATGGCAAAGGACCCGAACACGTTACTTCGTATCGGAGAAGTTTTACTCCCTAATGACCTGAAAAAACCAACCCATGTTGGCGCCGCTTTTCAAACAGCTAAATGTCCAATTGAATCATGGGAACTGGCGGAGAAAGGGACAAAGGATGTGTTATCCCCTGTACTATCTGAATTGGAAGGGGTGTTGACAACAGTATGGGAAAAAATCAGTGACCATGGACTGGAAGAATGGAGTAATGTTTTTAAAATCATTCAAGGATTAGAGATCTGGAAAAACCATGGAGAGTGGATAACAAAAGAAAACCCTGTTTTTGGCCCGGATATTGAAGCGAGATTTAAGATGGCCAGTGAGTTAGAATTAAAAAAATGGGGACCTAATATTGGTGTCAGAGCGGAAATACGAGAGAAGGTAGTTAATATCATTGGCGACGGAATATTGATTCTCCCAACTATACCAGGGCCAGCTCCGAAGATAAACGGTTCTAAGGAAGATATTGAATCCCGTCGTGCAAAAACGATGCAATTAACATGTATTGCAGGATTAGCAGGGTTACCACAAGTAACGTTGCCTGTAACAAATAGTCCTGGGGTTCCGTTAGGGTTATCTGTTATAGCGGGACCTGGTAATGATTTGGTGTTACTTCATTGGGTGGAGGAAGTTTGGAAAAGAGTGATGAAACGTACGGGGTAATATGCTAATATGGTGTAATAAACTGTATTGGAGAAAACAATAGTATGGACTATCGAAAATATGTTTTAGGGGAATCAATAGGATACCGAATTACAGCAACCGCTCGTCTCATTATTAATCGTCTTAACCAAAATTTTAAAACGAAAAATTATCCTGTAACCCATGAACAGTGGTCTATCATGATTCGCTTATGGGAAGAAGACGGATTGACACAGAATAAACTTTCCCAACTGACGGGACGTGATCAGCCCAGCGTCTCCAGATTAATTAACAATATGGAGAGAAACGGTTTAGTGGTGCGAATGGAACATCCAGTTGATAAACGAATTAACTTGATTTTTCTCACTCCAAAGGGGAAGAAAATGCAAATTGGATTAATTGAGCAGGCACAACAAACGATTGAGGATATTTCACAAAACATAACTGATGAGGATATGAATACCTTTCTTAAAGTACTGACGAAAATTGATCAAAATCTAAGTGATGACAAAAATAAACAGTAGTAGAGGCTAGAACACAATTAAAGTGTTTAATTTGAAAATCCGATAATATACAACCATAGCGAAGTATATTTCCAGAGCTAATGATGACATTAACTATCATTTTGTTCGGATTTCTCATTAATTAAAACACATGTGTACAGCCTCTTTTTTGTGGAGCAAAACCCCTTTTCATCCAATAATCCCCTTCGCTCCATCTTCGGTAAAATACTTGTTTGTGCAATGATAATAATTTTCATTTACTTGGAATGAAACAAGTTTGGATCCTTTATATATAGTATAGGGGTTTTTAAACATTTAATAATAGTAAATTAATTGTTTAAACAATTAATTTACCAAAACCCATTGACAATGATTATCATTAGCAAATATAATGCTAATAGTAACGAGAATCATTCTCAATTAGAATGATTCTAAATAAGCTGAATAATAAATTCCGTTTATGAGTTTACATAAACAAATCAGGTTTCGACAGAAGATAAAGGACGCGTTAACAATGAAGAAAAGATACTTATTATTGGCTCTGTTTATTTTATCATTCGTCTCCCTGTTTCTTGGGGTGAAGAATATATCCCCATTGGATGTCTTTCAGCTGACAGATGATCAAGTTCAAATTATGTTACAAAGTAGGTTTCCCCGTCTTATAAGTATTATCATAGCGGGAATGAGTATGAGCGTCTGTGGTCTTATTATGCAGCAACTTTCCAGAAACAAATTCGTTTCACCTACTACAGCTGGGACAATGGACTCTGCCAGATTTGGTGTTCTCGTTTCTTTAATGCTCTTCACCTCATCGAGTCCGTTTGTGAAGATGGTCGTAGCCTTTGCTTTTGCTTTACTTGGAACATTGATCTTTATGAAAATCTTAGAAAAAATCAGGTATAAAGATGCCATTTTTATTCCGCTTGTTGGATTGATGTTTGGAAATATTATTGGATCTATCACAACCTTTTTTGCACTAAGAGAAGATCTTGTTCAGAATATGTCCTCCTGGATGCAAGGGAATTTCTCTCTAATTATAAGCGGACGGTATGAACTTTTATATCTGAGTATTCCAATATTAATTATCGCTTATCTGTATGCAAATAAATTTACACTTGCAGGGATGGGGGAAGATTTTGCAACAAACCTTGGATTAAATCATAAGCGCATTGTAAATCTAGGGTTAATCTTAGTTGCTTTGGTCACATCGGTTGTCATATTGACGGTGGGAATGATCCCTTTCCTTGGATTAATCATTCCAAATATCGTGTCCATCTATAGGGGAGATAACCTAAAAAACAGTCTTCCCCATACAGCACTGTTAGGTGCACTTTTCGTTCTTATTTGTGATATTTTAGGGAGAATTATTATTTATCCGTATGAAGTACCAATTGGCATGACTGTGGGAGTGTTGGGAAGCGGTATTTTTCTCTACTTACTACTGAGGAGAAAATCCTATGAGTAATAGAATTAAAATGATAATACTAGCTATAATGGCGTTATCCTTAGTAGCCATCTATATGTTTTCGAATCTAGGGTCTAATTTAGCCTATATTTTACCTAGAAGAGGCTTTGCAGTTCTGGCGATTGCCATAACAGGGGCAACAATCGCCTTTTCAACAATCATTTTTCAAACGATTACGAACAATCGAATATTAACTCCAAGCATTCTTGGCTTGGATTCCTTATATATACTCATACAAACATTCATTATTTTTGTGTTTGGTTCTACCAGCTTTGTTGCTGGGGATAAGAATATCAACTTCTTTATTTCCGTTGGACTGATGGTATTATTTGCAGGGGTTTTTTACAGGATTTTATTTAAGGGAGAAGGGCGGAATATCTATTTTCTTCTTCTTATTGGGATCATTCTTGGAACGTTTTTTGGTAGTTTATCCACGTTTATGCAGGTCCTAATTGATCCTAATGAATTTATGGTTGTGCAAGATCGAATGTTTGCAAGTTTTAATAATATTAACACAGACATATTGTTCGTTTCTATCGTATTAATTATAGGTGTCGTGATTTATTTTTTAAAGTTTACTAGATATTTAGATGTTCTCTCCCTTGGGAAAGAACACGCAGTGAATTTAGGAGTGAATTATGATTATGTTGTGAAACGCCTTCTTATTGTTGTTGCAATACTAATTTCGATTGCAACCGCGCTTGTTGGACCGATTACATTTTTGGGATTGCTTGTTGCAAATGTGACGTACGAATTCTTAAAAACGTACCGGCATAGTCAACTTATTCTTGCATCGGTATTCATCAGTATAATTGCCCTCATTGGGGGGCAGTTGATTGTTGACAGGGTATTTTCATTCTCTACGACACTCAGTGTCATTATTAACTTCATCGGTGGAGTGTACTTCATCTATCTATTGTTAAGGGGGAGTAAAAATTGGTAATTGTGGAAGGTGTAACGAAGCAATATGGAAATAAGGCAGTGGTAGAAGATGTTTCAGTGAAAATTGAAAAGGGCAAAATCACATCTTTTATTGGACCGAATGGGGCCGGCAAAAGTACTCTGCTATCCATGATTAGCAGATTGATTACTAAAGATAGTGGCTCAATAAGTATTGATGGAAAAGATATAAGTGAATCCAAAAGTTATGATTTAGCGAAAAAGATTGCCATCTTAAAACAAGCAAATCATATTAGTATTCGTCTAACTGTCCGTGAGTTAGTGTCCTTTGGACGATTTCCTTACTCTCAAGGGAGGTTAACGAAAGAAGATAAGAAATACATTGATGAAGCAATCGAATATATGGAATTGGGTGAAATGGAAGATAAATATCTTGATCAGTTAAGTGGCGGACAAAAGCAGCGGGCATTTATCGCCATGGTTATTGCCCAAAACACAGAATATATTTTACTGGATGAGCCATTAAACAATTTGGATATGAAACATTCTGTTCAAATAATGAAAGTGTTAAGAAGATTAGTTAATGAATTGGGAAAAACAGTAGTTATTGTCATTCACGACATTAATTTTGCCTCTTGTTATTCAGATTATATTGTCGCTTTAAAAGACGGGAAAGTTGTAAAAGAAGGGCCAACATGTGACATCATTCATAGTCCTGTTTTAAAGGAAATCTATGATATGGATATTGAAATACAGTGTATTAATGACAACAAGATTTGTGTTTATTTTTAAGACAGTTCCATTGCTGTTGGTGCAGTTTACTGAAGAAGCATCAGCCTTTGACAACGGAAAATGGTAGCTTAATTTAAATATCGTATTCATTTTACTGGGGAAAATGTACCCGGTAGATTAAATATAATAAAATACTACAGGAGTGGTAGAGAATGAAGAAATTGCTAGTTTTATTATTGACACTAATTCTGTCTTTTGCATTGGTGGCTTGCGGCACAGAAGATGCAGGGGGCGAAGAGGATACAGAAAGTACTGCAACAGCTGATACTGGGGAAGAGGCAGAAGGGGAAGATACAGACCAGACTGCAGCGGAACCGACTGAAGGAGAAAAAACAGAGGTTGTCATTGAGCATGATCTAGGTGAAACAACAGTAAGTAAGAACCCAGAAACAATCGTTGTTTTTGACTATGGTATGCTTGAGTCATTAGATAAAATGGGTGTGGAAGTAACTGCTGTACCGAAGGGAAATATCCCAACGTACTTATCTAAATACGATGAAGATACTTATGAAAATGCAGGAAGTTTATTCGAACCGGATTTTGAAAAAATCAGTGATTTAAATCCTGATCTCATTCTTATTTCCGGCAGACAAATGGATCATTATGATGAATTATCAAAACTTGGCCCCACCGTATTCGTCTCCCTTGATACTGTTGATTATTTTGCCTCATTTTCAGAGAATATGAGAATGTTAGGAAGTATTTTTGCACAGGAAGATTTCATTGAGTCCGAACTGTCTGAACTAGAAAATGCTATAATAGCATTGAATGAAAAAACGGAAGAAGTGGAAAATGCGTTAATCATTTTAGCCAATGACGGCAATATCAGTGCATACGGTCCAGGGTCCCGTTTCGGAATCATCCATGGAGATTTTGGAATCACCCCAGTGGATGAAGGTATTGAAGTCTCTACTCATGGAATGAATGTAACTTTTGAGTACATTGCAGAAATGGATCCAGAGTACTTATTCGTAGTAGATCGTGGTGCAATTGTAGGGGGAGAATCATCAGCTGAGCAAATCCTTGATAACGACTTAACAAAGGGAACTCGCGCCTTCGAAAATGGTAATGTGGTTTATTTAGATCCTGTTCCATGGTATGTTGCAGGGGGAGGATTAGTTTCTGTCAGTGAAATGATTAAATCTGTAGAATCAGCATTAGAGTAGGCTCTTTTTTTAAAACCACCGATGATAATGATTATTATTATCATCGGTGGTTTTTTAAAAGGGTAAGATTTTATAAGTATTGCCCGATGGACGGACAGGACGTCCTAATATCGGGCATGCCACAGGACGTGGCGTTTTGCCCGATGGACGGACAGGACGTCCTAATATTGGGCATGCCACAGGACGTGGCGTTTTGCCCGATGAACGAATCCTCTTCTTCGAAATACTAGTAGAGGAAGACACATACATATCCGTTTGAGCGTATTTAAATTCAAAAAAACAGAATCTAAAAATCTCAGATATATCAACAGTTATAGTAGTTTTTCAGACAATAAAATATCAAAAATTAATCGAATTGTAAAAAAAATTTAAAAAAGCTATTGATTTTGATTGGAAATGGGGTTATGATTATCACGAAATCGGTTTCACGATTCACAACCGATTCATTCAACAACTTAACAAAAAACTTCTCAGACTTACATAATTTTAGTAATTTCCCATATTTTTTAGTAGGTTTTATTTTTTAGGATGAAAAGAAAACGGTTTCAAAGAAAGTATTCTAATATATTTTTTTAAGTTGTTAGAAACCGGTTTCGGAATATTTGTGGGAGGTGGTGCACTTCATAACAATCTTGTAATGAAAGGTAAACGTTTCCAAACAAAATTATCAAGGGGGTACTTATCTTGAAGATGAAAAAGTGGCTTTTATTATTGGTAGCAATTTTTGTGGCCTTTGCAATGGTAGCTTGTAGCGGTGATGATGAAGGTGCAAGTGGAGACAGTGATGGAGATTCTGGCTCAAGTGACACTAGCGGTGACAGTGGTGAAACAGCTGGCGGTAGTGACGCAGAACCTGTTGAACTTACTTTCTGGACATTTGGTAGCACAGGCTATGGAAAGTTAATTGAAGAATACAAGGATGTCGCACCACACGTTACAATTAACTATAATGAAGGTGAAATGAACGACGTTCATAATAATTTGTTCACGTCCCTTTCAGCTGGAAGCGGCGCACCTGATATTGCGATGATTGAAGTTAGTGAAGTTGCAAAATTCTTGGAAGCTAGCAGTCAGTTCCATAACTTAAACGATTATGGTGCACAAGATCATGCTGATAACTTCCTGGATTGGAAATGGTTACAAGCACAAAGTGTTGACGGATCATTCCAATTAGGTTTTCCAACAGACATTGGACCAACAACAATGTTCTATCGTACAGATGTTATAGAAGAAGCTGGATTACCTACAGATAGAGAATCACTTTCCGCAGAAATCAATACATGGGATGCTTTCTATGAAGCTGCGAAAACAATTAATGAAGCTACTGGCAAGCCAATTGCAGATAGCCCAACTTTAGTTTTCAACGCTATTCGTGACCAACAACCGGAACAATATTTTAATGAAAATGATGAGTTAATTATTGAAGATACTGTTAAAGATGCTTATGACTTTACGACAAAAATGATTCAAGAAGGTCTAGTAGGTAAAAACTCTTTATGGACTCCTGAGTGGGGTAGTGCAATGAACGATGGAACTTACGCATTTTTACCAGGTGCTCCTGCTTGGATGCATGGGGTAGTTAAAGATAATGCACCAGATGCAGAAGGTAAGTGGGATATCATGGCTATTCCTGAAGGTGCTGGAAACTGGGGAGGTTCATTCTTAACAATTCCTGCTGAATCTGACCACCCGCAAGAAGCATATGATTTCATCGCTTGGTTAACTGCACCAGAACAACAAGTAAAATCATTCCTTGACATGGGATTATTCCCATCGGCTCCTGCAGTGTTTGAAGATGAGGAGTTCCTTGCTTTAGAAGATGAGTATTTCAGTGGTGCTCCAAGAGCTCAAATTTTTGCTGAAGCAGCTGAATCTGTAGTTCCAGTTTACATGGGAGTTAACTACGGGACTGTAAACACTGAAATCGAAACAGCAATTATGAATGTGGCTGAAGGAGCAGACCCTCAAGAAGAGTGGGATGCTGCAGTCCAACGTATAGAGCAACAATTAGGAAGACAATAAGGATGATCCAGGCGGTCTATGGTCAATGACCATAGACCGTTTGGAAATTAATGGGAAGGAGAGAAGGGGACGTGGCACAATTACAGGTTAAAAAACCGCATCTTGCTCCAAAAAGATCATCCTTTAGTGAACAAACGAAAGATGCTATAAGTGGATACTTGTACGTTTCACCCTTTTTTATTTTATTTGCAATCTTTGGTTTATTTCCAATCCTTTTCAGTTTCTACCTCGGTTTCCAAAGGTGGAATGGCCTAGGGGAAATGGAATTTGTCGGATTTAGAAACTTCCAGTTGATTTTATCTGATCCTCTTTTCTGGAAATCTCTGTCAAATACTATGATTATGTGGATACTAGGTACACTTCCACAATTAATCATTGGTATTATTCTGGCGTATGCACTGAACTCCGCCCTTATAAAATTTAAGAGCGTCTTCCGTGTATCAATCTTTATGCCTTATGTAACGTCTACGGTAGCAGTTGCTATAGTATTCGGTATCATGTTCAACAGCCAGGAATTTGGATTATTTAACGTTATTTTAGGTCTCTTTGGATTCGATCCGGTGAATTGGGGTACTTCTGAATGGGGAGTTAAAGTAGCCATATCTACTATGGTGTTCTGGCGTTGGGTTGGTTACAATACCATTATTTATTTGGCAGGATTACAGGCCATTCCAAATGAATTATATGAAGCGGCAGTAATTGATGGAGCTACATTAAGACAAAAAATAATGTTCATTACAATTCCACTTTTACGTCCGATAATTATCTTTACTGTATTTACATCGACTATTGGGGCCCTTCAATTGTTCACAGAGCCGTTAATATTTATCGGTCGAAGTTATCGTGAAGAAGGAATTACGGTCGTACTATACTTATATCGCGAGGCATTTTCGAATATGGCATTTGGTCCAGCATCTGCAACTGCGATCATTTTGTTCTTAATCATAATTGTCATTGCGTCCATTAACGTCTTTATAGCAAATCGGATAGCTCGATAAGGAGGGCATTGCAAATGAGTGAAAAAGTATATAAAAAATTCTCAATATCAAGAGCTTTTGTTTACGCACTGCTTGCTATTGCATCCTTATTATCCATATTCCCGTTATATTGGATGTTTGTAATGGCGACAAATCATAATAGTGTGATTAACAAAGTACCACCGGCAATCTTACCGGGACCCCAACTTGTAACTAACTTTACGAATGTACTTAATACAATCGACTTTTTTGGAGCAATCTGGAATTCCCTTCTCGTTGCAACGATAACGACTATTGGAACATTGTTTATTTGTTCCTTAGCGGGATTTGCTTTCGCTAAGCTCCGTTTTAAAGGGAAAGAAGTTCTATTTATAGCCATCTTAGTTACAATGATGATTCCTCCACAACTTGGATTGATTCCACAGTATATCATCATTACGAAATTGGGCTGGCTGAATGATCTTCGGGCAATTATTGTTCCAGGTGTAATTGATGCTTTTGGTATCTTCTGGATGAGACAATACATTAAAAGTAACGTTCCTGATGAACTTGTTGAAGCCGCGAAAATTGATGGATGTTCCACATTTAGAATTTATTGGAATATTACAGTTCCGGTAATTGTTCCTGCATTTGCCACATTGGCGATTATTAAATTTATGTACATGTGGAATGACTTCTTATGGCCATTAGTTGTTTTACGTGAGCAATCATCATTTACCATTCAAGTAGCGTTACGTGGCTTGATCGATAACTATGTTCGTGATAATGGTATGATCCTTTCCGGAACCTTCTGGGCGACGGTACCGCTCATTATCGTTTTCTTACTCTTGAATAGATTGTTCATTTCTAGCTTGACAGAAGGGGCAGTGAAGAGCTAATATCTTGCCCCTCTTAAACAGGGCGTAGCTCTCATGAAGAAGGGATAATAATGAAACTTACCATAAGAGATATCGCAAAGATGGCAGGTGTTTCCCCAGCTACCGTTTCAAAAATAATCAATAACTATGGGGGCATTGGCAGAGATACTAAAGCAAAAGTGAATCAGATAATTGCAGAAACAGGCTATCAGCCTACTTTTTCGGCTAAATCTTTAGCAACAAAAAAGTCAAACCTAATCGGGATCATTTATGCGGGAAAAATAAATGTTAACCTTAATCATCCGTTTTTTAATGAAGTAATTAATATTTTTAAAAAAACGGTAGGTCTTTTAGGGTATGATCTGCTTATTTTCAGTAATGAAAAGTTTAATATAGAAGAAGAGAATTATCTGCTTAGGGCAAGACATTTTCATGTGGACGGTTGCTTGATCATAGCTGGTGAAGAGCTGGAAACAGCGATTTATGAGTTAGATCAAAGTGAAATACCTTGTGTTGCGGTGGATATTAAATTAACAGGGCAGAGATCTAGTTATGTTACGACAAACAATATGAAAGTCTCATCTAAGGTGGTAGAACACTTTTATTTGAATTCCATCAGGGACATTGCATATATTGGTGGACATAGGGAATCCCTTGTCAATCAGATGCGATTGGAAGGGTTCTATGCCACGATGCATCAATTTGGTTTAGAAGTTAGGGAGGATTGGATCCAGTTTGGTGATTACCATGAAGCGAGTGGCTACCAAGCGATGTCAAACTTACTAAACTCTAATAAACTACCAAAAGCAGTTTTTGCTGCATCTGATATGATGGCATTAGGTGCCGTTCAAGCCATCAAGGATAAGGGGTTCAGTGTTCCAAATGATATACGGATCATAGGTTGTGATGATATTGAGGCATGCCGATACAGTGAACCAAAACTTACAACGATCAAACAGGATAAGGAAAAACTAGGTGGATTAGCAGCAAATATGCTCAATGATTTGATTACAAAAAATGTAGAACCAAAAGCAATCCAAGTAGATCCAGAACTGATCATTAGGGAATCATGTGGTGCTAATCTTAGAGAAAGTATTGGGATGTAAATTATAATGGTACTAAATACTGCCATTGGTATCTGTCGATTAAAGATAGTTTGATAGGGAGGAATTCGCATGGGGAAATCAACGAATGTTTTTTTTCGCGTCCTTGAAATATTTACTAACTTTTTAGTTTTGAACATTCTATGGATCATCTTTTGTATCCCGGTCATCACAATCTTTTCATCGACAGCAGCTATGGTTGGTGTTACAAGAAAGTGGTTAACGAAGGAAATTGACTATGGGGTTTTTAAGCCTTTCTTTCAATTATTCAAGGAAAATTTAAAACAAGGTATTGGTCTCCAATTTTTGTGGATAGGGTTAGGGATGATATTAATCACAGACTTTTACATTGTGCTCTTATTTGAATTTCCGGGACAGACAATTATCTTTGGATTAACTATTTTTGCTTCAATCATTTATTTAATGATGTCCGTTTATCTGTTCCCATTAATGGTTAATTATCACCTATCAATAAGAGGTCTTTTAAAAAATAGTCTGTTTTTATCAATAGGATCCATTGGGACAACGTTTCTTTGTCTTTTGATATTACTGACAATGGGCATTTTAAGTTACTATTTGCCTTTTATGGTGTTAGTATTTGGTAGTATTCTGTCATTTGTTATCTTTTCCCTATGTAATCGGATTTTTGAGAAACATAAGGTTCAGCTAGGTAATTATTCTGTACAGAATATTCAACCGGAGTAAGGATAGATAGTCACAGAAAATACTATTCTTCACTGGTTTTAACAATCTTCTGATGTAATAAAGAAGATAGGATTTCCTTTTGTCCAAGGGATAGTTATGCCAAAATTGGAAACCGATTTCCACATCTGGTTAAGAGGGACTAAAGAAAATCAGAAAATAGAAGTGATAACATTATTAGTTGGATATAAGTACTGGAGAAATTAGTGTTTAATAATATTGGAGGTAAGAAATATGGCCATTATTCAATTCCCGAAAGATTTAAAATGGGGAACTGCTACAGCGTCTTACCAAATAGAAGGAGCTGCCTATGAAGATGGGCGAGGACTTTCTATATGGGATACTTTTTCCCACACTCCAGGTAAAGTCATAAATGGTGATACTGGTGATGTAGCATGTGACAGTTATCACCGATATGAAGAAGATATAGAGTTAATGAAAGAACTAGGAATTGATGTTTACCGATTTTCAGTGTCATGGCCACGGATCTATCCGAAAGGTAGAGGTGAAATCAATCCAAAAGGGTTAGAATTTTATCATAAGTTTGTGGATAAACTACTTGAAAATGGAATTGAACCCATGTGTACACTTTATCATTGGGATCTCCCACAAGCATTACAGGATGAAGGTGGATGGAACAATCGGGAAACAATCGATGCATTTGTGACCTATGCAGAAACAATGTTTCGAGAGTTTTCTGGAAAAATCAAGTCCTGGATTACCTTAAATGAGCCATGGTGCACATCCTTTTTATCAAATTATGAAGGTGCCCATGCGCCTGGGAATACAGATCTTCAATTAGCAACAAATATCTCCCACCATTTACTATTGGCTCATGGTAAAGCGGTAAAAAAATATCGTGAAATGGGATTGGATGGGGAAATTGGATATGCTCCAAACACAACATGGCTGGAACCCTTCAGTAATAGACAGGAAGATATCGATGCAAGTCGAAGAGAAGTAGCCTGGTATTTGGAATGGTTTATGGACCCGGTGTTTAAAGGTGAATATCCTCAGTTCATGGTAGATTGGTTTGAGAAAAAAGGAGTAACATTGCCAATCCAAGAAGGGGATTTAGAAGAAATTAAACAACCAATTGATTTTATGGGAATCAATTATTATACAGGTCGCGTGTGCCGATATAAAGAAGACAATGGGTTGTTTGATTCTGAATATGTTGATTTAAGGTATGACCTTACGGATATTGGCTGGCCAATTTATCCAGATGGTTTCTACAGTGTTCTATCATATATCACAGAACGTTACGGAAAGGTTCCCATCTATATTACTGAAAATGGATCATGTTATAATGAAGAACCAGTTGACGGTCGTGTTAAAGATGAAGGAAGAATAGAGTATCTTAAACAACACTTAACAGCGTTAAACCGGGCAATGGATTCTGGAGTTAATATCAAGGGGTACTTAACTTGGTCCCTAATGGATAATTTTGAATGGGCAGAGGGTTATAGTATGCGTTTCGGAATCGTGTTTGTGGATTTTAATACGCTAGAACGAACAAAGAAAGACAGCTTCTATTGGTATAAAAACTTTCTAAATGCAAAGTGGTTTGAAGCTTAGTAACATATCAGGTTCCTGTTTCCCTTTGTTCATAGTACTTAGGTGATAGGAACCTTTTATCATTTAGATATTTTTGCTGACTTGATTATATAAAACAACAATCTTTTTAGAAAGTAGCTTATAAAATAGCGGTAAAGGGGCTGAAGAAATGACTCAATTTCCGAAAGACTTTTTGTGGGGCACTGCAACTTCTTCGTACCAAGTTGAAGGTGGTGTCAAAGAGGATGGACGTGGAGAAACGATTTGGGACCGGTTTTGTCGTATTCCTGGAAAGGTAAGGAACAAAGAAAATGGTGATGTTGCTTGTAATCACTACTTCTTATATGAAGATGATATTAAATTAATGGCCTCTTTAAACATTCAAGCATATCGCTTTTCTGTTGCATGGTCCCGTATTTTTCCCGATGGAACAGGAAGAGCGAATGAAAAAGGACTGGATTTTTATAAACGAGTTGTCCACTCTTTACTTGAAAATGACATTGACCCGTTGTTAACTCTATATCATTGGGATTTACCACAGGTGCTGCAGGATAAAGGTGGTTGGACGAATCGAGATATGACTGATTATTATACAGAGTATGCCTCTTATTT
Source organism: Evansella tamaricis (assembly GCF_019042215.1). Lineage (GTDB taxonomy): Bacteria > Bacillota > Bacilli > Bacillales > Salisediminibacteriaceae > Evansella > Evansella tamaricis. Next base: position 65,029 of record NZ_JAHQCS010000154.1, on the reverse strand, counting down.
ATTTAAAGAACTTGGGGATGTGGTTAAAAAGTGGGGAACTCACAATGAACCTTGGGTTGTTTCCTACAAAGGCTATTCGCTAGGGAACAGTGCTCCAGGATATCTTGATTTTAGATCGCATCTAAAAGCGTCACACCATCTGTTGTTATCCCATGGAAAGACTGTACAAGCATTTAGGGAGATAGGTCCTAAAGATGGGGAAATAGGGATTACATTAAACATAGAACCTACGTATCCCCTTGAAGAAACGGAAGAGTGCCGTATTGCTGCTCAAACGAAGGATGGATTCCAAAACAGGTGGTTCATGGATCCGGTTATGAAGGGATTCTATCCGAAAGATATGGTAGAACTTTACTCAAAGTTTGAAACGTTCGATTATATTAATGATGGAGATCTTCAGATTATTTCCTCTCCAATGGATTTTCTCGGTGTAAATTATTACTCCATTGCAACGAACAAAAAAGGGACGGATGGGGAATTAGGATTCCTTGGTGTAGAATCTGTAAAAACAGGTAAACCTCAAACGTTTATGGAGTGGGAAGTGGAGCCGAAAGGGTTAGTAGATACTCTCGTTCGAATCAAAAAAGACTACGGTGATATACCACTTTATATTACAGAGAATGGTGCGGCTTATGATGATCAAGTGGAAGATGACGGAACAGTACAGGACGAGGATCGTAGGGAATTCGTTGAATTACATCTCAAAGCATGTAAAGAGGCGATCGATCAAGGGGTTAATTTAAAGGGCTATTATTTGTGGTCACTAATGGATAATTTTGAATGGAGATACGGTTATTCAAAACGATTTGGGATAGTCAGGGTAGATTACGATACACTGAAGAGAACACCGAAGAAAAGCGCTCTTTGGTATAAACAGGTTATTGAAAATGACGGGTTTTAACATTTAAGGGGTATCTTCAAAAGCAGTGGTGATGAGCTTTTGAGGATACCCTTTTTTAAAGGTAAGTATAAGTTTTTGCACCTTCGGGCATTGTCTAGCTCCATCGCCTACTCGCTACGGGGCACTTCAGAAGTGACAACTGAAGTCAAAGAGCGGACTTCAGGTTGTCATTCCTCCACTGCCCTACGCTCGTGATCTTAGGCGAGTACGCTTTTCGTATTGTCTAGCTCCAGCGTCTACTCACTACGGGGCACTTCGGAAATGACAACCGAAGTCAAAGATCGGACTTCTGTTGTCATTCCTCCACTGCCCTACGCTCGTGATCATAGGCGCTTGCGCTTTTCTTAAAAAGTCTTTCTAAAAACTCTATTATAGAAACGTGTGTCACACATAGAGAGCTAGTTAATAATGTGCTTGTAGAAAATCGATTATGTCTTGATTAATTTGTTTCAGATGATCAGTAGAAGGGAAGTGACCCATTTCATATGTTTTCCATGTTAAGGAATTTGGAATGAGTTCTTTTGCCCGACTTACTACGTTTTTCTCTGGGAAAAAAATATCGTTATCTCCCGCGATCAGGAGTGTTGGTGCAGTATAGTTTAGTAATTCATTAGGATCTGTTAATTTTGGCATATCCTGTTCCAATTTTGTACTTTTGAAGATTTCAGAGATGATTTGGTGATCAATGTTTTTCATACTGTTTAACGACATCACATCAGAGATTTTTTTTAAGTGTTTTTCATTTGATGTTATATGGAAGAGTGATAACGGAACAAGGATTTTCCGAATCATATCTAGTTTCGAACCCATTTTGATACCAGCCGGTGAAACTAAGACAGAGCATGCCATTTTCTTAGGGAGAAAAGTGGCTAACCTTAAGATAATGCCAGCACCATAGGAAGGACCAATAAAAGAACTTTTTTCAATTTGAAAGTATTCCATTAAATCAGCAATCCATAAAGCGAAGCTTTCATCTTTACCAGACATCCTAAATTCATCACTGAAACCAGGGTGTCCAGGCGTATCGGGAGCATAGATACGGTAATTCTGGAACAATTCTGAAAACCAGGATAAGGTTATGGGATTGATGCAGTTCCCCCCTTGGAAAATGAAAATTGGTTTTCCATTACTAGGTCCAGTAACTAACACATGAGTTTTTCCAAAGCGTGTGGAAATGTACATTCTTTCAAAATCTACAGAAAATGTTTCTAGATATTGTTCATAAGAATCTAGTATTTTTTTCTTTCCTTCTTTGTTTTTATAAATCGAATGGATTTTCATCATACACCCCAATATATATATTTCTTTGTTAAACGTTTTTTTGGTGAGATAAGTTCCATTTTTAGGGGAGATAATTTTGTGCATACAAAGAAAAATGACTATGAAAAGGTGATAATATCCCTCTTCATAGTCAAAAGTCAAAACTACATCCTTACTTGAGTACCTTCCCCTTGGTTACTAGAGACCTTCTGGTACATATAAGAAATTCCCAACAAAGCAACTCCAAAACTAAAGTAAGCGATAATCTTACTTCCTTCTGTTAAGAAGGACAAGTCATATAATATTAACTTTCCAGTACATAGAATGGTGAGACCAAGCCCTAGCCGGCGAATATAAACAAACCGTTTCCGAAATCCATAGAAAATGTAACTAATAGCTAGCAGTAAGTAAGCAGATGTAAAGACGAGACTTACATCCCCTAGATGGAATTGGACATGGAGAAATGCTGCCATAATACCAAGTAAATAAATTGCCAGTAGGAGAGGATAAAACTCCATATTTTTAAATTGCTGGCGTATAAAGGCGAGCAACAGATCCCTTCCGCTGAAAAACACAAGGATGTTGAATGCCATTAATAGCGCTAAAGCGAGATACTCCACGATGGTATTTTGACCATAAATGGGGTTTAAGGTAGAAATACTTACTGTAACAACTATCCCTAATAAGGTACCAAAGCCATATAAGAATAAGCAATAGTATTTAACAATCCGGTCATAGAGAACACTTACCTTTGTTAATCCATAAGCGAGAGAAATCGTTAAAAATGCCAGCATCATTAATTCATAGAAAGAGAATTGACTAAAGGTAGATGGAACCCATTCATAATAGAAGAAACGAGCTTTATACACCAGGTAAAACCAAAGATTAACAAGGGAAAAGTACTTAAAATGCCTAATGAAATTTGGATATCCTAGAAAAACAACTTCTTGTACGTTTAATCTGTTCTTTACATAATACATTGTTAAGAGCATCATTCCGAACATGATTGCAAAGTATTTACTGTTGAAATGTTGCGATAATGGCCATTCTCCTCCCCAAAATCCATAAACCTCCATGTAAAAGGTTCCAAGACAGAGAAAGAAAATCAACCATCCTGCTTTTTCTAAAGTCCGAAGTTTTGCCCTGTTAGCTAATAGTATGATTACAACAGCTTCGATTAACCATCCAAGTGCAATCCATTCAATAGCGAATTGGAAAGGTATCATTAATACCGTAAATGTTAATGCCGTTCCGTAAAATAGTAGGATCGTTTGTTTTTCTTTTGGCAGAAGTCTTGTAGTTAATTGACCTAATCCAAAGTAAAGCACACTGAAAAGGAGTGCGAGAAGTCCCCTGTAATCATCCCATAATAACTGATTGAACAGGAAGTACATGACTGTACAACTGATAAACGTATTAAACGCAAGGAGTACCACATCCAGGTTCTTCAGAGACACTTTATGCTTAAAAGAATATGCTAACGTGATACCTAGATAGAGTAAAAAGGTTAAAAAGGAATACACCATACTGATTAAATCGCTAGAAGAAAGTAGAATGAGTACCAGCATAGATGGAATGTTAAACAGGAAACTGATGTAATGGACAACTGTCCAATGTTTTTCTGATGCAATGAGTAAAATAGAAAGGTTCAAGAGAATTAAGTAACCCATGGCAATATAGACTGCTGTTCCTTCTAGGCCAAACGCAAGTATATAGGAATATAGGGGAAGATATCCTCCCACTAGACCAAAGGAACAAATGGTCTTGCTGTGATATCGGATCGACAAAACGACAGCGGTTATCGTCACCAAAACTGACATAATCAAGGCTGAATACAAACCAATGATTTCAAGTAGGAAATAGCTGAAAAATATGGAACCATAAAGTACGGCGATTCCACCACCAAGTAGACCAAATGCAAATGTCCGTTTTAGTTTACGGTAGAAGTATTCTCCTGCAAGAAGCATGAGAACCCCGAGAAGAAAGAAGGCAGCTCCTTTAAAATAATCATTAAACCAATTGGCATAGGAATAACGAAACGCAGCACCTACGCCAAGGATGATGAGGAGGATTCCAAGTTTATTAATCCAGTTCAATCCGATTTTCATCTCCATTTGGTTTTGTTTGATTCGTTTTTGGATAACATCTTCGGAAACTTCTTCCTCTGTAAACTCTGTGTATTGTTCCGACATTGCAGAGAGGAGTTCCCTTTCTCGGAGTGCCTGTTCTTCCTCGTGGGCACGGATTTTTTCATTTAAGTTCTCACTAATTTGTGTGAGTTGATAGTTCAATTCCTGTTTGTCTTCGTGTAACTTTTTATTTGCGGTATCTTTTAAACGGGAGATCTTTCTTCGACTATCTTCCTCCCATTGTTCAAGTTGGTTCTGATGAGAATTGTTTACATTGGAAAAATACGTGTTTAATTTTTCCTTTGATACTTTTAATATGTTTAACTTTTCATCAATAATTTGTTCTTGTAGAGCATAACGGAGTTTTCCATTTTCTGATTCTAATATATTTTGTTTTTCTTTCAGCTGATGGATGACTCTTTTATGTTCTTCGTATTTTTGACGGAGCTCTTGGTTTTCTCGAAGGAAGTCATGAGAATCGTATTCTTTAAGTAGTGCATCTAAGTCCTTTGTTATATTCGCCTGTTTGTTGCTAAGTTCCTTAAGGTGGTATTTAAATTCATCCATAAACATTCTCCTTTCTTTTTAGAATGATAAGACTGTTTTAATGATGTTTTAGAACCTTGTTTACAAGTGGAAAAGCTTCTTCTGTAGCTTAGTCAAGAATCTAAAAAAAATAATTGCTTTTAGGTAATGACGGTTTGCGGCCTCGTTAAGTTGCAATGTGTAAATTAGCTGAGAAAAAAATTATACAATATCCCAACGGTGGAATGATAAAAGTGCTATGAAATGTTGAGCAAAAAAGGGGTATACGTATTTTGAAATATTTAATAAATCTTACCATAATTATTCTTTGCCTCCTTTCCCACGCTAATGTCGCCTTTGCTTATGGGGATTCGATTCAGGTCAAGCTGACACCATTATTAGAGAAAGAGGAGTCGTTACAAGGTGCGATCATAGGGATCAGTGTTCGCTCGGCATCTAATGGAGAGCTTCTCTTTGAGCATTCCGGAGATGTCCGGTTGCAACCAGCTTCTAATTTAAAATTATTTACAGCAGCAGTTGCTCTTTCGACACTTGGGGAGAACCATTCTTTTAAGACGGAGATTTGGAGAGACGGGAATCTATTGTGGAAGGTGTTAAATGGGAATTTATATTTAAAAGGGAAAGGAGATCCAACCTTAACGATGGAAGACTTGAATCAGCTTGTAAAAGAAGTGAAGGGGAGTGGTATTTCTTTTATCCGTGGAGATGTTATCGTGGATGATACTTGGTATGATTCTGTACGCTATCCCGTAGATTTACCATGGAGTGATGAGACATATGATTATGGCGCCGCGATATCTGCGTTATCTTTAACGCCAACAGGTGAATTTGATCCTGGGTGTGTAGTCATTGAGATAGAGCCTGGGGATCGTACAGGCGAAAAAGGAAAGGTAACCGTTCCTCTAGGTGGGGATATGATTTCAGTAACTAACGAAACAGAAACAGTTGATAATGCCAATATGACAAAAGATATAATGATAGAGCGTCTTCATGGAACAAATAAGATTAGGATTAGCGGCCAGATCTCTAGAGATAGAGAGAAAATCTCGGATATTCTTCCCGTATGGGATCCCACAGATATCGTATCAGAGAGTTTGTTAAAGTTACTAAAAGAAAATAAAATCATAGTTGCTGGTGAAGTGAGAAAAGGAAAAACGCCAAAGAGTGCAGATAAAATGTTTTCCAAATCATCTATTCCATTACGAGAAATGATCATCCCATTTATGAAATATAGTATCAATAGCTACGGAGAAATATTAGTGAAAGAAATGGGGAAGCAACTTTCAGGTGATGGGAGCTGGTTAGTTGGTTTACCAGTCATGGAAAAGGAATTAAAGGAGCTTGGTGTAAATACAGAAACGATGACCATTAGGGACGGATCGGGCATTTCCCATCTGAATTTGGTCCCGCCAAATGAAGTAACGAATTTATTATATCTTGCTCAAGGGGAATCTTGGTTCCCAATGTTTTATAACTCCTTACCGGTCGCAGGAATAGCTGAGAAAAGGGTCGGAGGAACGTTGAGGAACAGATTGAAAGAAAAGGGATTAAAGGGGAAAGTGATTGCAAAAACTGGGTCATTAACTGGTGTAAGCTCGATTGCAGGCTACGCAGAGATGAAAGGTGGGGAGAAAATCATATTTTCTGTCATGTTAAATCATCTCCCTGTGGAGAATAGTGCGAAGGACGTGGAGGATCAAATCATCTCCCTTATTCTAGACAGTTAATGGATCCTTTGCTCTGGAAGTTCTGTTATTTTAGGAAAGACACGTTTGAAAGTGAGGAAAAAAGTTGTCCCATGTCCTTTTCTACTAGTTACAGTAATCTTCCCACGAAGGGCGGCTAAGAGTTGATATGCAACCATTGTTCCTAGTCCTGTCCCTTTTTCCTTTGTGGAGAGGAATGGGGTTCCTAATCGTGCCACTTCTTCTTCTGTCATTCCTACACCATTATCGGAAATTTGAATTAAAACATCTTGTTTTTTTGAAATAACAACTATTCGTAATATTCCACCTAACGGCATGGCCTCAATTCCATTATTCATAAGGTTTATTAGTATTTGATGGAACTTCTTCTTATCGATCTTTATAAAACTATCGGAATTAGCATCATATTTAAACTGTACTTGAACATGATGTATTTTTGCTAATGGCGCTATGATGTTCTTGATTTCAATTAATTCCTCAATAACGTTAACGGTCTGCAATTTTACATTCTCATATGGTTTCGCATAAGTTAGGTAGTCTGTAATGATGGCTTCAGCCCGTTCAAGTTCCTCCAATGCCAATCCCAAGTGGGAGTTTCTCTTCTCTTTGTTGTTGTCTAAAGAAGGATCATTTATGACAAGCTGAATAAATCCCTTTGTAACCGTTAAGGGGTTTCTTACCTCATGGGAGATGGAAGAAGCCATTTCGCTTAATCCTTTAAACTTGTCATGAATATGATCGTTTTCCATTAGTTCGTTTGCCCTTTTTAAATATTCCATTAAATATACGAGGAGACCAGTTAGGAGCATGGCGGTTGAAATATTAATCGCAATAATACTGAGATCTAATCTGGCCAAAGTACCAAACATGATATGACATATTAACAATTCCACAGATAAATAAATAAACGTCATCAGGACAGAAGATAACAATTTCATTTTTATAGAAAGGGACTGGAAAATAGGAATGAACAACGTAAACATAAATAAACTCATGCTAAGTAAAGTGAGGAAGTGAACGTAAAACCCATCCCCACCTATAAGAAAGCGATTTATAAGTGAATATATGACTAACACGAAGACGACACGTTTTCCCCCATAAATGACCCCGATAAGAAGGGGAAGAAATCGGAGATCGAAAGCATGACCATGGTAATCGTATATGGGGAAACTCATGCATAAAGAAATGGCTACTGCTGACAAGATGATTAAAACAAGAGTACTGTACCTTTTAACGGTCTTATGTATGTTCACAAAAATTTGGTAAGCAAGAACACTTACCAACAGAATAGAAATGTTAATGTATAAATTTTCCATTTATGCCACTCTCCGTTATAGCGATATATAATACTTCGTCTTAATAAACAATTTTTCCTGCTTTACTGACGGAGAAATCAAGTAGTATTATTCAAAAAAAAATGGAAATTTAGGGGATGCGGTTGCAAAATCGAACAAGAATAACTTTTATCTCAATGGAATGGAAGAAAATAGTTGTCCCTAAAACCTAGATAAACCTAAAAGGCGCCCCCATAAACAGGTCCTTCTTTGACCTGTTGGGGCAGCCTTGTAAAAAACAAGTTTATATACGATCCTGATCCACGGCTGAGGATGTATGTTCAATGACCCACTCCCTTGTCATATCAGAGACAAGGGGCCAGTCAGGAATTTTATCACTATGTTGTTGAATCCAGTTCATACAAAATTGAGGATCAATACTTTTCTCTTCACATTGCGATAAAAAATGCTGAATATTACTAGTACTGCAGTTTTCCCATGAACCACAAGTTACTCGCCAGATCTCTTCCATCTTATCCTGAACCTTAGAGTCTACACGTGGATTGAATTGATCATTTGACATTCGGATTCCCTCCTAAATGAATATACATAATCAGTATTTCCAACTAGGGAAAAACCATGTAATGAAAGGGAAATCAAGAGATGTGTTGTTTGAAAAAACTTCTGCTTAACTAGCCTCTTTTTTAGAGAACGATTTCTGATTACCATGTTTGGAAAAATAGCTGTGCGTTAGCATCCCAAAAATAATAATAAATATCCCGAGTAAGGCGTAACCACTTGGGAAAGGACTGGATAGTAACCATACTTCTCCGATGATGACGAATAAGATAGCAGTGGACTGGGTTGCCTCTACCGCTGCTAATTTCCCTTGATCCTTGCGCGCTCTATCTGTTGCGATAAAAAATAATGTAGTCGCAATTACCCCAGATGAGATGGCAACAATCAATGTCTGAAGGAGTTGATCAGAAGAAGGTGGCCCGACAGAAAGGAATCCATAGACACTTATAACAAACCAAAAGGGGATGCTTACTAACGTCATCCCAAAAACACGTTGAAATGTATCCAATCTTCCACCGGAGACTTCCATCATTTTACGGTTTCCTAACGGATAAGCAAATGCTGCAATGACAACAGGAAGAACGCCTACCAAAAGCATGTTGAGGGTGAAACCATCAGCGTGTTGCCATTGTATGATGATCGCACCTGTTAAGATGAGCAATGAAATAAATAGCGCTTTTAGCGGTATTTTCTGTCTAATTTTAATAGACCCAATATCTGAAGGTGACGTCTGAAAAAAGAGGGGACTTAATAATACACCAGCAACAATTGTTAATTGCCACGTTCCTGCGATTAACCAACCTGGTCCATAGGAAGCGGCGTAAGTTAACGGGGCATAAAACAATCCAAATCCCACCGTGCTCCAAAGGATCCATTGTATTGGATTGCTCTTTATTTCATGAATGACTTGTTTAAAGTTGTTTTTTAATATGACAATGAGAAATAACATAGGGAGCATGAAGAAGAATCGCAAAGACGAACTCCACAACCAACTTCCCCCACTTAAATCCATGGAGCGATTTAAAATAAATGTAACAGCAAAAAACATGGATGCTATTATGCCAATCGCGATTTCTTTCATGTAATTCCCACCTCTTGTTCGTTGAACGAATCATTTAAACGTTTATTGACTAGAAAAAACTTTTCGCTGATAAGATACAATGTTTTGACGTTATTACTCCTATTTGTTAATGGAATTTGTTATACTATACTTAACTTTCGGATAATTATACTATATTTTTCAGGCGATGAATAGAAACAAATAAGGGGTAGTGCATAATGGAGGATTCCAATTCATTACATGATGCTGAAAAGCTTGCTAAACAGGTAGGAGAGACACTGAGACGAATACGTCAAGAGCGAGGTTTAAGTTTACAAGAATTGGCGGAGATCACAGAGGTGAGCAAATTAACTTTAGGAAAAATTGAAAGGGGGGAAGCAAATCCATCCTTGACGGTTATTTGGAAGATAGCAAATGGATTAACGATTCCCATTTCTGTATTAGTGACGGAACACCAAGATGTAGTGGTTTCCAGAAAGAATAAAGGGAATAAAGTGTTGAGTGCGAATGGGGCCTGTTCGTTAGAACCCATATTCGATTCAACGAACTACGGATCGTCTGAAATCCACAGGGCTTTTTTAAAACCAAATAGTGAATATTCCCCTGACCCCCATCAACCTGGAGTGGTGGAATATGTGACGGTGATGAAAGGGGAGCTAATATTAAAAATACAGGAAGCGATTTATCATCTCCATGAGTATGATGCGATTAAGTTTCGAGGGGACCAGAGACATACGTATAGTAATCCAACTAATTCAGAGACGGTCCTTCATTTTGTCATGACGTATTCAAAAATATAATTTACAACGTAACGAGAGGAAGGGAAGTTTGAAGATGGAATTGGACTATCTTTTGTTTATTCTTGCGATATATAGTATCTCTGTTTTTTGGTTAGGTAAAAAATACTTTCGGTCCAAGAAAGTAATTCGTATGGCTAGTAACGCCATTTATCCAACTGTCGCTGATGATACAAAAGGAATGCGCACTCCATTAGGTAAATTAGAAGGCATGACATTTTGTTCTAAGAACTGGAAAAACATCAGGAGGCTTTCGTATGGAGTAATGCTATTTATCACTTTAGGTCTTTTGGTAGCGTTTCGTTATCACGAATCCTTAAACTTGTTTAACGCACTATTCTTTTTTATTTACCCAGTAATGTTTATTTCGGTTTATTCAAAAATACCGAGCTTTTTTGTTGTGGAAGGTGGCTTTTACCTAGATGAGAAGTTTTATAACTGGTCCACTATTGAGGCAGTGAAGATCGATAAAGTTAGGATGGGAGACCATATTTATGGAATGTTTGAGGGTGCATCTGAGTATAGCAAAGTAACCTTTGTCACTGGGAAAAGGGAGACAGTAACAATGCCCAAGGAAATTTATGTTTTAGAAACGACACAGCTCGAAAAATTGCGCAAGGTGTTCCAAGGGCTTGGTGTGAAAGAATTATGTGAAACTACAGAAAGTAAGAAGATAAAATGATCAAGGGCTGGTGGTGAAAATTAAATGAAAAGTTCAGAAGGAGATAAATATTCGACGGAGGAGCAGTAAAGAGGGGGAACATATCAGGGAGAAGAGGAGATAAATTAACCAAGGGGGAGATTGAGGAAGAACATAGTAACGAGATATTGGACAATAAGGGAATTAAGATTATAGACGGGAAGGTGTGGAAGGTGTGTGTGGAAAAATGTAAGGTATGTGGAAAGTAAGAAAGATGTGTGGGAGTTAAGAAAGATGTGTGAAAATAGAAAACGCAATATTTTGTGAAGTTCATAACAAAAAGATTAACAAGTGAGACGTTTGTTTGTATAATGTAGAAAATTTGTATTTCCCCAATCAAATAATAGTCCGTTAAGTTGTAAGGAATCACACTGCAAGTCTTCAAATTTCTTATCAACAATCAGTTCCCCTTCATATCCTTTCCTCAAAGACTTTAGGGTATAAATAAATTTTTCTGGCATAACCATTCGGACATTTAGAGCCGTCAACAAAACAAACTCGTAGGACTTCTTTCGCGAAGAATAAACAAAGCTATGATACTACAAGGATCCTTCCATTTATGTGAAGTTAAAAATATGGAAGGGGAGTATTATATAGAATCAGGAGAGTGGTATTCATCCAATAGTAACAAAAGTATAAACAACCCATTAATACAGCTGGAACGTAACAAATCGATGATCCAGCAGGTATTCAATCACTACCGTATTAATTTACCCATTAAAGCTTACACCATATTCCCCAATCCAAACTTCACTTTATTTCAGTCATCAAGGGATCTTCCTATTATTCTACCAACTCAAATCATTCCTTTTATTAATCAGATGAATAAAATAACGTCTTTAATTAGTAAGGACCATATGCAAATCGCAGAAAGATTACTGTCCTTAACCGTTGATAAATCAAGGTACCTTCGTGTTCCAGAGTATGACTATCCCATGCTAAAGAAAGGGATAATTTGTGAAAAATGTGAACAAGAAATGATGTCTCCAGTTGCAAGACATTTAGTCTGTCCTAGTTGCGGGCACATAGAATCTATTGTTAATGGAGTCATGAGGAATGTAAGGGAACTGAAAATGCTTTTCCCGGAAATGAAGATAACATCGGCTATTGTTTTAGATTGGTGCGGTTTGGATTCCGTGAAGTGCATCCGCCGAATTCTTATGATGAATTATGAGAAAATAGGAAGGACTAGTGGTACTTTCTATGTTGAAAAATAAAGTATAAATGTTCCAAACTATTTTACTTATATCATAAAAACTATGGTCTTTTTTCCTAATCGATAAGAATTTGCTGGAACTAGTGCCCGAACAGGAGCGCCGGTCGGCTGTTCGGTAAGAAGAAGAGCGAAGTTGTGCCCGAACGGGAGCGACGCTTGGTCATTCGGTAAGAAGAAGAGCGAAGTTGTGCCCGAACGGGAGCGACGCTCGGCTGTTCGGTAAGAAGTAGCTCGAACTAGTGCCCGAACAGGAGGGAAGCTCGGTCATTCGGTAAGAAAAAGAGCGAAGTTGTGCCCGAACGGGAGCGACGCTCGGCTGTTTGGTAAGAAGATGAGTGATGTTGTGCCCGAACAGGAGCGACGCGCGGCTGTTCGGTAAGAAGAAGAGCGTCAGCCGTTCAGTTTGATATGTCGTATAATCGGATAAGCAATTCGGTAAAAAATTCATACCTAGTTAATCATAATCAACTACAAAGGCAGACATTATCTTCCTGGCTTGGTTAGTTGCTGTCTGTCCTCTACCTGAGGGGGCTCTTCCATCCAACCATTTTTTATCATTATTTCTCCCCCTTCTTTCGCGAAAGAAAATATTTGTTGGGCAAGCTTAGCCATGGTAAGTGGTAAATCACTACGTAAACTAAATGCCCCTCCAAGTGCATGACTTCCGAGACCAAAGGTACTTAATAAAGAAGTGATATACATCATGATCTTGTCTGAAAATGGGGGAGTAGTGGAATTTGTTGCTTTTCCTGCATGTGTGGCAGGAGGTTCGATGTAATCCCTACGCAAATACTCTCCTAGTGTGGTTTCAACTTCTTTTGATAACTTCATTCCTTTAACAAAATATTCCTTCACTTTCTCATCCCTTGCAACTTGAGCAAACCCCATCATAAGCTGCATCCCAGTCAAATTCGTTTCGATAGCGTGGTGTATTAAAGATAACTCAACGGTGTTCAATGATCGCTTTTCTTTAAATATATTTAATCCAGATAAATAATTGGTATCTTCTACAAAAGATACTTTCTGAGGCATTGTCACATACGGTGGTCGAGCTAATACTCCCTTTTCCAAAAGGAATTGTGCAGACAAGTCAAACTCCATTTGATATGTGGAGGTTAACTCCCGATAGAACTTTCGAATATCCTGTCGATAGGACATGGTAGAGTAAAGGGAAAAAAGACTAGTTCCAATTTTACTGATCATATGTAAAAACATAACTTCGTAGAGGAAATCAAATAATTTCGGTGTTCCCTTTATAAAATCCCTTTCTGTAAATCCAACTGGAATGACTGCTCCATCAAGATGAAAGAAGTTGATGATCCTATCGACAGTTTCTCCACAGGAATCATAACTTTTTTTCAACATCTCATTAATTTCATCGTCCTCAGCATGCTCAAGAAAATGTTCTAAGAACCTCATTTGCATTGTTTGATGCTGGTAAGTCATCCATAAATTGCTTAGTTCTGATGCAGACAAGGGTATATGAGTTGATTTAGTCACGTTTTCCCCTCCTTTATTTTTGTTATAATTTACTTTTAATATAAAATTAATTCACCTTTTTGTAAGAAAATGAACACAAAATGCATCAGTGACGCCACGATTAGACTGGATCTAATCATCTCGACTTATTCACAAAAAAAATTCTTAAATCAATAAAAAAAAATACTTGATTCACTGAAGAAAGTAAGTTATCTTAAATATGAGGGATATATCGCGTTGCCAAAACATGCAAACGCTTAATAAACTATTTTTTTACATACTTAATTCGTTTAACGAATAAAGATAGAAGGTGATTACGTAATGGGACAAAAAGTCAGAGTTGGAAATCGGGAATTAATTAAGGATATTAATCGGTCACTTGTCATCGAGCAGGTTCGAAATCACGCTCCGGTAAGTAGGACAGAGATATCGAAAGAAACAAAACTGGGATTATCTACTGTGACAAAGATTGTGGATGAATTGATGAGTGAAGGGTACCTCTATGAGTCTGGTGAGGCCACGTCTACAGGAGGAAGGAGACCAATCCTGCTTCATTTCAATAATAAAATTGGGTATGCCATTGCTGTAAAAATTGAACAAGATTGCTTGTTGTTGGCTGTCACTGATTTATCAGCAAATATCATCGACAAAAAAGAAGTGCCATTCTCCTATGGTGAAACGTCGGCAGGTGTTGTGGAACTACTAATTAGTACGATTCACGAACTTCTGAGCGAGACTAAGATACCGATTGATAGTGTATTAGGAATCGGTGTTGCGGTTTCTGGATTAGTAAATAGTCAAGATGGTAGGGTTCTCATCTCTCCTCTATTAGGTTGGAAAAATATTAATCTAAAAAGTATTTTGGAAGAGGAGTTTGATACGTCAATTTATATTGATAATGATGTTAATGCTTATGCTGTTGCTGAAATGAATATCGGAAAAGGGAAGTTTCTTACTAATTTTATAGGACTATCTATTGGAGCCGGAATAGGTGGTGCCATAGTAGTTAATAAAAAATTATATCATGGGAAATTCGGTGGAGCGGGGGAATTTGGACACTCCATTGTCGTCCATAATGGGAAACCATGTTATTGCGGACAACAAGGGTGTCTGGAAACCTACGCATCAGAAAAGTATTTCAAACATGAAATCCCTCTTATTAAAGATCAATTTCCAGACAGCAGAACATGGACAGAAGGTCCTTTAACTTTTGATACCTTATACCAAGCAGCAGTAGAAAGGGATAATTTGGCGTTAGAAGTTTTAAAAAATGTTGGAGAATATCTCGGGACTGGGCTACTTAATATCATCAATAGCTTTAACCCTGGGAAAGTAATTTTATTTGGAGAAGGGGTAATTGCAAAAGATTATTTTTTGCCATATGCCATTCAGAGAGCTAATAATAACTTTTTCTCCCGAGCAAATCTTGAAACAGAAGTACTTGTATCCGAACTAGGAAAAGATGCTTGGCTACAAGGAATTGCACTATTGTCTATTAACCATTTATTTATGATACCGATGTATGAAGATCATCAGAGGTAGAAGTTACAAGTATAAAAAGCTTTCGATGATCAAAGGAGGGATGCATTATGGTTGGCTTTCATGGGTGGAAAAAACTTTCTGTACTTGCCATTTTCCTTTTGCCAAATCTGATTGGATTTTCTATCTTTATCTTATTTCCAATACTGGGGTCTTTTGTTATTAGTTTTACGGAATGGGATCTTTTATCTCCCCCCCAATTTATTGGAATCGATAATTATATACAAATTATACGAGATCCAGGTTTTTACAATGCCTTAGGAAACACGCTGTTTTTCATAATCGGCTACTTGCCTACAGTTATTATCATTTCACTCACTATCGCTATTCTCTTAAACAAAAGTATAAAAGGGCGATTATTTTTCAGGGCAGCGTATTTTGTTCCTGTCGTATCTTCCTGGGTAGCTGTTTCTCTCATCTGGAAGTGGCTATTTAATCCAGCATACGGCATAGTGAATTATGTTTTATCACTTGTGGGAATCACAGGTCCCGCGTGGCTTCACGACCCTCATTATGCAATGATCGCAATTATTATTACAAGTGTATGGAAAGATATTGGATTTCTAATGGTGATGTTTTTAGCAGGACTACAAAACATACCAGATACCTTTTATGAAGCGGCATCCATTGATGGAGCATCTTCATTCAGGAAATTATGGAATATCACGATCCCCTTACTCGCACCTACGACCTTCTTCGTATTAATAATTTCCTTAATTAATTCCTTTCAGGTTTTTGACCAAGTGATGATTATGACTGGTGGTGGCCCAGCTGGAACAACAACCGTTTTAGTTCAACAAATATATAATCATGCCTTCCGATATTACGAAATGGGATATGCTTCTGCAATGTCTTGGTTTTTATTCTTAATTATTTTCGTTATTACTGCGTTCCAGTTGCGAATGCAAAAAAGGTGGGTTGATTATGGGAATTGAGCAAAAAAAGAAACGGAAGAGATCTGATCAGATGAAGTTTGTTAAAAATATTGCATTCTACGTCATTTTAATTCTTGGTGCAGTTATCATGATTGTTCCTTTTCTGTGGATGATATCAACGTCATTGAAGACAAGAGGGGCAACGATGGTAATGCCTCCACAACTAATACCAGATAACATTACGTTTGAAAATTATGTTCAAATAACCGAGGCTTTTCCAGTATTACAGTTTTTAGGGAACAGTATCATCGTTGCCGTATTTACGACAATCGGGCAGGTTGTCCTATGTTCCATGGCTGCCTATGCCTTTGCCCGCCTCGAATTTCGAGGTAGAGATATGTTATTTCTACTCTATTTAGGAACAATGATGGTTCCAATGCAAGTAACTATGACACCACAGTTTATATTAATGAGTTATTTTGGTTGGCTTGATACGTACCAAGGTCTGATCATGCCTGGTGTCTTTAGCGCATTCGGAACATTCCTATTGAGGCAATTTTTACTTACTATTCCTAAATCATTAGAAGAAGCGGCATTTATTGATGGTGCAAGTCACTGGAGAATATATTGGCAAATTATGCTTCCGATGGCAAAACCAGCATTAGCAACACTGACTGTATTTGCATTTATGCAATCTTGGAATAATTATCTTTGGCCACTGATTATGGTCAGTCAGGAAAAAATGATGACGCTTCCTTTAGGTTTGGCAACACTTCAAGGGCGCTGGGAAACAAATTGGAACTTGATGATGGCTGGTGTGGTTATAAGTGTCATTCCCGTTCTAGCGGTCTACTTATTTGCTCAGAAATATTTCATCAAAGGGATGACATTAAGTGGTTTAAAGGAGTAAGTGGCTCATTGAGCCTGATATAAATCATCACAAAATAATTAAAGGGGTGTTAAAAAATGAAATTTAACTGGCTGTTTGTTTTGGCGATGTTGCTACTTTTTGCTGTGGGGTGTTCTACGGAAGAAACACAAGGTGATGACAGCTCTGATGATGAAAATCCGGAGACAACCACTGATGGGAATGATACAGGTAATGAAGGAACAAGTGAGGAAGAGAATGTTACGATTCGTTATGCGACATTTTCTCCAGGGGAAGCTCATGAAGAGGATTTAAAGGCTATGATCGCAGCATTTGAGGATATCCACCCGAACATCAAAATTGAATATGAAATGGCTGCATTTGATGACTATTTTACTAGATTGCAGACTCAAATAGCAGGGAACAACGCACCTGACGTATTAGAGTTAAACTATGAAAATTTTGTTAGTTACGCATCTAGGGGAGCATTGATGGATCTCACAGATCTTTTGGCGGAAGATAGTGAGTTTGATCCAACCGTTCTAAATCAAGAAGCATTTAAAGCATTTCAGTATGATGGAACGCAATATGGAATGGTAGAGAGTTTTTCGAACGTTGTTTTATTCTATAATAAAGAGCTTTTTGACGAAGCAGGAGTAAATTATCCTGATGCTAGCTGGACTTGGGAAGATGAATTGAAAGCAGCACAAGATATTATGGCCCACCATGATGATGTGTGGGGAACCTTTTCTCCATTACAATTTTGGGAGTTTTACAAAACAATCGCTCAAAATGGTGGAGGAGTATTTGATGATGCAGGAAATATTGTGCTTAATTCACAAGAAAACATAGAAGCCCTTCAATGGATGGTAGATAAAATTCATGAATATGGTGTAACTCCATCTGATGAGCAAATGTCTGGTCAAGAGGAAGCAGATCTATTCTTAGATGGAAAGATTGCAATGCTCCGTACTGGAATCTGGATGTTTGGGATGTTTGCAGATGCCCCATTTGATTGGGATATAGCACTTGAGCCAGGAAATACAGCAAAAGCCCATCATTTTTTTGCGAATGGATTGGCCATATCTGACAAATCAGAACATGCAGAGGCTGCGTGGGAGTGGGTAAAGTTTATGAGTGCCAGTGAAGAGGCCGCTTCCATCCGGGTAGCTGCGTCCTGGGAACTTCCTGCTATTACAAATGAAGACGTATTAAGTGACTACTTAAGCGTCACTCCACCGGAAAGCAGAGAAGTTGTGTTTGATGCATTAGATTCCCTCGTTACTCCACCGGTAGTGGAAGAGTGGAGCCGAATGACAGATATGATTGGGGAAGAACTTGAATTGGTGAAGTTGAAACAAAAAACTCCTGCAGAAGCATTAGAATCTGCTGAGGAAAGATTAAAAAACATTTTAAACTAATATTTTTTATCTTGGTCGGAAGATCTTTTTCTTCCGACCAAATCTTATCATAGTCTTCTAAACTGGAGGTATTTCAATGAACTCTGCTATAACAAACTATTATCCTACAGGAAATGAATATATTTCAATTCCTACATTAAATGAATCTGGAGACATTGAAAGCATCAATGTTCTTAGTATGAGGCACAGGGGATTACTGGAGATGTGTGGAGATATGGGAAAGGCGCCACTAATGTCTCCGATAGTAAAGGTTGACGGCACTAAACATAATGAAAGAAAACAATGGTCCCGCCTGGAACATTGGATTCCAAGCTGGATGTTGGATGTGAAAGGAATTCAAGTGGAATCCGTAATTTGTGCTCCAATGGGGGAAAAGGCATTTTACTATTCGTATACATTGAAGAACAGTTCTAAAGAAAGAAAGAAGGTTACTGTTGGGTTTACAGGTACTTGGGCAATAACGTATCACACTGTTAATGAACAAAAGAGGATGAGAACAGAAGTAGAGGCTTATAAAAGTCTTTGGAATGAAGGAATGATGTTTGAGATGTATGGAGAAACTCCACTGTTAGCACTTTGTCCCATGTCTTCTCATCCCTTAACTATAGAAGAGTTTGAAAACAAGAACCGTGGTGTCGTATATACCATCGAAACAGAAGTCGATTTATCCCCAGGAGAAGAAGAAGAGATCACTTTTTATTGGGGAGTTGGATTAGAGGAAGTCAGTGCTGCAACAGCGGCAAAAGAATTAATGCGTCAAACAAGAAAAAAAGTTGAAAGTAAAACGAGAGAATGGCTTTTTACTCGCAAACTCAAAAGCAGTGATAAGGAATTAGAATCTATTATTAATTTAAATAGTTTTTTTAACTATTTTTATGCAATCGGAAATACTTATGATACGGAAGAATTGGTCTTAGTAACTTCCCGCAGTCCGAGATATTATGTCAGCGCAGCATATTGGGATAGGGACAGTATGTTATGGAGTTTTCCGAATGTGTTACACATTGATCATCAAAAAGCTAAGGAAATGCTGCTTTACGTTTTTAAAAAACAATGGAGAAACCGGGGAATCCACAGTAGATTTATCGATGGAACTGTACTAGAACCAGGTTTTGAACTAGATGAATTATGTGCTCCTTTCCTTGCGTTAGATAAGTATATTCAAAGTACAGATGATTCGGGAATTCTGGATGAACTAAATGCTCAACAACTGATAGATGAATTTTTATCAGTACTTATGGAGAATAAACACTCGATACATGCACTCTATCGAACGTTCTTACAGCCTACAGATGATCCCGTTGTTTACCCTTATTTAACATATAATAATGTACTCGTATGGAGAACGCTTGAGATTTGTTCAAGATGGAGTGATAAGAGAAGAACAGAGTTACATTCCATGGCAGAGATGACGAAAGAAGCCATTTGGAATTATATGATAACAAATAACGGTGAAGGACAAAAAATATTTAGTTGGGCAACTGATTTAAAGGGAGGATTTCATATTTACGATGAACCCCCTGGCAGTCTGCAGCTCCTTCCATACTATGGATTCTGCTCAAAAGATGAGCCGGTATTGATGGAGACTATTAAGGAAATTCGATCTGAGAAAAACAAGTATTCTTTTAAAGGAAAACAGTTTGAAGAGCTTGGATGTAGTCATGCAGAACATCCATGGGTGCTTGGGATTGCGAATAGCCTCCTTTCAGGTCGGAAGGAGGAAGCAAAAGATTTGTTGTTACGTGCCCCTTTAGATAATGGAATAGCTTGTGAAAGTTTTCATGAAGAAACCGGAGTATCAACAACAGGAGAACATTTTGCCACTTGTGCAGGGTTTCTTGCCTATGCCCTTTATGAAGCCTTTGGGGAAAAGAAGGTGAAGCACCATGTCAAAAACTAATTATCCAGGAGTTACGGTAATTGGGGGAGAAAATATTGCAGCATTATATGGTGTGAATAACGGGATGATAGATTGGCGTGGAACAGGAATTCAACATTTTTTTTACAATAACTATGAATTGGATCTGATACATTCTGCTACTTCTTTCCTCCGGTATGGAGATGGGGTGGTCGAGATTGCAAATAGAAAAGTGGATGGTAAAAGTCACCCGGTCCACTGCTCCCCAATACAATGCCAGGTGAAAGGTGGATTTCTCTATTCCACAACGTTTCAATCACAACATATAGATGGAATAAGTTGGACCGAACGGATTATCGCATCTGAAAAAGATTGTATATTAGTGGAAACAATTATTAAAAATGATTCGCACATGCATCATGAAGTGGAGGCAGGAGCATATTGTATCCTTCGAAACCCTGGAAATTCCTCTGTGAACGTCGAAGGGGACAGTATCATCTGGGAAGGGGAGCAAAATTGGCTGAAAGTGTCATGTCAACATAGTCAATTCAATGATATTTATATCGAGACGCCAACAGGATTTGTTTATCGAACGTTGCAGCAGATGAATCGATTTATATCTGGTGATGGGAAATCCCTAAAACTAAATAAAATGGTTGGGGCAGTTGCAGGCAGAAAACTTAGTTTATCTCCTGGAAGTGAGCATGTCGTGACTTGGTGCTTATCTGCTGGTAATGAAAAATCTAGAAGTAATGAGACTATAGATTGGAATGATACTTTTGAGCAAGCTGTTACTTTTTGGAAGGAATGGTTGGCAAAGACGAAGGTGGAGAAGCTTAGTATAGCAGATCAAGTGAAACAGATTTATTATACAAACCTTGTTGCGCTAAAAGCTGCCGTTCTCGACGGGTTCGTTCCTGCGGATATCACTGGACACTATTTTTCTGGGGGTTCTCCAAGTTATTATGCCAGAGATGCTATGATGATCGCGAGGGCATTGATTCTTGCAGGCTACAAAGAGGAATCGGCATCTATTCTGACCTATTTGGAAAAACGTCCGGTCAAAAAAAATGGGGAATTCTATCAAAGGTATAATGCCAAAGGGGAACCGAGTGAAGGGGCAAATAACGATGTTTTTCATCAATTGGACTCTCAAGGGTATTTTATTAGAAATATATTATCTTTTGAACGACAGTTCGGGGAGAAAGTAGTTTCATATGATAGAGTCCGCCAAGTTTCAAATGTTTTAAAGGGAAGCCAACACCCGATTGGTTTAGTAGGTCCTGAAGGGGGAGTAAATGAAGGGGTCTTTGGACCTGCTTATATAACCTCCAGTAATATGTTCTTATATGGTGGATTGCAGGCTGCAATTGAATTAGCTAAGTTAAATGATGATCATGATTCTATGAAAGAGTGGACTTCCCTTTGCGAAAAAATTGATGAAGGAATACAAAAGATGTGGATTTCCGAAGAGGAGCGATATGGGTATGGATTAGTGGATTATATCCCTCAAGAAGTAGTGAAGAAATACGATACCCCTCAGTACTTCGGCCCTCTGTATGGTTATCCAGTAACAGAACGGATGGAAAAAACGAATGCCTTTTTATTAAAACATGCCAGATTTTTTGGAGCTGGTGTTGGCTATACGGAACAGGAGTACCATCATGGTCCTTGGTTGTTTAACACGGGAGCATGTGCACAATACCAGGCAATCACAGGTAATTGGAGAGAGTATTCTCTGATCGTAGATTGGATGGTAAATCATGCGAATGAATATGGCTTAATGCCGGAAGCGATAGATGGAAATGATGAAAGTATTTGCTTCATTAATCCGTTAACTTGGGCATGTGCAGAATTTGTATCCACGATTGCTATTTGTCTTTCAAAAGATGGTTTGTTGTCCGTACAGTCCGATGAAAAGGCGACGCTTGGAGGGGGAGGGCTATGAAATCTGAATTATATATGAATACGGCCAAGTTTTTTATGATTCGACTGGACCAGCTGAAGGGGAATTGGGACCGATCAGTGGAAGAGTTAAATCGGTTTCCAAAGGAACTGCCAATCTATCATTCTGCCCTATGGCTTTGGCTTGCAGCGGAGCAGGTGGAGAATACTGGGGACTTAGCTGATCAAAGCCTAAGTTTAAGAAGTGTTAAACTGGGTGAGGACATTCGGAAGAATTGGCGAACTCTGAAACCGAGTGTTTTCAGTGAGGATGAGAAAATCTGGATGAGTAATTTAGGGTTTGTGTATGGTGCGTTGATGAATGGAAAACGAATTTTTTCAACGGATGACTGGCAAAAAACTCTAATCGAAATTAGGGACTTTGTTTTTAATCACGGGTTAAAAGGTGGAATGCTAGTTTCCCATGAGAATTCAAAGGTTCCATCAATGGATTTACTTGGAACGGTGATGCCGTTTGGTTTGTTTTCTCCTGAAGATTTAGTTGTCGTAGAGGCAGTTCAATATATGGAAACCTACCTTGTATCTGAAGATATGGTCAGGAAAAGTATCGATGAGAATACGCACTCTCCTGCTAGTGCAGCTTGGTTAGCCTGGTATTTTTGTGAAAAGGGAGACATGGAACGTGCAAAAAAATACTTGAAGATGGCTAAGAAAACAGGGAATGAACAGGAGCGACTAGTAGCAGATGCAATAAGCAAACTAGTTATGCATTATTTGTCAGAAAAAAATTCTTCTACAATCATCATTCATCACAAACCATTAGGGAATGAGAATGTGTATGAGCAATTACCATATGAACGAACCCCACGTAATCCATTGATCGGAGAAAGAGTAAAGGTTCGTGCGAATGTATGGCCGCTGGAAACAAATGATAATGTATTTATAAAAAAATGGTGCAATGGTATAGAAACAGACATTGAATGTCAGTTGGAACGGGAAAAGTCTATCTGGGAAGGGGATTTAGGCGAGGTTATTGAGGAAGATGTGGCTTATCAATTCTATGTGAAAAACCACACGGCAATAAAGGCCAAGTCAAAAGTGTTTTACTTCAAGCCTCGTATGGAGACATATGTAAAAATCATTCATGGAGTGAAGCGGGAGAGAGACCGTCTGCTTATTTTAGTAGAAGAGGCATTTGAAGGAAAACAATTTATTATCTCCATTCATGCAGATAGCAAACAAGTCAAGCTAGACGTTAAATTAACTCATGAAGAGCAAAAGGATTTTATTCCTCTTGAAAAGGCATCGAGATTTGATCTGAATCAATTTGATGTTTCTCTAACTGAAAAACCTAGTTTGAGTATTACTTCGAAAGATAAGAGTTGGAGCCTGCAGTCTTCCTTAACCATTCCATTCCTTGAATGGGAGATGGACAAAGAAACAATGATTTATTCTGTTAAGTGGAATTTCCTTTCTCCGCTAGAAGAACGTTTTTACGCACTTGGAGAGCGCTATAAAACACTCGAATATCGTGGAGAACGATTAGATTGTTATGTATACAACCAGTATCGAGATCAGGGGAATAAAACATATATGCCCGTACCTTTTTTTCTTTCAACGATGGGTTATGGCTGTTATGTCCCAACTTCAAATTATACCATGTTTGATTTTGCATCAACATTGTCGACCATCTGGTCTGTTTCTGAAGAGGTAACAGGTAATGGAACTACTTCCTTGTCGAAACTAGTTTTTTATTTAGGGCAAATACCTGATGTTTGCAGTTCCTTCATGAAAGAAACAGGTCCTCCCGCCCTCCTACCAGCATGGGCGTTAGGTCCTTGGATGTCTAGTAACAACTGGGACAGGGAATCTATTGCACGGGAACAAGTGGAACTTACAAAAAAGTACCAGATACCTTCAACCGTCATTGTGTTAGAACAATGGAGTGATGAAGCCACTTACTATATTTTTAACGATGCCATATATGACGTGAATTCAGGAAAAACTGCCCACCAATATGAGGAATTTCGATTCCCTGCATGGGGGAGATGGCCAAATCCAAAAGGGATGATAAATGATTTTCACAAAGAAGGTCTTCGAGTAATACTCTGGCAAATTCCAATACAAAAGTATTTAAATAAGCAACAGCATAAGCAAAAGGAAATGGATGAAAAGCACATGATAGAGCAAGGGTTTGCTGTTCGCCATTCAGACGGAACTCCTTATCGAATTCCAGAAGGATGGTTTAAGGAAAGCTTATTGATGGATTTTTCTAATCGGGAAGGGAAGCAATGGTGGTTTGAAAAAAGGAAGTATTTATTGGATATCGGTGTAGATGGATTTAAGACCGATGGTGGGGAATTTGTTTTTGGTAATGACGTTCAATTTTATGATGGGCGTAAAGGAAACGAAATGCGTAATGAATATCCAAATGACTACGTGAAGGCATATTATGAGTTTGCGAATGAGGGGAAAAACGGGGATGCCTTAACATTTAGCCGTGCAGGGTATACTGGTGCTCAACAGTTTCCTGCACATTGGGCTGGAGATGAGAGATCTACTTTCGATGCCTTTAAGAACTCCTTAATTGCGGGATTATCAGCCGGATTATCAGGAATTATTTTCTGGGGATGGGATTTGGCAGGATTTAATGGGGATATTCCTAGTTCCGAACTTTTTATTCGATCTTCAGCGATGGCTGCTTTCTGTCCAATTATGCAGTATCATGCTGAAAGTAAAGGGGAATTTAATCAGGACCGAACACCGTGGAATATAGCAGAAAGAACAGGGGAAGAAAAGGCGATATCAGGTTATCGATTTTACGCAAACGTAAGAATGAATTTATTGCCCTATTTATATCATCAAGCCCTCCTGTCTACTCGGGAATATAAGCCAATGATGAGAGCAATGGTTTATTCTTTTCCAAAAGAACCTGAATGTCACCACCTCTATGATCAATATATGTTTGGTGAAGATCTATTAGTTGCACCGGTAATCGAAGAGGGAGCAACAGAACGTTTTGTTTATTTTCCAAGAGGAAATTGGGTAAGTTTATGGGATGACATTGTAGTAACGGGACCATGCCGTAAAAGAATAAGTGCGGATTTGACTGAAATTCCCGTCTACGTAAGGGAAGGGGCAATGTTGCTATTCAATACAGATAAGTCAGGGAAATTAGGATCGTGGGTAGGAAATCGGATGACAATGGCGTATCCACGGTTAAAGCTCTGTCCTAACGGGCCGGACAAACAGATCTTAATGGACCATTTATCTAACGAAACAACTGTCAGTGTGGAAGTGAAAAATGGAGAGGGGATTATTGAAGTAGATTCCCATTATTTTTCTATTACTGTAAATGTGAACACTGCACTGATGAGTAATAAGGTGAAAAAATGGATTATTAACGAAAAGGAAGTACTTGTACAGGAGAAAAATCCTATAATAGAAATTACTATTTAAAAGAAGGGGGGCGTGAATAACGCCCCCCTTCCACATGGTAGTTTAGTATAATATCTCCGGGACCATAGGAGTTCCGCATGCACAAACAAATTCTTGAAAAAGTTTGAAGTTGGCTTGGTCGGTTTCATAATTAAACTCCGGGTGCCATTGTACAGCTAGAACAAAGCGTTTTCCAGGCATATGGACAGCTTCCACCAATCCATCCTCCGCCCTTGCATTGCAAACGAGTTGATCGGAAAGTTCATGAATGCCTTGATGATGATAGCTATTGACCATCATAGAACGTAAGTTCAAAAGTTTGGATAGGAGGCTTTCATTATCTATGGAAACGTGGTGTACAGGTTTATCATATGGGGCATTTTGTTTGTGTCCAACCATCTTTGAAAACTGTAATGGAATATCTTGATAAAGGGTCCCTCCTAAAAGGGTATTGAAAAGTTGAATTCCACGGCAAATTCCAAACATAGGTTTGTCTAAGAGAACTGCCTGATGAAATAAAAATTTTTCCATTGTATCTCGTTCATGACACAGTTCTCCACAAAATTCCTCGACTTTTTCTCCGTAAAGTTCGGGATTCACATCCTGTCCACCTGTAAACAGAAATCCATCATAAGTTTTCGCCAATGTCATTATCAAATCTCTGTCTGTTGTTAAAGGAAGCATGACGGGTATTCCCCCTGCCAATTCAATGCCTTTCATGTAACCAGGCAACATCCAGTAACTTTCTTTGTCTTTGTCGTATAGGGGCAAAACACCAATCATTGGTTTCTTCATAGTAATACCCACCTTTTTTAGAGATAATAAAGTGTAAGTTTCTTAGAATTGTCTAGCTCTTGCGTCAGTCTAATAATTTTCCTATTATACCATTCACAGTAAAAAAAGTGGTAGATTGCAATACAGTATGACAGGGACCGAATCCAAATTATACCAATATGAGTTAATTTGAGAGTTTGGTTAATTCGTTATTGAGAATCCTATCTGTGAGGATTATTGTGTATAATTATTGTAGAATTCTGTAAACTGATATCGATTATAGTCATGAGAGGTCCTCATTATGAAAATGGTTAAATTATTTCCGTCTCAGCAAGTATCTGTTGAAAAACAACAGTTACTGGAAAAGTATCTTTTTGATGATAATATCCAACGTTGTAAACTTTTCGCGAGTATTGTTATTTTGTTTGAAGCCGTTTTTATTGTCATGCACTCATTCTCGAAGGGAAGCTTTTTTCCCGTTGATTTTTATTTGGCAATGTATCTTTCCTTGCTTTTTTTGAGTCTTATCGTACTTATTTACATTCGATTATTTGAGATAAAAAGTGATCCTTCCGAACAATTCCAGATTGCCGTCCAAAGGGGATTACATGTATTTGTTATCGTCTTTTTAGTTTGGGGAGCAGTCATTACCCTAGCAGATCAATCCCATTATGGGCATATCATGGCGTTTGCGATTAATTTTATGTGTGTCTCTATCCTGTATCATGCCACGAATAGGACGATCATAAAAATATATATAATACCTGTGGCGGTTCTTTTGATAGGTTTACCATTTTATCAGCCATCAAGTTCTGTATTAATGGGACATTATATCAATTTATCTGTATTCCTTTTTTTCTGCTGGCTTGCTTCCCGATTACTTTACAGGAGTATTGCAAGGAATTTTTTTAGTGAATTACTCCTAAAGGAATCCAACGAAAACCTTGCATTGAAAATAGCAGAAAATGAAAAAATGAATGTTAAATTAACGGAAGTCAATCAACAGTTAAAACGAATATCGTTAACCGATGAACTGACCAATGTTTTAAATAGAAGGGGAATGTATGAGTCTCTTGAAAAAGTACTGAGAGAATCTGAGGAGAAACGTCCTATTACCATGATGATGATCGATATTGATGCTTTTAAACAATATAATGATCATTATGGGCACTTACAAGGGGATGAAGTTATTCAATTGGTTGCAAGAAAGGTATCTTCTTTTATCTCATCTGAAAATACTATTTTTGCCAGGTTTGGTGGAGAAGAATTCGTACTTGTAACGTTAAATATGAATCA
This sequence comes from Evansella tamaricis, assembly GCF_019042215.1. Lineage (GTDB taxonomy): Bacteria > Bacillota > Bacilli > Bacillales > Salisediminibacteriaceae > Evansella > Evansella tamaricis. The sequence goes on along the minus strand of NZ_JAHQCS010000154.1, from coordinate 37,408 downwards.
GGAACGTGCAGGAACACTGGCAGAGGCAATAAGACAAGAGGTTGCCAGTATGAAAATTCTTCATGAATATTCTCCCGTTTCGGAATATGTATCCATAAGTATAGGGATTGCGATTAAAGAAGTGAATGAACAAAGCAACGTGGAATCTTTGATGGAGCTGGCGGATCAAGCTCTATATAAAGCGAAGTCGAAGGGTAGAAATCGAATAGAATTAACAGTGGATAACACGTGAGAGCAAAGGGAAATTCATTGATCACCCCGCTTTCACTCTTTTATTTCCTACTCGTTTTGCTTCCCTTCGGTAGTACTACAAGTACCTTTCGAATCAATGGAAAAAGATAATAACCAGTTACGACTCCAAGTACATTAAGGATTAAATCATCCATATCTAAGCTTCCCCTTTTGGTGAGAAATTGAGAACTCTCTATAATACAGACGGAAACAACAGCCACTAGGAGTAATTCAGAGAGCCGCGGCACTTTTCTCACATAGACATAGTACACTCCAAAGGGGAGAAATAGTCCGAAGTTTGCGGCAAGATTATATACAGCGATAATCGTATTTACCTCACCAGACAAATAGAAAAGAATCGTTTCAAAGGGAACAAGATTTATTTCTCCATAGTCTTGATTGGCGGGGCGAAAAAACAATAAGACAAAAAGTCCAATCGAATACAGGCCCATAATAATTTGAAAATAAACGATAGGTAATCGCAATTCCACATTTTTGGCAAGACACACTACAAATAACACGAGGACAGAAAAGCAGAACCAGACGATACCTATCACCAATGGATGGAGATAAGAGGTTAAGTCTGACCAAACCGGATATAAACATAAGAAAACAATTTGAGAGAAGGAGAAAGTGATTAAAATAATCTTTTTCATAGTATTTTTAGTGGTTTAATGGAGTTCAACCAATATTTCCTCCAATCTCTTCTTTGTTATTTTTGGTACTTTACAATCGTGGGAAGGATACCCTACGGGAATTACTAACATTGGTATTTCATTTTTGGCCCTCCCTAAAAGATTACGTAGAAAAGTCATTGGACTTGGTGTGTAGGTAAGGGCACATAAACCAACATGCCGTAAATTTTATGTAGGAAAGATGTTCCCTTTTTAATTTGTTCAGCAGTTGTCATTCGTGTATAGTTCAAATCAATAAACTGATTTGCATTTACCATATATTTCAACTCCAAATACATCAGTAGTGTGTCAGCAATTAGTACATATCATTCTAGCACTTTCTCAAAGAGATTGGTAGATTGTACCTGATTCGGTGGCATTGAATATCATAATACAATTCAGTTTCTTCTTAATTATGGATCTATGGAAAATTCTTTAATCGCAACTTTTATCATAAACATTCCGTCTAATTTAAAACGCTAATTCAGGGGGGACTAATAAAAGATGAATTGGAAATTGGCATACAAGATATTGCTAGCGGGGTTTATGTTATTCATGTTCAGTAATGGTGTATCTGCAGATAATAACGGAAAAACTTTTGAAGAAAGACTTATGGAATGGGAAGCGGAAGGTATTGATGTAAATCATACTGAAGCGATTGAAAATGTCCGGGAATATATTTCGCAGATGGAGAGGCGAGATACTTTCGCAAGTCTCCATATTGACAGGGAGGAACGGGAGTTAGGAATCATAGTTTTGTCTTTTACAGAGGAAGTTTCGCCAATTGTTGTGGAAGAAATAGAGGCTATAGTGGAAGATCCGGCCCAAGTTAGTTTTCGAGTCGTTTCCTTTACAGAACAAGAATTGATCGAAAAGCAAAGGGAAATAGATGGGGTAGTTTTCGGGGATGAATTTGCAGAAAAAGAAGGAATATCTGTTTTCCATACTGCTACAGACATTATAAACAACAAAGTGGAGATTGGGATATCCCCTTTTAACGAAGAGACGGTTGAGACGATGGAAACTTATTTTGGAACAGATATGATTCGGGTGGTGGAAGGACAACAGGCACAGTTGTTAATTGGGGAAGACGCGAGTAATTCCTTGGAAGGGGATGCAGTAGGAGAAGAGGCCTCCCTTGAACACCAAGGGGATAAACAAGGATTATTTTCAAGACTCCTTAATTGGCTTCGAAGCTTGTTTAGATAGGAGGCAAGGGCTCACATAGAGGGTGTATAAGGTGGATGGGATCTATATCTTCATTCACCCTCTGCTAAGTCAGAAAGTGAAGGTGAATACCATGAATAGATCTTTAGTAAGCTTATTCTTTAAGTTCGTAATAATAGCAATGATGTCCATAGTAGTAGGCTGTGGCCAAGGTGAAGAGCAATTCATGTCAGAGGAAGATGAATGGGAGACAGGGCACGGTGAATTACCAAATTCCATTAGGTCATCGGAAAACTTCGATCTAAATATGGATAAAGATATATTGGATTTTTTATATCAGTTTAATGAAGAATATTGGGGGAGAACGGAGTACGAACAGGCTACAGGTGAATGGTTTTTCCAGGATGGGATTGGATCCTTAGGATATGGGTTATCTAATGGTATTCATAGGAAAGAAGAGGAGATTTTTGTCTCTTTTATTACCCATAATGATGAAAGTATATTCCTTGACCGGAATGTACGTATTCAATTGACAGAAAGGGATGGTCAATTAGAGAAAAAGGATGAAATCGTTAATGAAACTATTTATATAGACGAAGTGAATGGTGATCATACAATCTATACAGCACTACTTCCTGAAAAAGAAAACACTTTTTATTTATTAAGTGTGGAGATTATTAACAACGAAGGAGTGGTGGAAGATACAAGAGTCTCATCCATATATGTACCTGTTCCAGAAATTAATGCGACACTAGAGACGGAAAAAGAAATCTATGGTTCCTCCACTTCGGAAATAACACTGCTTTTACAAAACCATGGTCCAACTATCTTATTTTTTGGAACGTATTATACAATTGAGAAAAAAATAGATGGTGCTTGGCACAAGGTGCCACTAGATATTGCTTTTCCAGACATTGGAATAACCCTGTCAGTTAATGATACTTATACGGAAAATGTTGACATTAGTACATTGGAACAGGGAAAATACCGAGTTGTAAAAGAAATACAAGCGGACGGCTTATCTCTAGATACTGTTTTGGCAGCAGAATTTACGAGAGAGTAAGGTTATGGTGGAGTACGATATGTTGGAAGGAGTAAACGGGATGTTGTACAAACAGTTTTCTAACGAAACAAAGAATCAGATACTGAGCCAACTGAAAGATTACTTTCAAGAAGAACGATTAGAGGAAATAGGGGATCTTGCAGCAGAAAATATTTTGGATTTTATCTCAAAAGAGATTGGACCATATTTTTATAATCAAGGAGTAAAAGATGCGAAAGGAGTTTGTGAGGAAAAACTGATAAATTTGGAAGAAGATATTCTTTCACTTGAAAGACCAACGGGCAGCAGGAAATGATTTTATCTTCTTTTATTGTGATATCACCTGTTCTGGAGTGTCATAATAAAAGGATGGTGATCATTATGGGATTTAAAGACAAACCGTTAGAAGAAACTTCACTTAGAAGAAATGATAAACTTTGTTGAAGTAAAAAAACGTTTATTTTCCGGGAAATAAATTGGTTCTTGTCGAATGGTTTAGTTTCTTGCGTAGAATTCAAGGTCAGTTTTAATTGTCCATAAAGCGTTTCGAAGTGGACAATAAGAGCAGTGAATCAAGTTTAATTGTCCAAAAACACGCTTAATGGTGGACCATAGGAGGAGCAATGGAATTGAAAAAAAGCAGCAACCTGAAATGTGGTTGCTGCTTTGATTTGTTTAGGCATCAAACAATGTTAACCACCCATTTTTCTGCGGGTAGATTGTGTTTTCCGGGATTGTTGACTCTTCATCTGATTCTTGTTTTGAAGTGGATTAGAGTTAGATTTACTGTTCATCTGATTCTTTTTTTTGTTTGCTAACTGTTGTTTAATTGCTTCTTGAAGGTTGATTTTCTTCTTTGGTGTGTTTTCTGATTGATTTGAATCCATTTTTAATTCCTCCTGAGGGTATTAATAACACTAGTATAATCTATTCTTCCACAATTTTCTTTAAAATTATTATGTTTGAGCAAAAAAAGACTAGTTAATAATTCTTAAAACAATGTAGTTTCATTAAACAGAGACGCATCATTCTAGTTCAGTCTATAACTAAGGCTCTTTTCGTAAACTTTGTTGCTTTTTGAGGAAAGATTGGAGAAGTGAAAGGCGGTGCCTTCAGTGACGAGCAAATCCCTTTGGATAAGATACAGAGCAATGCTTTTAGAGGAAGAGACAGGAAAGCTAGGTGAAGACCACACAGACACGGTTTTCGTTCATATCAGGAGCCCGAGAAGGGTTTCGGTCAGAAGCTGGAGCAACTTGATCCCGAACGAGCGGGTGGAGAAGGGTTTCGGTCAGAAGCTGGAGCAACTTGATCCCGAACGAGCGGGTGGAGATAGATTTCGGTCAGAAGTTGGAGCAAGTTGATCCCGAACGAGCGGGTGGAGAAGGAGTTCGGTCAGAAGATGTCTCAAGTTGATCCCGAACGAGCGGGTGGAGAAGGGTTTCGGTCAGAAGCTGGAGCAACTTGTTCCCTAACGAGCGGCTGGAGATAGAGTTCGGTCAGAAGTTGGAGCAAGTTGATCCCGAACGGGAAGGCCGAAAAGGATTTCGGTCAGAAGTTGGAGCAAGTTGATCCCGAACCAGCGGCTGGAGATAGAGTTCGGTCAGAAGTTGGAGCAAGTTGATCCCGAACGAGCGGGTGGAGAGGGGTTTCGGTCAGAAGCTATCTCAAGTTGATCCCGAACGAGCGGGTGGAGAAGGAGTTCGGTCAGAAGCTGTCTCAAGTTGATCCCGAACGAGCGGGTGGAGAAGGAGTTCGGTCAGAAGCTGTCTCAAGTTGATCCCGAACGAGCGGGTGGAGAAGGGTTTCGGTCAGAAGTTGGAGCAAGTTGATCCCGAACGGGAAGGCCGAAAAGGATTTCGGTCAGAATCTGTCTCAAGTTGATCCCGAACGAGCGGGTGGAGAAGGGTTTCGGTCAGAAGCTGTCTCAAGTTGATCCCGAACGAGCGGGTGGAGAAGGGTTTCGGTCAGAAGTTGCCTCGGCATAGAAGACACAGCGAAGAATGAGCAGATTTCGCACTTGTGCCTGTGGTGAAATCGTCCACCTGTAGTGTATCCAAGCAAAAATTTTACTTTAAAAACAACAATCTATGGCGAAAAGAGCCATAACTATACAGTTTGTGTTTGTTCCAAAGAAACCGAGCATCATTATTTCGTTTAAGCGATTTTATAAACGATAGTATCATGCTAACTCTTTAGTGGTATACATAGATTCACAAATAATTATTACGTCCATCGCCTGATGTGAAACTCGGCGAAATCAGTGGCTAACATAGCGAGGTTAGAACTAAAGATTAAATAGATAACATCGTCAATTCATACGTTTGTTCATGTTATGTTCATAAAACAATGATAAATTTAAAGTACTATCGTTAATATATTTTTGAGAAGTATTTTATTTGAATTTATTCTCCATAGTTGAAGCGCAATATATGTCAGGAGGAGAGTTATGTCTAAGGAACAAATGACTAAAAGAAATGGAATAAAAGAAATCGCCGATAAACTAAAAAAACAAGGTATTGATGCAGAAGTGTGTCAAAGGTTAAATAAAGACATGGAGAGGGGAGGGATGAAAGTGTGAACCAGACATTAAAAGTGCTCGTCATTGAGGATGATCCAAATATTGCAAATTTATTGGAATTATATTTAAATAAGGAAGGCTATTCTGCAGCTTTTGCTGGTGATGGGGAAGAGGGTTTGGTCACCTATTATGACTTCAATCCTGATTTTGTGATCTTAGATATCATGTTACCGAAAATGGATGGTTGGGAAGTCTGTCAGGAAATTCGAAGAGACAGTCGTGTTCCAATTATTATGATAACTGGAAAAGGGGAAAGCTACGACAAAATTAAGGGACTGGAACTTGGCGCAGATGACTACGTAGTAAAGCCCTTTGACCCTAAAGAAGTGATTGCGAGGATTAAAGCCGTGATGAGACGTACAAATCCTCATTTTGGATCAGGGGAAAATATAGAGGTTCCAGGATTGAAGATAGATCTTCTGGAACATAAAGTATATCGAAATGAAACGGGAATCATTCTCCCGCCGAAAGAATTAGAATTACTTTATTTTTTGATTTCTCAACAAAATCAAGTATTTACACGGCAACAATTATTGGACAATGTATGGGGATTCGACTACGAAGGTGATTATCGGACCATCGATGTTCATATTAAGCGGATACGGGAAAAATTGGGAGATGATGCTCCTAACTGGTCTTTAAAAACGATCCGTGGTGTGGGCTATAAATTTGAGGTGAAAACAGGTGATTAAGTTTTTCCGTAAAGGGATGTTCATAAAATTATTTTCCACCTATATCTTTATATTTGTGGTATCCACTGTCTTTATTGGGCTCGTTTTTCACGAGATGTTTCAAAATGAAATAATTAAGCGCTATCATAGTACGTTCGAACATCAGGAAGAGCAATTAGTTCATTTTTTTAAAAAGTCTAGAGAAGAGGCGTGGGACGACACTTTGGTTTTGTCTTCACTAGAGTTAAGTATGAACCAGGAGGACAGGCTGGTGTTTTTACTTAATTCCGATGGGGAGATCTTATATAACACATCCTTTTTGGGGAAATTCGACTTAAATTTCCACTATAATGAATTGAATCTCCAAGGAGAGGAAACATCAGAGTGGGTTTCGAATGATGACCAAATTTATTATGTTATTTCGGCACCGATCCATTTGCCTGATGTTGATAGAAATCTTTCAATGGTAATGGTTTTCCATGAATTCGACAAGGAAGCAAAATCCATGCGGGATATTATTCTCATGACTATTTTGTTAGCGTTGGTTATTGCAGGATTTATCATTTTTTTTACTTCGAGAAAAATAACGTCCCCGCTAAGGGAAATGAACCATAGTGCCCTCCAGTTTGCAAAAGGAGATTTTAATCATCGGGTAAAGATAGAGACAAAAGACGAAATTGGTCAACTTGGAGAAACGTTTAATTACATGGCGCAAGAATTGGCTAGCATTGATCAAATGCGTAAAGATTTTGTAGCCAATGTGTCCCATGATTTGAGGTCACCTCTCACTTCCATTCGCGGATTCTTAGGAGCGTTAATGGATGGAACGATTCCAAAAGAGCAGCAAAATAAATATTTAGAGATTATGAAAAATGAAACAGAGAGGTTAATGAAACTAGTGGAAGACTTATTAGATATGGCACGCTTAGAGGCAAATCAAATAGATATTAATCCAGTTAATTATAATGTTTCTGAACAACTTCGACTTAGCATTGCAAAAATGGAACCACTCATCTCCCAACATGAAGTGGACATTGAATTAAATGGAGAAGATATTAATGTTACTGCTGACCGGGATCGGATGGAACAAGTAATCAATAATCTCCTTCAAAATGCCATTCAGTTTTCAAAGAAAAACAGCAAAATTGAAGTGACGATTAAAAAGGTTGGAGAGGAAGCGGAAATAAGTATTCGTGATTTTGGTCTCGGAATGGATGAAGAGGATTTAAAGTATATATGGGAAAGGTTTTACAAAAAGGAAAAAGCCAGATCAACTAAAGGTGGGACAGGTATTGGGTTGTCTATTGTGAAACATATTATCGATCTGCATGGGACTTCCATTCAAGTGGAAAGTGAGTTGAACTACGGGACCACTTTTTCCTTTACCTTAAAACTGGCAGAAGAACAATAGATTAAATTGAATATCAAACTCAGCCGTGAATGAGATAGTTCAGATTCACGGCTTTTTTCTATAGAGAATATACTATTTTTTCGGCACCTTTTGGGATTTTCTAACTTCGCCGCCTATTCCGAATATTGAAGATTTGCTTGTTATTGATGTTCACAAATTAAAAAGGCCAAAACAATACCAAATAATTGAATAGTTTCACATCAAAATTATTACCAGGTACTAGTATCTTGTGTTAGTATAAAGGAGATTAGAAGGAAAGGGGGGGGATTTTGTGGAAGAAACCTTCTTTAAAGAAAACTTGGAAAAAACAAGACAGAAGCTTATAGAGGAATTTGTACACCTAAGTGAGGAAGAATTGAATTGGAAACCTGACAACAGCTCATGGAGTATTGCTCAAATAGTTCATCATCTAGAACTATCGGAAGTAGTATTTACTAAGGCAATTGGATATGGCTTAAAAAAACAAAGTGATGAAGGGGGATTAAAGGCTAAGAAGATCGAATACGTCTTAGACAGGTCAAGGAAAGTGGCTGCCCCTGAAATGGTCCTTCCAAGCGATAAACCATTTCGCGTAGAAGAACTTGTAGACCAACTTTCGAAATCGAGAAAACAATTTTTTTCTGTCATTGCAAAGCTAGATAGTAAAGATACTTTGTATCAAAGATCGGTGAAACATCCTATTTTTGGAGATTTACCATTAGTTCAATGGGTAGAGTTATTGTTTCTCCATGAACAGCGGCACATTCAACAAATGAAGGAAATAAAGGAAATGATAGAAGGAACTCTAAAAGCATAAAAAGTCACATTTCTCTGAACACATGGCAATAGCATGTGTTTTTTGTTTTAGAAAATAAATAGGTAAAAATCCACGTGACTTCAGTTATTGGTTGTTGAAAAATGCTAGAATATCTTTACTCATGTGTAGTGTGCAGAGGCCTATTCTACACAGGGTCCTTGAAACTTTTTCCTATATATTCCGTAGGAAGAAGTAATTAAAACATATTAGAGATCACAAGTCTGTGAAGGGGAGATTTGTATATCATCTGAATCAAATGATTTTTCATGGAGGTAGTAGTATGCAGAAAAATAATAAAAGGAAGAAAGCAGTAGTAAGCGGTATGGGTATTGGATTAGCGATAGGTGCTGCTTTAGGTATGGCAATGGATAACTTGGCGGTGGGAATGGCAATTGGAATTGCTATTGGTGCAGGATTAGGTGCGTCTAATAGAGAAAAGAAGGAGTAATGTTGGTACCGTATAGTGGAGCATCCCAAATATCTTTCGAAGATATCTAGTATATGGACGGAAGAATGAAGATGAATGTGCACGGATTTAATGGATGAGAGGTGTTTGGCATGTTTCCCAGTTTTACCGAAGCGGTTCTTTACTTGGGATTTGGTTTCATCATTTGTATGGCAGGAGCTTTTTGGGAACTAAAAAATAAGAAAGTGAGACTTATTATAGAGATTATTCTGGCAACTTTCGTACTTATCTATCTGTTTACAACGACTGCTTTTCTTGATAGCTTTATCTACCTCTTTTTCCTGGCAAGTGGGTATTCTTCTTATCATTCCATTACGGAAGGAAAAAAGAAAACAGTAGAAATTAAGAAAAAGCTGCTGGATCAAAAAAGCGAAGGCGCTGACAACACAGACAGTGTTCCATTATTCCGGGATTCCAAAAGAATCCTCGTGGAGATTGGCATCACATGTATTGTGTTATCAGGTGCCATATTATTCCTTGTGTATGGACCAGAGTACAGCATTTTGAAACTGTTTATCTTGATTGCCTTTTCAACGATTCTGCCAGAGTTAGTCAAACGAGCTTTCTCCTATCAGACGGTTAAAGTCTATTATTCGAATAGTCACGTCTACATCGTATCCCGTTATGAGTCTAGAGAAATCCCTTTGGAAGATATCAAAGAAGTGAGAAAGGAATCGGATGTGGATCTATTGAAACTTCATCCGATGTTGACGTTCCTTTCCTCCAATACAGACTTTACAACAGGGTTTCGGAAAGTGGTGTGTCTGCGCCTGTTGGGAGAGAGTTTGTATCTGACGGTGGAGGATGTTGACGAATGGGTGGATACGATCGAAGAAAAGTGTTCCATTGTTGCGGAATGGGGAGTATTAGCTAACCCCAGTTCGATCGTGGAAGTCCTTCCTTTTTATCATTGGAAAAATATAAAGCGTCTCTTTGGAAAACTGTATTTTGCTATGACAGTTAAAGGAATAGCAGCCTATACTGGTCTATTTTTGATTCTCTATTATGCCCATTCGCCTGAATGGGTGATAGTAATAGTGATCCTGCTATTTTGGATATTTAATTTATACATTTCGGACCGCGTTTTAATAACTGCAATGGATGCTAAAGAAGTGAGAGATACGGAAGTAATCGAGTCTGCTCACCAAATTTTTACAAAAGCAGGAATTCCCGAGGTGAAGGTTTACGAGACAGAATCTCAAGAATATAACGGGTTAGCAATTGGAATGGGTATTGGGAAATCAATGGTTACATTAACGACGGCAACACGGAAATTACCCCTTGCAGATGTGGAAGCTATTTTAGCGCATGAAGCGATTCATGTAAAAAAAAGGGATGTTTTATGGGGACAGCTTTTGCGTCTTCCTTACATGTTATTATTACTAGGAGTTGGACTTTTTCTTTTTTATTATGTTCCCAATCTGGATGATTATAAGATTCCCCTCTTTTTCCTCATGTGGGTCGTTATTATGTTTTATCCAATCTACCAAGCTTTTTTCCTTCAATGGATGGAAGTAAGGGCAGATCATCAAGGGGCGGAATTATTAGAGAATGGTAGGGAGCAAATGGCCAATGGCTTGACAAGTCTAGGTCAAAAACAGGATGAAGCCGTCTCGAAGATAATGCAACACCGGTATAGTAAAGAAGAACAAAAGGAGAACGTTTCTTCCTTAGAACGTAGTTCATGGCTTTTTCGGTTTATGGAGTTTTTATTCCTTCCCCATCCCCCATTGTATTGGCGAATTAGGACACTTAGAGACAGTGATGTTGGCTGGAAAAATGGAATCATTAAACGCTGGATGATAGATAGGGTCAGAGAAATTCTTTCGAAGTGATCATTGTAGCCTCCTATCCTTTGTTTAACAAATCAGTATTTTGGAGGAATGGGAAATTAGGTTAATAGCATTTACCTATCAGGCTGTTAACTGAATGAAACATCATATGGACTCAAATAAGTGGAACTTTTTATACAGTGGATTCGTAAAAGAGTATATCCAAAGTACGATACAAAAATCTTACCTCCACGGGGAGTGTTTTCATGTTCCTGATTATATTTTTTATTTTTCTTATTATCTTTGACATTACGGCACAGCGAATATTGACGAAAAAATTCCAGATCGAAAAGGGGAAGAATTTTTTCTATGAACATGTGAATGATAAACATAAATTAGGAGAAAGATTTCTCCTGATAGCAATGATTGCTATTCCTTTTATCTTTGTGTTCATGCTTGGTTATGAAAGTATAGAATACTATTTTCTTGGTGTACCATGCATTATATTGATCTATCGTACATACATGGAGTGGAAATATGAGCGGGAGTCAAAAATGTATGTCCGAACCATATTTCATTTTGTAACGGCTTTTCTTCTCTTTATCAGTATCACAGTCTACACGGCACCGGAAGAGATTAACAAAACGTATCAGGCCTATGCTTTTTCCGCAGATAGATCCATCAGTGAGGTGATAGAACTGACACTGGAAGTAGAATTCCAGAAACATGTTTTTGCAGACCTTATGCACGGAACGGTATACATGGATGGGGAAGATTATTTTCTCACTAGTTTCGGTAAGGAAAGATCAGATTTAATGAAAGATAAATTTAAAAGGGACAGTTATAATTACATGATATACGGAGACCATCCAGGGGAGCTTTGGATATCCAAGGATTTCAATGAAATGGCAGGGCAAACGGGAACATATAATGAGTTGTATTTTGCTGCACCGGCAGGATCTAGAGAAGAAGCAGAGAATCTTTTTAAGAAGTTGTCCGAATCCCAGAGTGATTAATATTAATATTGCTGATTTTGAGTAGGAGGATGGAAGGAATGGATGAACGCTATCCCATAGGTAAATTCAATTATGATGGTGAAATATCTACAGATGTTTTACAGGACTGGATAAATAAGATTGAAGAATTACCAGAAAGACTGCGCAAAGCGATTGAACATTTAAAGGATGAGCAATTAGATACACCTTATCGGAAAGATGGATGGACAATACGCCAAGTGGTTCATCACCTGGCGGACAGTCACATGAATGCTTTTATTCGGTTGAAATTGGCGCTGACGGAAGAGAGTCCAGTTATAAAACCTTATGATGAGACAGAGTGGGCAGAGTTGACTGATTCCGCGCTATCTGTGGAGAGTTCCCTGCTAATCTTGACAGGTTTACATCATCGTTGGGCGAATCTATTACAGAGTTTATCTCCAACCGATTTGGAAAAACTATTTGTCCATCCCGAATTAGGTGAAGTACCAATAAAGCAAAATATAGGTATGTATGCTTGGCATAGCAATCATCATCTCGCACACATCACAAATCTTTGTAAACAAATGGATTGGTAGTAAAGTCTTTTTCTAAATGGAAAAAGGGAGTGGATCATAAATAATGGCTTTGATATTAACGAAAGAAGAACGGGATGAAATAGTTGGAAGTCTCTCCGAGGAACAACGTAATTTCATTCTAAACTATGTAAAAAGGGGCAAGAAAACGGTATTTGCCAATGAATTGGCCAAGGATAAAGGGATTGTCCTCCCATCTAACATTTCAAGTGAAGAACTGGAGCATTTACTGGATGAGTGGGTACTTGTGGATTATATTGACAATGGATTTGTGAATCCTGAAACACCTTGTGAGTGTGGCAGACCGTTACGTTATCAATACATCGTCAAACATAAGACTACAAATGAAGCCAGGTGTTTTGGTATCAAACATTTTGAAGAACATACGGAGATACCTGCTGAGATAGTAGCGAGGATAAAAAACGGATTTCAAACCATTGAGTACGAGATGGATGAACTCCTCGTAAAAATAAAGTCTGATTGGAATTTAATGCAGGAGATTCCATTTCTGCCAGAGGACTTTAGTTTTTCAAAGGACATGGATTTGCATTTAAAAAACAAAGTTCCATTATTGGACAGGCAGATCCGAAGGCTGCGACAACAAGTATTAACCTTTATGAATACAGGTGAAAGCCAGCCGCATGAGAGAAAACGACCTGAAATAAACGAGAGTCTATTAGAAAGGGAAACGGAATCCAAAGTAAAGGAACCTGTTGCAATCAATTTATTCACAGAAGAAGAAATGCCAGCCCCCAAAAGGGAAAAGGATGTATCTCCACATGCCCTTGATCCACAGTACAGGGAGGCTGTACAAAGGTATCTGAAAGAAGGGGTAACAAGCGCCAGAGTTATAACGGAGCTATTAATAAAAAACAATGGAGCACCTCGTGAAAGATACACTACTAGAAAACCGAAATTATATGTAGCTGTTTGCTTTTACCTAGACTTATTAGTAAGTAAGGCGAAGGCAAAACACATCGGTGTCCTGGAGTTAGAGGATCGTTATTACACATATATAGGCTGTAGTTAGGAGGTCACTGAAAAGTATAAACCAACTTTTTCAGTGACCTCGTATTTAGCCGTTTGAATCCTCTTTGAAAAACCATTTACGTTATGATTATAAAAAAGGAGGATGGACCATGAGTAAATATTCCATTGATAAATTTATAAAGCAAACTGTCCAAGATGACAGAGGGAATGACTTTTTTGAACTGGAAACACCACGTATTTTGGAAGTGAATTTAAAAGATACCGTGTGGGCAAAGGTTGGATCAATGGTCTCCTATAATGGAAAAATAAAATTCGAACGGGAAAGAATTTTAGAACATGGGGTAGGACGTATGTTTAAAAAAGCGCTCACCGGTGAGGGGAGTGCATTGATGAAAGCCCATGGTAATGGCCAATTGTATTTAGCAGATCAAGGAAAGAAAATTATCATCCTCCAGTTGGATAACGAGGAAATAACAGTAAATGGTAATGACCTGCTGGCGTTCGAGCCAAGCATTGAATGGGATATAAAACTGATGAAACGTGTAGCTGGTATGATGTCTGGGGGATTATTCAATGTAACACTTAAGGGTAGGGGGATGATTGCAATAACTTCCCACTATGAGCCACTGACATTACCGGTTCGTCCAGGGATTCCTGTGATGACCGATCCGCATGCAACTGTTGCATGGTCTGGACATTTACAACCGGAGATCCGAACAGATATTAGTATTAGAACCCTCTTTGGCCGTGGAAGTGGAGAATCATTTCAAATGGAGTTTTCTGGTGAAGGTTTTGTCATTGTGCAGTCTGTCGAAGAAGTGAACTGGGAGAACAACAATTCCAAGTGATAGGTGGAGATTGGTGGGGAAAAAATGAATATTGTATTAACGAAAAAAACTGCACAACAAATAGAGAATGCAGAAGTAGATGCATTAACTTCTAGACTTTCTGCCATTCAACAGATTGAGGGGAACCCGATGGACGTGGCAATGAGGAAGTTTGGAAATGCCATGGCCTTTTCCGTCAAAAATATTCCAGGACCTTCTTTTAATAAGGTTCTGGGAATAACTGCTGGAGAGGAAAAATATATAGAGGAAATTCTGGATTTTTACAAAAAAAGGGATATTCCGGCTCGTTTTGAAATCACTCCTGCCTACTCAACGCCGGAATTATTTCACTATTTTAATGAGCGGGGATTTTTCCAAACCGATTTTCATTCCACGCTTTATACACCTGAATTAAACAATAATTACATAGATGAAAGAACTACTGATCCTTTTATTAGAATCCGCAAATTAAAGGGAAATGAGTTTGATTTGTTTGCGGACATTTACACAAAAGGATTTCAACTTCCAGAATTCTTAAAATCGGGTATAGCGAAGAATAATGAAGTTCTATATGATCAGGACAATTGGACCTTCTATCTTGCAATGGTTGATGATAATCCTGCAGGTATTGGTGTATTATTCACGAAAGGGAGTGTGGGAAGTCTGGCAGCATCTGCAACTATCCCTGTTTTTCGCAATAAGGGAGTACACCAGGCTCTAATTAGAAGGAGGTTGTCAGATGCCCTTGATCAAGGGTGCCAAACAGTTGTTGCTCAAGCTAAATTTGGCTCAATAAGCCAAAATAATATGGAAAGAAACGGATTAAGGATCGCCTATACAAAATCCATGATGGTTAAAAACTAGAGTGGGTGTACAAAAAATTGATAGAATAAAAAATAAATACCATAATAGCAAAAATTGGAGGAAAGTACATGTCAGAACAAATTTTGTCCTATTTAAAAGAAAATCGAGAGCAGTTGCTTCGAAAATTAACTGATTTTTTAGCGATACCAAGTATTAGTACCGATAGTAAACATAATGAAGATGTGGTCCGTGCAGGTAATTTTGTGGTGGACTACTTAAATGATATAGGTTTTAAAAACGTGAAATTACATTCTACACCAGGTCATCCCCTTGTATATGGGGAATGGCTCGAGGCAGAAGGGGCGCCTACTGTACTTCTTTATGGACATTATGATGTGCAGCCTGCCGATCCGTTGGAGCTTTGGGAAAGTGAGCCTTTTCACCCAGAGGTCAGGAATGGAAAATTATATGCCCGTGGGGCAAGTGATGACAAAGGGCAGACCTTCATGCATCTTGCTGTTTTTGAAGCCTTTATGAAGACGCTAGGGCGACTTCCAATTAACGTGAAAGTTTGCATTGAAGGGGAAGAGGAAATAGGCAGTAAACACCTCTTTGGTGTCCTCCAGGAGAAGCTGGATCAGTATCGGGCTGATTTTGCCATCATTTCCGATTCCGGAATGGTGGAGGCAGGGCAGCCTACCATTCTATATGGATTAAAAGGATTTACAGGTCTCGAAGTTACGGTAACGGGACCGGACCGTGATTTACATTCGGGGATTTATGGTGGTGCCGTGAAAAATCCAGCGATGGCTTTGGCCCATATGATTGGCTCTCTGAAAAACGAAGGAGAACAAGTTACCGTACAGGGTTTTTATGAAGGGATAGAAGAACTATCCGAAGGGGAACGCCGTTTAATGAATGAAACTCCTGGGGAAGAGTATACCAAAACAGTGGGGATTGAAGAAGTGACACCGGAAGTGGGATATACAGCAAAAGAGCACACCATGGCAAGACCAACTCTCGAGATTAATGGGATGTTTAGTGGTTATCAAGGAGAAGGTACAAAAACGATCATTCCTTCCACAGCAACAGCGAAAATTTCCTGTCGTCTTGTTCCAGGACAAGAACCTGACCGAATTCAGCAATTAATTACTGATCACCTATACAATGTGGCTCCGAAGGGAGTAAAGGTTCAAGTAGACCCAGTCCCACTTTTTGGACGTGCTTACAAGATTGACCCAAATCATGACCTTCTACAAAAAGCAGCACAGAGCTACTCAGAGGCATTTGGGAAAGAAGCTGTCTTCGTCCGCCTTGGGGGGTCCATTCCTGTAGTGGAAATGATCGACCGGTTGTTTCATATCCCGGTTGTCTTGCTTGGTTTTGGTACACCGGAGGACAATCTACACTCTCCAAATGAAAGTTTTCCATTGGAGAGTTTCGATAAAGGGATGGAAGTGCTAGTGAACTATTATACTAAAGCAGCTGAAAAAGAGTAGTTCTATCTCGAAAGATAAGACAGTATAAGTTTTCGCATCGTTGTCTAAATCCAGTGTTTTGATATACTGTGCCTGAAGGCGAATTACCTTTACTTTAGGCACAAACCTCACACAGAAACGCGGTTTTTCCCCGCCCCTTTGGAAGAGTATAGATGTTTGTCAGCATTATGATAGATTTCCCGGAAACTGGCTACATTACCCTTTTCAATGTACACTAAGCCAATACTGATAGTAATGGTTATCGGAGTGTTCCCTTCCAAGTAAATAAAGGTTTTCTCAATAGTATCCCGAATCGATTCAGCCTTATTATAACTTTCTTTATTGGATAGTCCCTTTAGGAAAATAGCAAACTCATCGCCGCCAATTCTACCCACAATGGCATGCTCTAAGTTGTTGTTCATCAAGGTTTTCGTAAAATGAATTAAGGCATCGTCTCCTGCAAGGTGTCCGTAGGTGTCATTGATATGTTTAAAATTATCAAGGTCAATAAGCATCAGAGTTTTGGAGAGTTCAGGTTTCTTCAACTCCAAATTTACTTGTTCCACAAAGTGGCCACGGTTATATAAACCAGTTAAGGAATCGTGAGTGGCCCTCTTCAGCAACGATTCTTCATAGCGTTTTTTATCTGTTATATTCGTGAATATCAGTAGCGTACCATCCATTTTTTCCCCTGCATGTTGAAAAATCCTAGCAATGCGGATAGTATAAAACTCCCCTTTCCCTTCGATGAATATTTCCCTTGTGTCTTCTGTTTTCTTCAAATACAACTCTTGTAAATCAGCGTGGGACTTAATATACCTGATAATCGATTGTCCCTCCATCTCCAGATTAGAAGAGGAAATCTTACTCAACAGTTCTTTTGCGGATGCGTTAATATCCACAATGAGGTCGTGTTGGTCGGTAAGGATAATACCTTCCCTGAGATTATCAAAAATTTTATCCTTTGAAATGGGCCAGGTGGAAAGAAATTTGTGTTTAAACAAACCGTAATAAAGGACCAATGCACCTGGAAGAAAACTGAGGGCGATGATACCAATGATATTACTAGGCATTAAAGGTAAGAAAACGACTGTTAAAGTAGGTATGCATAATCCAACAAATAAAATAATATGCTGTTTTCGGTTATATTTTTGCGTGTAACGTAAATTGGAAAGTAATACAGCGAGTGCCATGAGTACAACAATTTGCGGATAAATCATTAAGATTATATTTAGTAACGTAGGTTCTACAACAATCGCTGTCAATCCATTCGCTGTGTAGAGTCCCACAGATGATCTCATGAGGTGATGATATTGGTCAGTGAAAATGAGAGAAAGAAAAATGAAGTTAGGAATGAATAAAACGGAAAGAAACTTCTTAGATGTAAAGGCATGTTTTCCTGTGTAATCCATGATTAATGCGAAAGTAAATAAACTGGCTAAAACAAGGGGCGCTTGCTGAATGTTTCTCCACCATAATTTTGCCTGGAAGGAAGTAGAAAGCACTTCAAACAAGGTAAGTAGTGGAATAGTGGAGATGATAAGGGCAAGAACAAAGAAAAATCTCTTTCCTGGAGTATGTCTATAATTATAGGAAAGGATAGCTAAAATGAAGGAAAGGATAAAACTAAGTAAGAAATAATAAATAGAACTATTAACCCACTGCATAAGGAAACGCCTTCTTCCAAATTATTGTTATTTATATAGTATATCCTAGGAAGAATCTTGGATTCTAGTATTAATAACAAATTTTAATAGTTGTATTAAATACTCCTAGTTCCACCTCTATTTCTACAAAATACCTATTTAACCATACCTCCTTTCGACAAAAAACACTTATTAATAAACTATTTAAAAAATTTATAACAGAACGTTGTGTTCGTTATATAATTAGTGTATATTCTTTATATAGAACAAAGATGAGAAGTTGTGTCAGTGATAGAACCATGGATTACATTCGTGAAATGATATAGGGGGCATGTTTTATGAATTACTTTGAGATTCTAGGGGTTGATGTTCATGCATCTACTGATGAAATAAAAAGAGCGTATCGTCAAATGGCTAAGTTACATCACCCCGATGTTGGCGGGGATCCTTTCAAGTTTAAACAAGGACAAAAGGCATACCAGGTGCTGATGAACCAAACATTAAGACAACAGCATGAAAATAACACGGGTCAAGACAGGAGAACGAAGTCTCCAAGATCCTTTACGTGGAAAGATATAAATGTTCCTCCAAAGAGAAATTCATACGCTGAATCATCCTATACTTATAAAAAGTTATTTCCAGAAATATCACCGGGTACAGTTGGGGCTAACTTACTTAATGGTGGTTTTGTAGCAACAGATGGGGATTATGTCTATTATTCCTGTAAAAAAGGTCTATATAAGATGAGAGAAGATGGTTCGTCCATCTCAAAGCTTATGTATGATGAGGTACGGTATATTAATGTAAAAAGAAATGACTTATTTTGTGTCACTGATACGGGAATACATAAAATTAATCTAGTAACTAACGAAGTGACGAAACTTATCAATAGAGTAGTAACAAATTTCGTTGTTTATGGGAATAGATTATATTTTCTCATTCCTAATCAAAGTGGTGTCTTCAGTACGGACATAAATGGTCAAGATCCAACTTTTATTAATGAAGAAGTTCAATCTATGATTCTTAAAGACGAGTGGATCTATTACATTGGTGGGAGCAACGGGGTACCACAACTCTATAAAATGCGGACAAATGGTACGGAAAACCATATGATTATGAAAAAGGAAGTTGGGACGTTTGATATAGTGGATCGATCCATCTATTTTTCCAATCAAAGTTCCCCTTTAGGCAACCTCTCAAAGATTTTTGCAAACGGAAAAACAATTTATCCTATTAAGGACTTTTATCCGTCTCATTTACTTATCTCGGATAATAAAGTGATTTATATAGACGGAAGTGAAAGCCGAAACAAAGGTGGACTTTTTATCTCCAGGTTAAATTACATGGATAATGTCCAGCTTGCACACCCTGATAAAAAAGTGTTTCAAGGGATTAATTTAGTCGGTGATTGGATTTATTATCATGACAGACATGGGTTATATCGGGTTCATAAAGAAAATTATATCAGGGAGAAAGTGGACTAACCTGGGAGTAGTTCATCCCTGTTCAGATTCATCAGTCGTTATGAAAGAAGTCTGTAGGGACAAATTCAATCACTTTCGTTTTCTTAAAACATAAAAGATAGCGTAAAATGTCAGAAAAAACCGTCTCAAAATTTGTCTGTCAGATAATCTTACAAAAATCCTTTTTTATTCCCGAATGTGTCTTACTATTAAAACATCACAAACGATGTTAACAAAGTTCACATGAGGGGGATGTTTGAAAATGACGATAGCGACTAATTTAGAACAAGCAAATAGTATCGCCACGATCGAAGCGGAAATTAAAGCAAGGAATGTGGAGTTATTACACTTACAATTTGTAGACCTTGAAGGAATCTTAAAACATGTAACGGTAACCGCGGAGCAGTTAGATGCAGTCGTAGATGGAAAAATCATGTTTGACGGATCTTCCATTAAAGGTTTTTCTCCAATTAACAAATCGGATCTTTACCTTCAACCTGACTTAAGAACATTTGCTGTTCTGCCTTGGTCGGTGGAAGAAGGGTACTCCGAGGCACGGTTCCTATGTAGTGTTAAAAATCCAGATGGTACAGATTTTGAAGGAGATCCAAGGTACGTATTGAAAAAGACGGTAGCACGGGCAGCGGAAAAAGGATATTCCATCAATGTGGGACCGGAATTGGAATTTTTCTTATTTGAAACAGATGAAGAAGGACGTCCTACTCAACAAACACAAGATTTTGCAGGTTATTTTGAGCCATCTCCACATGATAACGGAGAAAAAGTACGTCTTGAAATCTATCGTGCATTAAAACAAATGGGCTTTACCATTGAAGCATCTCACCATGAGGTAGCCCGTGGTCAGCATGAAATCAATTTTAAATATGCGGATGTATTAAGTGCTGCAGACTTGGCAGTAACATATAAATGGGTGGTTAAGACGGTGGCTAAAAAGTTCGGACTACATGCCACGTTTATGCCTAAACCAATAGCAGGAGAAAATGGTAATGGAATGCACACGAACATCTCGTTATTTAACCTAGAAAAGCAAGAAAATGCATTCTATGACGAAGGAGACGTTCAACAACTTTCTGAAACGGCCTATCAATTTATTGCTGGATTGTTAACAAATGTAAAAAGTTTTGTAGCAGTGACAAACCCACTTGTGAACTCATATAAGCGTTTAGTACCGGGATATGAAGCACCTTGTTACATTGCGTGGTCTGCATCCAATCGTTCTGCACTAATTCGAATTCCAGCAATGCGTGGTCCTGCAACTCGAGTGGAAATTCGTTGTCCTGATCCATCTTCCAACCCTTACTTAGCATTTGCAATTATTGCATCAGCTGGATTAGATGGAGTGGAAAAAGAGTTAACAGCACCTGACTCATTTGATGAGGATATCTTCAGTATGTCAGCAGAGGAACTATTCCTTAAAGAGATTCAAAATTTACCAACGAGCCTTGAATTTGCAGTTATGGAGTTTGAAGCGGGAGAAATTGGACGTAAAACATTTGGCGATCACGTCTTTAACGAATATGTCGATGCGAAGAAAGAGGAGTTAGACAGTTTCAGAACGACGGTTCACGGATGGGAATTGGAAAACTATCATACGAAGTTTTAAAACTATTTATGTGAATGGAGGATGTCATTGGCGACATCCTCTTTTTTCTGCAATTCTGTTCAACAGTATAGAACTTTCATGAACAATACTCAAATTCATGAAGAATTTACCATCGTTATTAGGGAATGAAAATACAATAACGGAAAGGAATTACTAAAAAAATGTCGAAAGGAAGTAGAATGTACAAATATTATATATTAGATAGTATCTTTTTTTTGATAGAATAGTAATGATAAACTATTGATTCAACGGTGTTATGTTAAACTCCACATAAAAAAATTTACTTCTAAGGAGGGATCAAAACGGGAACGAATAACTTTAATGCGTGCCTTAATGAAGAAGGCAAAAAGGGTATTATAGTAATTTAAACGAAACCTCTATTCATATTGATCGTAGTTATATAATACTCTTAAATGTTGAAAATACTTTCCGGGGGTGTCTCAAGGATATGAAACGAACGATGACTCAAGATTTTAAACGCTCAGACCTGCTCGCTGAAATGGGAGTAAATAAGCAAGATACAAGTGATTTTTGGTTAAGGTTAGACACATTAATTGATGTTTGCTCACTGACAGAATCAGACAAAACATTTGCAGATGTTATGAGTGAAAAATGGTCTGAATTTTTTACGGAATATTCTTTTAATAACACTACGTATAATTATGCATCCAAGTATAAGCTGGGCTTTATTTTTTATTTTGAGAAAAAAATTAATTTATTACGCAATGATAAGCAATTGTACTCCATGCTTGCTGGCTTAAGAACGAAGACAACGGCCCTTGAGTTAGGGGAATTTACATATAACGAACTGGTGGAGCAAGTAATGAAACACAGCTCTCCTGTGGTGGATAACCAGGAACACTATTTCAGAAAAGAACTCCATTATAGTATTAGGAGATATTTTAATACTAAGGGAGAAGAAGATAAAGTCAAATTGAGTGGGGAAACTGTAACCTTCTTACAAACGTATCAGAAGGAAATTAACGAATTGATCACAGATATAGAAAAAGAGATTACGAAACGTAACACGAAAGGAAATACAACTGCAGCAGCAGGACAACCTAACCCCCCTGTAAAACAGCAGACAGTAGAGCGAGAGAAAGTTGCTGTGACCGTTTCGGATGACTTTAAAGGAAATGATGTGTTAAAAGAGTTCGGAGTAAAAAAGGAAGATGAAGGCTACTTCTGGTTGAAACTAGATACACTAATCGAGGTACTAGCGCTTAAAAATGATCCTCGGGAACTGATCAGCCTCATGCAGGAAAGCTGGAATATCTTTTTCTCAGATTACGAATTTAACCGGGAAGTCCTTTATCAATATATCCATAAGTACAAAATCGGTTATAACTTAATGCACAACCAAAAACTCTCAGAGATAAGGAAGATTAAGTTCTTCTATACAATGCTAGCAAGTGCCATCTTCAAACTCAAAATCATTCAAAACAATGATTACTTAATTCAGAGTTTGCGTTTGGAAATAAAAGATGAAGAAATTAAGTTTGTGCGAAACATGGATAGCCATTACACAAAAGAACTGCAATTCTTCTTTAAGCGTTATTTTATGTCCGGGCAATCGAACTTTAATCAGACAATTACATTTGATAAAAAATATAAAGCGTTCCTTGAAAAATACGAAGAAAATCTTTGTATTTTACGTGATTGTATTTTAGAGGAAATCGATAATCGCATTAGTCAAGGAATTGAAAACGAGCAAACTCAACAATCAGCAGACGAGAATGCCCCCTCTTCAGATAACAGTCAGTCTATGGAAGAGCAAATGAAAAAGCTCAGGGAACGCTACGAGCTGATATTGGGACAGAAGAACAGTGAAATCCGTGACCTGCAGGATGAATTAGACCACTATCAAATTTCAGGGCAAGACGAATTCATGTATGCAGCGGAACAATATGATAAGGCAATAAAGGACCTTCTTTATAAGCTGAACTCGAATACAAACGGATATATTTTAGATCAATTATATTGCTACAGCGAAGATAAAACAGAGCTTTCTGATGAAAATGTGAAAATGCTTATTCAAAACATGTTTTATACTTTAAGCGGTTTTGGAATCTCTGCTTATGCAACTGGTTCGGTTGGAAAAGAAATGACAGTGGTACCGGATAAAGTGGGGATTGATTATCGCATCTATAATAATGCGATTATTTCAGGAGAGGAAAAGGGAACACAAATTTATTCCGGATGGAAGTTTAAAAATAAAACCATCATTCCACCACTAGTGGACATAGACAAGGAGGTGTAACGATGAGTAAAGCAGCACGTTACGCAATTGACTTAGGGACGACAAATACCGTTATTGCAGAGGCAAGTAAGAATATCGTCAAACTAATTGAATCAAAAGTGGTACCGATTCAGCAGCGGACAGATGAATATAATAACGAACGGAAAGAATACCTTTCTTCTACCCTCTTTTTTGATCAAAATGGTAGTGTCATTGTGGGGGAATATGCTAAGAACATGAAAGGTAGCCAGCCCGACCGGATCTTATATAATACGAAACTTAAGATGGGGACAGATGCCACATGGAGGATGACTGACAAGGATTTTACAGCAAAGCAAAGTGCTGCTGAAATCCTGAAGGTTTGCCGGCAAACTATTGAAACCCGACTTCGCCATGAAAAAACTTTACCAGCGATCACCATTACAGTTCCAGCCTCTTTTAATATCGACCAGATCAATGATACGATCGATTCTGCAGTTCAAGCAGGGTTTGACTACAATAAAATAACGATATTGGACGAACCTACAGCAGCCATCATTGAATTTGTTAACTCCCAGGTGAACTTGGCCACCTCCCATCGGGAAATAGATTTTAGCGAGAAAAAGAGAATCTTAGTTTTTGATTTAGGTGGAGGAACGTGCGATGTCTGTGTCGTCGATGTGGTTCTTTTGGACAGTGTCGAAGGAAAAATTGATATAGAGCAAATCAAGGTAGGGAGATACAACGAGTTTGGGGGAAGCCATTTCGATGTGAAATGTGCAACGGATTTGTTTAATGCTATCTGTAGGGAAAAAGGTATTGAAGAATCGGAACTGGATAAGAAGGTAAAAGACCGAATGCTCCACTTACTTGTAAAATTCTCTGAAGAAGCAAAAGAGTGGTTTTCACAGGAATTGGAATACTCCGATCGGGAAGATGTTCCCCCATATAAAAAGAACATCCCCCTATTTAAGAATGAGATGTTTCCAGTAACCATTGATGTGAAGACATATGATAAATATACAGAAGATTTATATATCAAAAAGAGATCTAAGTTTTCCCGAGATCGTCTCTCCATTGAAGAAGTCATAAAACATACCATTTATGAAGGAAAAATCGAAACGAGTACGATTGATTATGTCTTTTTAACTGGTGGAATGGCACAGTACCCTAAAGTGGAAGAAGTGGTAAAATCCTTGATTCAAAAGCCGGTTATTCGGCCCAATGAGATGATGTCTGCAGTAGCTAGAGGTGCTGCCATCTCGATGTTCTATGAGCACGACGTGAAACAGATTCCGTCAGACCCATACATTATTGATTCAAAATCAGATATAGATTATGAAGCCCTCGAAAGGGAAGAAGCGAAATCAACAGCGAGCGTTCAAGAACAAGAGGCAAGCGACTCACTGAGTTTTGATCGTGGATTGAAACTAAATACGAAACTCGCAGAGGCAATCATGATTGATGTGGATGATAATCTTCCGCTCGAAATTGTACCGAGCAATACCACATTGCCATTTAATAAAATCTATCCAAATAGTTTTACCGTGGCAAGCCCAAGTGCCATTCGTCTCGATTTATTCGCAGGAAAAAATAATATGGACTCGGAAATGCGAATCCAGCGTTCCTATATGAAAATCCTGGATAAACCAGTGAAAATCGGTACACCGATCGATATTGAAGTCTCCATCGATAAAAATAAGTATTTAAAGCTAAGTGTTCAGATAAAAGATTCGTTCCATGAACCGATTGTTCTCGATGTCACATCCGACGCGAAAGAAGAGGAGGGGGAAGTAAGTGGAGTTAAATAATGCTTTGCAGGAACAGTTGTCAAAAATAAAAGGCAGTCTTAAAAACTATGCAACTCTTAATTATAACGATGAAGAATCCGTTGCGATCGGGATAAAGCCGGATCACGAAACGCAAAATAAAGTCTTCGTCTTCCGATTCTCGGAAGAGGATGTTATCCAGTTTAATGATATTCTCTCAAAAATAAAAAAGTCCAACAGCCGGAGTAACCGTGAAAACATCCGTTCTCAGCTATTAGTAAAATGTGACGAAATGTTACAAAGACAAATTAGTCCGGTGGAGTGTTTACTATATTCCACAAAGATTATTAATAAAACACTCTCCGATGAAATGTTAAAGGACTTATTGGCAGATGTGGTGGCAGATTGTGTCAAGCGGAATAATATTTGTACGATCTCCATGAAGAACATTTTAGACAACTGGAAATGGACGAATCAAGTAAATATAGTGATCCGGGCTTGCGGGAAAGCTGGATTGACGGAACTTCTGGAGGAAATCTGCAACAAGTATTCAAAAATTAATGAGTATAAATATTCTTGTTTTATCGCTCTTATGAACAGTAAAAATCATCAGCTGTTAAACTATATTTTTGAAATCCTCGTTTACTACAATGACGAACTGGAAGACGACAAGAAAATTAAAAATTACTTCTCCAGACATTTTGTGGTGAACTTTCAGGAGAAAGGAATCGAAGAACTGCGTAATATCTTATCCAGTAAGAATTTACACCGCGCGGTTCAAAACACGATTGACAGCATCATTGGTTCAGAGAATAACATCATCGAAAAAGCGAGAAACAGCAATCACGGAAACTCAAATGATGTCTTTTCCGATTGCAAACGAATTATCACGTCCAATAAAAATGCCGGGAAACGGATTCAGGCATTTATGGCACTTGGTCATCTGAACAGTACGGACGTGGGACCGTTTATCATTAAACATCTGGCTAATAAAAATCACAGTATCAGCAGTAATGAAAAGACCGAAGCCATACTGACACTTGGTTTCTTAAAGTATTCTGCCGGGAAAGATTATTTACACGAATTAGCTTCACAACGTCAATATAAATATGCTGCTAACGGAGCCCTTTTGTTGATGGGGGAGAAAGGTGTATTTAAAAAGATCATCATGGATTACTTTGAAGAAGACGATGTGGAAGCTATTATGGTGGCAAAAAGAGTGCTGCGCAGACTCCGGAATAAAGTAAAATCACCGGAAAACAAACGAGATTATATTCAGCATATGAACCATATTTTTACCCATTACAGGGGTGAAAGACTGTCCCTTGCCATCTATAACTTTAAAGATTTAATCACGTATTGTGGAGAATTATATTTTAACGACTTGAATGACGGAATCTTTCAATTGTTCGGGTATCAGCAGAAAAGAAATAACAGCGATGATATGGGAGTATCTGAAATTCCAATCTCCGTTATTGATCAGAACTACATGCTAGATACACTAACATCCATCATTGATAAAAAGAATTCAAATAAATTCCACGACTTTTTATTCTATTTATTTAACAATGATGAGTTATTTAAGAAAACGATTCGTGGAAAGGCACAAGTACTTTTGACAGATCAGACGAAATTTGAAGGGAAAGCCATCGTGGCGAATACCAAGTTTTAATTTGGTGATGTTGGGGGAACAAATATGGACTTTATAAGGAAAAAATTAGACAATAAAATTCACCGAAACCGGTTAAGCGGTAGATCAGCAGATGCGGCAGAATTGTATCGGGTGAAAATCGAATATTTGTTAACGCTCATCTTTGCTTACTTATGGAATAAAAACTCAGAGAGAATTAATGCCGAAAGCAAAAAGGAAATTCTTGAAGGAGAAAGACCAAGCATGGGCCACTTGGTCGGGTTTATCCGACACTTAGATGTGGATGAAGAATTTAGTGATTTTATTAAGGTTTTTGGTTCGAAAAAATCATATACAAATTTCCGCAATAAAACCATTGGTCATGGATATCGGTTTGACAGTGACTTATTCATGGATGATATCTCCACCATCTATGAGCAAATTCAGAACTTAAATAACCCGTTCATTTCTCGAAAAATCAGAATGGTGACCATTGAAAATTATGTGGACAGCAACAGTATAGGGACGGCATTTTCCGCCGACTCCCTGGAACCGGAATTCTTTTCCATGAAGGATGAGTCACAGTCCCTCAAAATTAATAATACGTATATTCAATATGAAGATGAATATTACAGGATTACACCATTTATTCAGATAAAAGATGAAGAATCAATTTACATGTACTGCAATTACAATCGAATTAGTGGCACGTTTGTCTACAATCAATTATTCGCCTATAACGCACAGATTACAATGACGTGGGGAGAGTTTAAAAGTGTAGAGTTACATCGCACTAAAAACTTGAGGACATCTCTTAACGGTACCATTTCCAACGTCTATGAAAACAACTATGACAAGGATTCCTATATTGAAATCAGCAATGAGTATATAAATAAAATTAATGACTTCCTCTTATCGAACCAATCCAATGCCTGCTGTACGATTTGGGGATTTGGTGGGGTGGGGAAAACAGCAACTGTTCAATATGTCTGTGATCAGCTCCGAAATAGAAAAACAGCACAGTTTCAATTCATTATTTTCATCTCAGCAAAGGATCGTCAATTTAATCCTGTGAAGTTAAAGGGAGAAATTGAACCTACTACAGATAGAGTAGAGACTTTTGAGGAAATCATTAAACAGATAAATCTCATTATGAATGATAACGAGACGTTTGATGTGGAAGAAGTAATGAATGTAAAAGAGAAGTTCTTACTTGTTATCGATGACTTTGAGACTCTCGAAAGATCCGAACAGAAGAAAGTTATCGAATTCACAAAGCGGTTAAATGTCTCTACCCAAAAACTCATTATTACTACAAGGTCCAGTCATATTATTGGTGAAGAAATTCTCATGGACGAGTTGAATAAGGAAGATACGTGTGCTTTCTTATATGACGTGATTAAACGAGAGCATAAAAACTATGTTTTTCAACTGGATAACTTATACGCGGATGAAGAAAATAAACGGAAAATCCATCAAGTAACCTCTGGAAGACCGTTGTTCATATTGCACCTGGCATACATTCTTCCGCAAAAGGGACAGGAGATTTTAAACGAAAGCCTGTTAAATGGTCAATCTGCTTCTGAATTCCTATTCGGCCGTCTCTTTGACTATATTGTTGACCCAGTGAAAGAAACTTTGGCCTGCTTAGTATTTTCGTGCAGCTCTAATTCTCTCACCGGAGAATTGGAACTAGTCAAGTTGTTAAAATATAACGATTCGAACGAACTGGATTATGAGTATGAATTTGATGACCATTTAAATATCTTAAAAAAGTATAAACTCATCAGTGTGAACAAAGATTTGGATACATTCTCCATTACTTCCAAAGAAATTAGGATGCGTGTTGAAGATAAAATCCTCCCATATTTAAATAACCTGGATGAGAAAAAGAAAGTCCTTCTGAAGGGGATTAAAGAGTACTTACCCACTTCTATCAGTGTGGAAGATGCATGGAGTAAATACTTAAAGGATCAGGAAGAATATCAAAGTGTGGAAGATATCGAACTAAGTTATAACCGATTGCTCACCCGTCGTGGGATCCCTGTAGGAACTAGGTTAAGGAGTCTAACTAACTACTATAATTACTTGAAAACACAAAATAGACAAAACCGCAGTTTAGATATGTTAAATAAAGTAGAGTCTTATTTTGAAGATCCAACTTATTTTCCGTATTATATTCTGAAAGCTCAAATCATTGCAGAGGTGAAAAAAGATACGAAAGAAGCGTTGATTCTCATCAAGAAACAAGTTGATAAGCAACCGTCTACGAAGGATTATCTGCTCTTATGCAGTGAGTTGATCTACTATGTTATCGAAGATGTGGCCAAAATGGCCGAAGAGGCTCATGTGAAATACAATGAAACAGGGGAAATCACCCGGAATGAATATAAGAAATTGGAAGAAGAGTATAAAAAGGAATTCCAATATTTAATGGAAACTTTGTCGACTATCCTCACTGAATATTTGAGTACGGTGAAAGATTCCATTGGGGAAGAGTATTCAGAATCCTTTAGAAGGCTGAAGAAAAACACAAGAAAACTGGTGATGTTCTTAAGGGGAACCAACATCTTTCCTGAAGAAGAAAAACAAAAGTCTATCAGCTTCGTGACGGAATTCTTCGAAACGATTGATTACTTGTTGGATGAGTATTTTATTTCGAATTAACTTGTACTTCTAGTTTAGATTATAAAAAGGTTGTCCGGTACGATACCGGAACAACCTTTTTCAATAGATAGGAATGTATAAGTTTTTGCACCTTCGGGCAATTTGTCCAGTTCCACCGCCTACTCGCTGCGGGGCACTTCGGAAGTGACAACCGAAGTCAAAGAGCGGACTTCTATCTACTTCTTCGAATTCTCTGTCCAACGAGCGTTTACTTCAGTGGCAGCACGCGAGCGATGCTGCCCTTCGAATATGCTTCGAGTTGCCTCGACGGACAGGACGTCCTAATATCGGGCATGCCACAGGACGTGGCGTTTTGCCCGATGGACGGATACTCTTCAGAACGATGCTTGTAGAGGAAGAGGCACTGCCCTACGCTCGTGAGCCTAGGCGCTTATGCTTTTCTTATTATCTCCCCTCAGCCCAAGATACTTCTCTCGGATCGGCACTACCTATTTTATTACCGGTCTCTTGATCTATCATAACGGTTAAAACAGATCCAAACTCATTATGCCAGTCTCGTAAAACCTCAATCTCATAACCCATTCTCTCCAGCTCGTCACCCACTTCTTCGTATAATGACTCTTCTAGTTTAATCAAACCAGGGTCATATTCATTTGGTGCAAAAGATATTGGGAAGTTGTAGGATCCAAATCTCGGAACACTGACCGCTTCTTGGGGATCCATATCAAAGACAACAATATTCAGGAATACTTGAATCATCGCTTGAGGCTGCATGTCCCCTCCGGGAGTTCCATAGCTTAGGAATAACTCCCCGTTTTTCAAAACCATACTTGGGTTTGGGGTGAGACGCGGCCGTTTTCCAGGTTCAAGTGCTGCCGGATGATCTGGATCAAGCCGGAATTGATTCATTCTGTTGCCTAGGTTGATTCCCGTACCGGGTATCATTGGTGTCATTGGAAAATCACTAGGTGTCAGGGAAATGGCATTCCCTTTCCCATCCACAACGCTCAAATAGCTTGTATCCAACTGTGAATTCATGATGTTGCGCGAGGTTTCGTGTGAACCTGGCTTTACTTCCGGGTTCGATATGGCTGCAACAGGAAGACGCGCTTCCACGTCCTGATAGTCCCATGGATTTCCAGGTGGAGGCATTTCTCCAAAAGCAGTGTCCGGTGTCAGCGCCATCCGGCGACTTTCTGCATATTCCTTGTTCAAAAGTCCTTCAATGGGAACATCCACAAAGCGAGGATCACCAAAATACGCTTCTCGATCAGCCATGGCTAAGTCAATTGCTTGAAGAACGGTATGAACGTATTCCGGCGAATTGTGTCCCATTGACTTCAAGTCTATTTCTTCTAGAATTTGTAATGCCATTGGCACAACGCCACCTTGATTCCATGTGTCATTAGCAAAAATCTGGTACTCCTTAAATGTTCCAGAGATAGGGTCTTCAAAATGCCCGCGATAGTTAGCTAAATCTTCATAGGTAATGAG
Organism: Evansella tamaricis; assembly: GCF_019042215.1. Lineage (GTDB taxonomy): Bacteria > Bacillota > Bacilli > Bacillales > Salisediminibacteriaceae > Evansella > Evansella tamaricis. The sequence goes on along the minus strand of NZ_JAHQCS010000154.1, from coordinate 6,456 downwards.
GCCATCTTTTTCTTCATGAAGGGCGACGATGGCATCTGCAATGGGACCTTCATAAAAATAATCCCGGACAGCCCGTAAACCCTCCTCCCGCGTTCCCCCATTCCGGAGAACATCCTGTTCCGCATCAGCCATCCTTTGCAGTGTATTAGCAAGATCAGGTTGTCGAAATCGCTCCTTATGATGAAGTGGTCTCCACCATTCTCCGCTTAAATAAACTTCCACGTTATACGGCATGAGAAAGGCAAAACCTGCTCGTTCTAATAAATTCATATCCAAGTCAGCGAGGAACTGTCCATGAACGGGAAATCCTTCTTCTGCAAGGGTAATGGCAGCCTCACTAATTTCGGTAAAACTCATCGTACCATATTCTTCTAAAATGGCGATGATAGCGTCTGGAGAAGCTGGGAGCAGTTGTGATAAAATACTCATTTCCGGTATATCGTCGTATCCTTTTGATTTAAATAATTCAATCGTTGCAGCAGCCGGGGCAGTACCTAAACCGGCATAACTGACTACCTCCCCTTTTTCACTATCGTAAAGAAGTGCAGGGGCGACGGAAGTGAAGCTTGCAGGAGCAGGGAAGGTGACATTGATGGCTAACAAGGCTGCCACACCAGCGTCAAAGGCGTTGCCGCCCTGTTCAAGAATATCCAATGCAGCATCTGTTGCCCAAGGGGTTCCGGTAGATGCCATATACTCAGGTGCTTCCGCAATGGTCCTTTCTGTTCGATACGGATCATCAAATGCCATGATCTCATCGGGACTCTTAGGGAGTAATAGATAGATTACGAACAGAACAGCCACCAAAGACAAGAATACAATACCAGTTATTTTTAATATTTGCTTGAATTTTTTCAATGATATTCCCCCAAATAGAGACTAACGTCTAGTTTTTAAAATGAACTTTTCTCTGCTTGTTTTGAATATTTATTTAAATAAATAAACCTCATTAAGTAGCATTCCAACGGATGAATCGGTTTTGGTTTTCCAAAGAGTGATGCCCCTAAATAGGCTTTACAAGATTTTTCGGTTACCATTCCTACTGCAAGGGCATCATCTTTATTTTTCCCTGTACATAATGCCCCCCTTGAATGAATAAAGACAGCAGAAGCCTTCTTAAGTGCGGCAGTAATGGTCTCTGGCTGGTTGTCTATAATCTTTGCTGAAGTACCGACGATTTGTGCGAAGTCATCTAGAAGTGGCTTGAGTTGAAGGGTGGAGCACGATATAGCCAACGTTTCAGGCGTCTTTTTGTGAAAAATATAGTTGATGTGTTTATGTTTCTTGAAAATAGAATTATAAATGGCAGCTTCTTCTGGTAAAGAAGGATTAAGTTGATCTGTTTTCACTTTTTGTTCGACTCCGTCTTCTGGATAAAGGACAAACCCATCTTTTGTCCGTTCACTGGAAGCATAGGTTACAACTTCTGAGGAATGGGGAATCGGACTGTTCAGTTTTTGATGCAAAGAGAGAATGAATTCATTCATTTCCTTCACATGAAACGAATCGTTATCACTGACTTGCATATATTTGTTGATGATGTACTCTTTACAGGCATCTTCCAATTCAGATGCTACTGTGAAGGTTTCTGTTTCGTCTTTGCCAAAACAAAGTGCCCCATGATATTTTAAAATCATTGCTTTGGCACTGGAAGTGGATAAGGATTTCCCAACATTGCGACTGAGCGATTTCGTACTGGGAAGTGCATAAGGGGCACAGATGACTTTTCCTTCAAGGACAGAATAGCCCTCTGGTACAGGAATAAAGGAAAGTCCTGCAGCACTTAACACGGAGGCATAGTCTTGATGAGTATGTATCACAAAGTTCACTTCAGGATAAAATTTGTAAACCTCCCCGTGAATTCCCTTTTCAGAAGAAGGCTTTACTTTTCCGCTATAAGATAAATCAGAAATTTTAACGGGAACAATATCATCAGGTACAAGGGAAAGATAGTCCCTCCCGCTTGGGGTAATGACAAAATAATCTTCACTGACCCTACAACTAACATTGCCCCATGTTCTGGCAATGAGTCCTGATCGGACTAATTTTTTCCCAGCTTTAATGACAAGTTCCTTTGCTTCGTTCATGGAAGTCATTAGATTCCCCCCTACCAGTCTTTTACCACAACATTTTGGAAAACACGGTCAAACCGTTGGAGAATATCGTCCAGCATATCATCTGTGTATGCCGCATTTGTATAAAGCCTGCTTCCTGCTAAAGTAACAATTCCTTCTGCCATATAAGCTGCCCCCATGTGTTCCATTTCTTTTTTCCTTTCGGATGTGGCAGCGATGACTTTAGGAATTTGCCAAGGTTTAGACCAGTCGATGGAAAAATGCATTGTACCTACGGTTTCTAAGTGACATATGGACCCTTGATTAAAGGCAACAAAGGGGAGATCGTGCTTTTGAATGAGTTTTTCGAGCCCAGCAGTGAGTTTATCCGCAAATAATCCTGCCTTCTTTGCTGCATCTGTTCTTTCAATTTCACAAAGGGTGTAGTATCCAGCCACACAACTGAGAGGATTTGCTGCCATTGTTCCCCCCACTAATGCCTTTTTATGTTTATCACCGGCTTGGATTCCGGCGGAAAGATATTTCATATATTCTTTTTTGCCACCTAAGCCGCCAGCACTTGGATAGCCACCAGCAACGACCTTCCCGAACACAGTTAAATCAGGAGAAACATCAAAATATCCTTGTGCCCCTGACATTCCAATTCGAAATGCTGTAACTACTTCATCAAATACGAGGAGTGCACCGTATTTTTTGCATAACTGTTCCACACCTTTATTAAAGTCTTTATGAAGTGGTCTTGTTCCACTTTCCGGACCGACTGGTTCCATAAATACTGCTGCTGTTCCACCTCTTAGTTTGTTTCTCTTAAGCTTTCGTTCCAGATCATTTAAGTCATTAGGGAAAAACTCTTGTGTGTATTTAAAATAATGTTTTGGAACTCCATGGGATTGGGTCCACTTAGAACCTGGTATCCGAATTCCGTAAGCAAGTTGATCACTCCAACCATGGTAAGCTCCTCCCATTTTGATAATGTTTTTCTTTTTCGTTGCAAGTCGGGCAACTCGGATGGCTGCCATACAAGCCTCTGTTCCAGAACCGAGCATCCGGAACATTTCTACCGATTTCATACATTCTGTTATTTTTTTTCCCAGTTTATATTCATACTCATGAAATAGACCAGTGGAAGGACCGCAAGTATTTAATAGATCGATGACTTTTTCGCGGACTTCGATTGGATTACTCCCGAGAACGGTTGGTCCCCCCGCCTGCAAAAAATCATAGTATGTATTTCCGTCAATATCATGAAGATGTGCACCTTCTGCCTTTGTAAACACTAATGGAAAAGGATGGTTAAACGCCAGATTGTGCTGCACTCCCCCAGGAATCACTTCCTTTGCTTCTTCAATCATTCCTTTCGAAGTTGCACACCTTTTCTCGAAATAATTCTCTTCATAGGATTTCAATGCTTCCGGTGTAATGGTGTATATGGGCTTTTGGATTAATTGATCCAACTGGTCAATAATCTTGTGACTGTCAGGATAAGTGGATATTGCAAAGCTATCTGACATGGCAAGTCCTCCTTTATTTGTAGAAAAATGTATAAGAATTGTCAGCTACTGGCAAGTCGTTTCATTAAGTGAGCGAAGGTTCACTCACTTAAAACATATCACCATTTTCTGAAAAGTCAATAAATTTATTGCGGAATTTGCATAAAAATGGTTAAAATAAGAGTGAATATTCACTCACCGTTTTTGGTCAAGGGGAAAAACGTGCATTGGTGCGATATTTAGTAGTTTACTAATTGGAAAAAAGATTGGGAGGTGTCTTGATTGAATAGTCCAAAAAACACTTTTAACAGAATATCAGAGGCAAAACAGAAAAAAATTATTGAATCGGCATTGACGGAATTTGCGGAGAAGGGGTACACAAGTGCCAATATAAATATTATTGCTGAAAAAGCAGGTGTCAGCATCGGGGCTATGTATAAGTATTTCGAGAATAAAGAGGATCTTTACATGAAAATAATTGCTTACGCAGTGGAAAAACTGAATGGGGTCTTAGGGGAGATTGTTACTAGCCATGGCAATCTGATAGTGAAAATCGAGCAGATCATTAAAGCCATACAGAAACACACTAGAGAAAATGTCTATTTAACAAAACTTTATAATCAAATGACAACAGAAAGTCACCCTGAGATCGTCCAAAAAATCGTGTCAGATATGGAAGGAATATCGGCCCAACTATACGCTGCCCAAATCATTGAAGCTCAGAAAAAAGGGGAAATAAGAAAAGATATCGATCCAAAAATGTTTGGGTTTTACTTAGACAATCTGTTTATCCTACTGCAATTCTCATATTCTTGTGATTATTACAAAGAGCGCTTGAAAATGTTTGTGGGAGAAGATGTATTTGAAAAAGACGAAGCCGTCTGTGAAGAACTGATGAAATTCATAAAAGGAGCGTTTTTCTTGAAATAAGGCTATGTTAAAGGGAAATGTTGATTTTAATAAATGAGCTTTTTTAATAAGGGGAGAGAGGATGCACACATATGACTCATGTGATTACCTATGACATTGGCACGACGGGACTAAAAACCTGTGTGTTTGAAATAACTAATCAAATACAGTTGATCGGCAGTACAACGGAAGGCTACGACCTAAAGATCCTTGAAAATGGCGGCGCGGAACAAGATCCAAATGACTGGTGGAATGCCATGTGCCTTACAACAAGGAGGGTGCTGCAGGAAAATCATCTTTCCCCTGAAGATATTCAAGGAATATCGTTTTGTGCACAAATGCAGGGACTTGTCTTAGTGGATAAACATGGGGAACCTATTCGCAAAGCAATGAGTTATATAGATTATCGTGCAAAAAAGGAACAGAAAGAAGGTATTGGCAATGGATTCAAGATTGGTGGAGCAAACATTGTTAAACTATCAAAATCCCTTTATATAACAGGCGCAGTATCAGCTAGTGTGAAAGATCCCGTCTGGAAATACAAGTGGGTGCAGCAGAACGAACCGGAAAATTTCCATAAGGTTCATAAGTGGTTAGATGTGAAAGAATTCTTGATCAGTAAATGTACAAATAAGTTTGTCATGACGGAAGACAGTGCGTTTGCCACATTACTTTACGATGTCCGTAAGGGTAAAAAGAGGTTTAGCCGTGAGATATGCCAGATGTTTGGGGTCAAGATGGAACACCTCCCTGAGATTATTCGTTGTACAGATATGGCTGGTAAACTAACTGAAGGCGCCGCAAACGAACTATCTCTAAAAGAAGGGGTACCAGTATTTGGCGGGGGCGGAGATGCTTCGTTAATTGGTGTGGGTGCAGGTGCTGTCGGACCAGGCAGTACTCATATTTATTTTGGTACTTCAGGCTGGGTTTCCACGGTTGTGAAAAAAAGGGTCTTGGATATTAATCATATGATCGCCTCCATCATTGGGGCAAATAGCGGTCATTTTAATTATTTCGCCGAGTTGGAGACTGCGGGAAAATGTCTCGAATGGGTAAAGGACCATCTTGCCATGGATGAATCCAATTTATACTTAGAAAAAAATCAAATTTCCGAAGAAAAAGCAGTTGTATATAAGAACTTATATGATTACATGATGGATGCCATTGCACATGTGCCTGCAGGAAGTAATGGCGTCATCTTTACCCCCTGGCTCCACGGGAACCGATGCCCGTTTGAGGATCCGAATGCAAGGGGAATGTTTTTTAATATTGGAATAAATTCCGGAAAATCGGATTTAATTCATGCTGTTTTAGAGGGGATCTGTTATCACTTCAGGTGGCAACTGGAAGCACAGGAAAAGAAAGTGAACACTTCTCCAGTGATCCGATTTGTTGGTGGAGGAGCATTAGCTCCAATCACATGTCAAATACTATCCAATGTCCTTAACCGTAACATTGAAGTGGTGGAAGAACCTCATAATGTTGGTGCCGTGGGAGCGGCGGTAGTAACAGCCGTTGGTCTAGGTCTCCTAAGCAAAATAGATGATGCCAACCAGCTCATTCAAGTTCGCGATAGATATACACCAGACCCGGAAACAAAACGGACGTATGATAAATATTTTCCTGTATTCCAATCCCTCTATAAAAATAATAAGAAGGCTTTTGAAGTATTAAATAGCCAATAAAATAGTAAAAAGTAACCAACCAAAAGGAGATTTAGGTGAACCAGGTTCGGTTGAGCTGAGCTCTTGCGAACCAGGATCAGGTATTCTATGTTAGGTTGACCTATATCGTGTGAATCAGGATCAGTTGACCTCGGCTCGTGCAAGATCAGGTGAACTAAGTTAGGTTGACCTAATATCGTGTGAACAAACGTGTGATCCTGGTTCGGTTGAACCAGGATCAAAACCCCCAGGTTCAATCCGTGAGCATAAGCGAGAATGAGGGAGCCTGAACCAGGGGTAAATGAACCAGGTTCA
>NZ_JAHQCS010000153.1 GCF_019042215.1 Evansella tamaricis | reverse complement strand
TTTCTTACCTACAGTCAAGTGTTTTTATTAATTAATAACTATTTTTTGGGTGGGAGGGGTACCACTCCCACCCAAAAAAACATTTTGGAAATGACAAATAGACCTGACGAGTTATGTTTTTTCGAAAGGTCATCTATGTTATAGTGTAAATAACTGATTACGAACAGATGGATGCTGTATTGTAATCATAGGTGATGTTGTGTGTGATTAGATGAAAGGCCACTTTCAAGAACTTATTCACACATGCAATTGACGCAACTTTATGGGGTTTGCCTTGAGGTTGCGTTTTTAATTTGTCATAATACTCTACAATATGATTGTTGGACTTCTTACGAAGTTTAATCATCGATTGAACCATGTAGTACAATAGTTTTCGTAATTTGTTATTTCCTCGTTTATTTATTTTATCTTTATAAAATGTATTACCAGATTGATAACGCATGATATCAATTCCAACATATGCATTCAATTGTTTATGGTTCTGGAAGCGTTGTAGATCCCCTAGTTCTCCAATTAGTCTTACAGCAGTCACCTCTCCAATCCCTGGAAAAGAAAGTAATACCTGATACTCAATACGATCTTTTGAAAGTTCAACCATCTGTTTTATAAGCATGTCTTTTTTCGCTTTAAGATCTGTGATACGTATAGCATAATCCCGAATTTGGTCACAACGAACATCATCTTTTGATATTGCTGGATAGGAATCTTGTGCTGCGTGAAGTAATTCTATTGCTTTTTCTTCTGCACGTTTAAGGGATATGTTCTTTTTTGTATTCCCTTTTATTTTATTTCGTATTACAGTTTTAGAACATGCCAATACTTCATCTGGGTGTGGGAAAAGCTGAGTGACGTTCAAAAAGAGAGCAGAACGTTTTGAAAAAAGACGCTCTAATTCAGGAAAACTAAGCTGTAAAATAGCGTGCAATCTACTGTATAGACTTATAATTTCACTATCTAGTTCATCGTAATAACGTGTTAGTGCGCGCATTTGTTTATAGTAGTTTTCTTCCTGGTATGTCGTAGAACGTTCTGTTCGAAAATGAGATTTAGCAAGCCCATGAGCATCACTTATATCTGTCTTATGACGACGCATCGAAGCCGTTTGTAGATTCGCTTCTAACGGGCTAACTCTATGATAGGTGTAGCCTTCTGCTTGAAAAAACTGTTCTAATGGTCTCGAATACACTCCTGATGCTTCAAATACAATTTCAGGTGCTTGACCATCCCGTTTAATGATTTCACAAATCCTTTCATTCAAGGCTTTAAAGGACGATTTATTATGTGTAATTTCGCCTTCATATTCACATTTATTATAGTGATTATAGATAACCATTGTACTTTTCCCCATACTAACATCGAATGCTAGAACATGTTTCATGTTCATTTCTCCTTCTCTTACCATTCATAGAAGCCTTCACATTGCCTTATCGATTCCACTTTCTTTTACTCGATCTCTTAAGGACCCAACATACTAAACTGATTCAAATAAGGGTGTGAAGTCGGCCGGTTTATAATACGGACTCTTAAATGGTCCTAGAGGCTGGTCGGCCTTACTTCACTTCTACTATAAAAAAATAGTAGCACAAACCCTGGCCAGGGTCTGCACTACTAATGTTAGTATGTTTCTTAAAAGGGAAGAATTAATAATTTTGGCACCATCGAGCATGTGAGCATGTTTTCTAGTTCCACCGCTTTTCTTTATTTTTGTAATACAAAGTAGGCATAATCAAAGAATGCAAGGTAATTTTCTGTAAAATATAAATGGTTTTCCATCAGTTTTATATATTTTTCGTCGATTTGTTGATCAATGACTAATTCTGGAAAGTGTTTACTATGTTCCACATCCTCCATTATTTCTCCTTCATCTTTAACGGTATCCATAAGCGAAAAGCCTTGTTGTTGAAACAAGTGAATCCATTCCCCTTCCTTTAGGAGAGAATGGAATCCATAAAAGTTTTTATAATCCCTTAGCTCTTTATTATTTAGGCCACCTAAATAGACAGGTTCCAAAAGATAAACTAATCCATTTGGTTTTAACCAACGGTAAATGTTAGACAAGGATTTCTTCAGATCAGTAAAAGACAGAACCGATTCTGATACGATCACATCAAAAGACTGTTCTCTAATATTTGCATCATTAACGTCATCTATCTTCCAAGTAATATTATTTATATTCAGATGCCTTTCTTTGGCTTTCTTTATCATCTTAGAGTGATTATCCATAGCCAAAACGTTCGTATTTTTAACCTCAGATAGTAATTTTGCCGTATCACCTAGTCCACAACCAATTTCTAATATATTACTATTAGTAGGAAGTGGGTATAAAGAGAGAAGTTTTTTTGTCATCTTTCTTCCGCCCGGTCGTGCTTCCGTAACACCATATGCAGCCAACATATCCATATAGTCACTCAATTTAAACATCCTCCTCCAATACACTCTATGCAAAAAAACTATGGAAGGAACGGGACAGTCATACAATCCAAACTGAAATGAATTAATAAAATAGTTGTGAGATGATAAAGGAGGTGGCATTAAAATGGATGCTGCTTATTATTATGACTTATGCTGTAAGCACCGCGGCAAAGTTGTTCGAATTTATGACCGGTCAGGAAAAGAATACATTGGGAAGATTGCCAATATTGACAAGACTTACGTTTGGCTTGAACCAGTGCATCATCCTCCAAGTGGATTCGGTTATGGATACTATGGAGGTTGGGGATATGGTTGGTTCCCAATCGCATTAGCAGCAATAGGAGGATTTGCATTAGGAACAGCATTTTTTTGGTAAAAACGGGGGACTTGCTTGCGATTTAGAGGCTGGGACATAACTAAAGTGTTTAATTAAAAAACCGAACACTAAACAACTATAGTTAAGTATATTTCCGTAGCTAATGATTGTATTAACTATCTTTCGTTCGGCGTTCTCCTTGATTAAAACACTTTTGTCCCAGCTCTTTTTTTGAATCTTAATGATTGATTATTCTTGAGAATAAAACCCCACTGTGAATTATTGGGTTATTAGTCTGATGCCATTGATCTTGAGCCTCCTCAGGAAAAACCGCCTTACATAGTCTTTTCTGACCTGTTTTTCCGCAAGTGTCTCCCAGATTCAGTCCAACAACACAATGGTGATTTATTTCATTGTTTACTTAATAATTACTCACCTAGGCTCGTGACCAAGAAGCTTGCACTTTAATAATATATTTCGACAGTTTTTAACCCTTTTCAAACTTTGGAAATTAATGATAAAATAAACTCAATTTGATAATAGCATGTTTTTCTTACATCGTTCCTTTTGTATAATAGAATTAAAGGGAATGTTTATTAGAAGAGAGAATAAAAAAGGGGCTTAATTTATATGATAAAGGTGTTAAAGGGTGCGATAATCACCAGCTTATTTATACTTATTACGGCATGTTCAGATGGTGCCGAAGATGACCTTGAGTCCATTGAAGATACGGATGATATAGAAACACTTATCTCAACCAACCAACGACTTGTGGAACAAGTTGAGTCAGAGAGGGAAGAGAATAGAGTTCTCCAGGAACGTTTGGAGGATCTTGAGGCAGAGAATATGTCTCTAAAGGATAACATTTTAACTTATAGACAGGAATTGATAGAAAAAGATAATTTGAGAACGGAAGAACTGACTATTCGAAATGAAGTGGATGAATTAGCAAAAGAGATTTTCCAAGCGATGCATGAAAGGAACCATCTCTATTTAGAAGAATTGGTCGCTGACAATATTTTTGTTGATTCTAATTCTGACAGATTAGAAATATACGATGACGAGGGAAGGTTATATTATACATTACATTATATTCCTTTAAATACCGTGAATTATGTACGCCAAAAATCTTTTCAGTATAACCAAGAATCGGAGACATTCGTTGCAGAATATGTGTTGTATTCTGCAGATTCAAAGGATTTTCAATTGGATGCAGGTGTTGAAATGACTTTTGTCTTTGATGGTGAATGGAAACTCTTCTCCATGGTAAGATAACTTAATAAAATAATAGATAATTAACCAAAATAAAGATGGTGGCATAGGCTGTTACCATCTTTATTTTTTTTGTTTAGAATTGGATTTCTTTCGAAAGGAGTTATGTTTAAATTGGGAAATACCCATACTTATACGAAAAAAGAAGAAGTGGTTAATGCAATCACCCATGGTGTTGGCATCCCCTTTGGAATCATTGCGATTTTTCTTTTAGTAATTGCTTCAAAATTCCATGGACATATGACCCACTTAATCAGTGCTTCCATTTACGGAATAACACTTTTATTTTTATACTCCTGTTCCACACTCCTGCATGTTTTTCAGAATGAAAGAATAAAAAATATTTTTGAAATATTGGATCATGCCGCAATTTATTTATTCATAGCTGGGACGTATACACCGTTAATGGTAATTGTCGTTGATGGCCTTAGGGGATGGATACTTTTGGGGATAATCTGGGCTACAGCAATTGCAGGGGTTATATTTAAAGTGTTTTATGCTAAGAAATTTATTGTTCTATCCACTTTATTCTATATATTAATGGGGTGGATTGTTATATTTGTATTGGATCCAATTCTAAGTAAAATACCAACTCCAGGTGTGGTTCTCCTTGTCTTCGGTGGATTGCTATATACATTAGGGACGGTGTTTTATATTTGGAGAACTTTTTATTACCATCATGCAGTGTGGCACCTATTTGTTCTCGTTGCGAGTATAGCGCATTTTTTAACAATACTGCTTTATGTTATTCCCTTAAGTTAAATGTGGAAAGAATACCTATTTCAAAAATAGGGTTCGTATTGATTGGAGAACATCTTTGTAAATAGTATGAAAGTTTTATGACACTACTAGAATGTGTATTCCTTCACAAATATAGAAGAGGTATTATATATATAAGGGGAGTATAAGTATGATAGTTTAAGGTGGGATGCCACATGGAGGAAAGAAATAGATCTGTATTGACGACAGAAGACCGTATTTTAAAAGCGGCAATAGATTTAATGGAAAAAAAAGGATTTAAGGCTGTAACAACAAAAGAAATTGCAGCAGAATCAGGATATAGTGAAATGACGTTATTTCGCCATTTCGGAACAAAGAAAAAAATATTAGAATGTGCAGTGGAACGTTATTATCATCTGGTGGACGTGACGAATATATTAATGAAGAGTATAAATTACGATTTGGAATCTGACTTGAAATTAGTAAGTAAAACGTATCATTCGTTTATGAATAAAAATGAACAGATAATTTTGCTTGCTTTTCAGGAAAGAAATACAATCCCGTCAATGATTGAATCGCTAACAAGCAACCCGAGAGAATTTAAAGCTTTTCTTATGTTTTATTTTAATGAAATGGAAAAACGGGGTAAAATATCAAATATAAACAGAGAAGTACAAGCAATGAATTTTTTATATATGAATTTAGGTTATTTCTTTCAAAGGTTTATTGCAGGTCGAAAAGTTGCTATCGTGCCGGAAGATATTTTCATTGAGGAAAGCGTTCGAACTTTTGTAAGGGGCTTAAAAGATGTACATTCCATTTCTATATAAATAGGAAGAGTAGCCATTTCTAGTTGGCTACTCTTATTAAGTTAATTAGTCATCAGCAGAAACATTTGTACTAAGAGAAGCAAAATATAAGGTATGGCAACTATAAGAAAAACGGGAAAAATATTTATTAACACTCTATCTAAAATATCTATAATCTGATCCACATTTTTATTATCGTCTTGCAATTGAACTTTTTTCTTTACTTCTATTTGCCTGTTAAAATTTGTCATTAATGGTGAGTGTGATACTACGCACTTCATTATTCTCCTCCTTAAATAGCTTGTCCAACATTGTTTAGTCCACTATATGCAGTCGGAGAAAAGAAAATACCAAAAATATTTTAGCAAAGAAACCTACCAGTAAATTGGAGAGGCAAATGTATTTATATTGTGCACTCTTCAAAAGGACAATGGGCGCAACGTAAATGTTCTTTGAGAAAATCTATATCGTGTATTGTAATATACTTCGTATTTACGGAAATAATTTTTTGTCTAATTAATCGTTTTAGTATTCTATTGATACTTTCCCGTGTGGCCCCAACGAAATTTGCTAATTCTTGATTCGTTACTTTCCGGTTTATAAGAATACCTGTAGATATTTTTTTGCCATATTCATTGCTTAATCGTATTAGCATGGCAAAAACGGCGCCTTGTTTACCACAGAAAATGAGATCTCTAAATTGATGTAGGAGGGTTTGATTTTCAATGGAAAGTATCTTTAATAAACATGCAGCAAGATCTGTGTCTTTTGCGAGTAAATTTTCGATTTCTTTACGGTCAAACCGAAGTAACTTACAATCTTGAACAACCTCCGCATCGAAACGATGTGTAAAGCCATTAAACAAGTTAAGCTCACCTAAGAGATCCTGACTCTTCTTTGTTTGCAGAAAAAAAACTTTCCCATCTTCAGATAATTTTGTAAGCCGAATTTTACCTTCCTTTATGAAGTATAAATGGTCAGGGGAATCCCCTTCAAAAAAAATGATATTACCTTTTTGGGCTGTAATTTCAGTTCCATAGGTAAGGACCTTTGCTTTTGTCTTCTTTGGGATGTTATCAAATATGCAATTGGCATTAGCGGTAGCATCATTAATAGTACTGGTTTTTATCATGCTGGTTCCCTCCTATCGATAACATAGACAGTGCTTATTTAAAATAAGTATCTCAAAAGAGTTGGTTGTCTAATATGAGTTTGAGTAATCAATTGTCGTTGCTGTTTTAAGATCTTCCTTTTTCGAAAGGTAAGAATTTATAAGTTATGGCACCTTCGGTCAAGTTGTCTAGCTCCAGTGCCTGCACTGCCCTACGCTCGTGACCAAAGAGCAATTCTTCCTGAATAAGCTACGATTTGTGTCGACGGATATTCTTCTGTGGAATACTGGTAGAGGAAGACACAAAGGCGATTGCGCTTTTCTTTGTCTAGCTCCAGCGCCTACTCGCTGCGGGGCACTTCGGAAGTGACAACTGAAGTCAAAGAGCGGACTTCTAGTTGTCATTCCT
>NZ_JAHQCS010000152.1 GCF_019042215.1 Evansella tamaricis | reverse complement strand
GGGGAGGATTGTTCAATAAAATTAATCCCTTCTTGTTGTAAGAAAACTATTTTTAACTAAGCATTAAAGGAGAGAATTTTTTGTTTTCATATTTGATAATTTTTATCTTACTAATAATAAGTTTTGCAAGTTTTAGTGCAGCAGAAAAAGCAAAGAAAAAAAGAACAAGTTTAAAGTTTACCTTTAGCGTTACTTTAGCTGTAATGCTACCATTTTTAGTTGAAGGAACTGTACTATATGCTTTGTCTATCGTTCTTTTTACAACACTCCAGTTTATTCTTTATGATATTGGATTGATGGGAAATTAGAGATAAATCACTCTACCTTCTTCAACCAAATAAGTGCGATAGCTCAATAATCTATAGCTGACCCTTTTAAACAAACGGGTTGCGTTAGTTCGATAAGCAACTATGAAAACAATGGCACGAAAAACTTATTCTGCGTGCCATTTTAATCTGCGAATGATACTGTGATTTTAGTTTTTTGAAACCTTTTATCAGAATATTCGTAAATAATGATGATGCAGCAAAATCTTGCTTCAGGAGGAATAGTAATGCCAGACAAGATGGTGATTTGTGAAAAGTGTTCGGGAGTAATTAAACATAGAGATGATTTAGTAACAGCGGTTTTAATATATGCTGTCGTTCCTTATCATGAAAGGTGTTATGCAAATGACATAAAAGGAGCAAAATCATTCATTTTAAACAATCAACCTCTTAATGGATTTTCAGGTAATTTAGTTGTTATCTTATCAATAATTATTGCGTTTTTATGGTTACTTTTTAACGACAGTAAATGGTTTTCAATCTTAGTACTCTTACCAATCAGTTATAGGCTGTATTCTTATTTAATTTATGAAATACATACAAAAAAATAAGTTGCTTGATAGAATTCAGTAACCTGAAGCGATAGTACAAGATACAGTCGTTTCAGTTATGACGCTAACTGGGTTCTAATATTAAGCTAAAGGTAGGATAGCTAAAAGATTATTTAAATGGGTGGTGAAGGAATGCCTAAATGTCAAAATTGTAATAAACGATGGAGTTGGAAACAGACGTTGAAAAGTGGATTTGTATTTGATACAGGGATGAAATGTCCATTTTGTGATTCCAAACAATACACTACTAAGAAGACTAGAATAAGATTTTTTCTATCATTGGTCGTTATCATACTGCCTATGATTCTTCCAGCATTTTTTAATATTTCACCAATAATCTCATTAATTTTAATTTTTGTTCTGGGAGCATTGTTTCTACTGATTAATCCGTTTTATACTGAATTATCTAATGAGGATCCCACACTTGGGAAATAAATTAATTTCTCAGTAACAGCGTACGTTAGTAAAATTACAAGCTGTAATAGAAGCAGCTTGTTTTTTTATACTACAAACTCGAAAATACTGCTAAACTAACAGAATTTTGCACAATAAGAGCAACGAACGAAAGATATTCTACGTCTAATAGTAAAAGGGGGAACATTTTTAATGATCATCACTCCACAAAAAATAATCCTTTCTATACTGTCGTTATCTTTAATACTTGTAGCTGGTTGTAATCATACACAAGATAACACGAATCAAAAGATGCCAAATGATTTTAATTTCAGTCTTACTTACGGAACATATGGAAAACAAAAAGTAGATACTTTTACTAATGTCGTAGTGAAAGACCTTGTTGAAGATGGAACCATCGAAGCTAACATTTCACTCACCCAAAAAGAAAAACAAGCAATTTACAATGAGATGATGAAAATAAATATAATGGGTGAATTAAAATTGGACAAAGAAAAAGAGTGTGAAACCGAACCAGCCTCGTTTTCCCAATGGAACGTTAAATCAAATGAAGAAACAAAAAGCTTTTCCTATACAACTTACTGTGAATACCCTGAAGATGTTCTAAACTTAATTAAACTAGAAGAGTATATTCATGAAGTTGTTTCTTCTAAAAAGGAATACATTGCTCTACCAGAAGCAAAAGGCCATTATGAGTAATATTTTTCTTCACGTAAGGGTGCGGTTGATAACCAAGCATTTATTTTCGATATGATCCGAATGGTTTATTGTATGATGAGTAACACATTTACCACCATCTGTAACAATTGTTAAGTGAAGTTAGTAATTGGATGATTTGGAGGCATTTTATGAAATTATTATGGTTAATTCTTACGTTAGTTCCTGCACCATTTCTCTTTCACTTTTTTGAATATGGACAACACATTGCCATTGAACCTCCATTTCTATTTTTAGGTTCCATGCTATATGTTGTAATAACAGGTGTCTTAGCTGGTAAAATAAAAATTCGATACATGATATTGGTCAATATGATTGCAGGGATTTTATCATTGCTTTTAGCTATGTATTTTATTCCTGACGACGGTGCTTGGTTTAAGCCATTAAGTAGGGATTTGGTGATTATTATCACTGCAATTGTTTTCTCAGTTGGACAATTGTTAGTAAGTCTTCTTTCAAGAAAGAAGACTTACTAACAATATACTTACTAGTAAAAATGGTAGCGTAGCGTTCCTGTGTTAGTAACAGGGACGCTTTTTCATATTGGTATACGTACATATAGAAGAGAGAACTCCGTATTTTGATTTTGGGGTATGGGGAAGGTAACGGTCTCTCTTTTGACAAAGTACCTTCCCCAAGGTCACTGAAAAGTTGTTTTATACTTTTTCAGTGGCCTACATTCCTCTGTTTTTCTTTCAAACACAGCAATCTGGGATAAGAAAACGGCTAATGGAATTGTTATGATGTAAGTATCCTAGGTAACTCTTTTAATAGAGGGGGTTTTTAATGAACTATGTCCAACTGATCCAAGAAACGTTAGACTTCATTGATGAAAATATTATGGAGGAAATAACAGTTGAAGAATTAGCTAACAAAGCAGGATTTTCCACGTATCATTACTATCGTGTTTTTGCTAGTTTTGTAGGTATGCCAGTAATGGAGTATATCACGAGGAGAAAGCTTCAGTTTGCCCTTAACGACCTCCGAAATGGTAAAAAAGTATTGGAGATCGCTTTCACTTATGGTTTCGAAACCCATGCAGGTTTTACAAAGGCTTTTAAAAAATCCTTTGGATACCCACCTAGTTTTTATCGAATCCATGCGCCAATTAGTATGCCACAACGAATCAACTTATTAAAACTAATGGAAAATAGGACAGGAGGGGTTTTAATGCAACCTAGAATTATGGAAAGGGAAGCATTTAAAATAGTAGGTTATGAATTCAAAACCACATTACGGAATAATGCCCATTCAAGGGACATTCCCGCTTTTTGGGAGAAATGTAATATAGAAGGCAAGGAATCGAAGCTCTATGAAACACAACAACCACCGAGGCATGGAGAATACGGAGTATGTGTCAATACAAATATGGAATCTGACGAGTTTTCTTACGTGTTAGGTGTTGAGGTGACCGATTTTCAAACGGCGTTAGACGAAATGTATCAATTAGACATTCCAGCGGCAACGTATGCTGTTTTCACAACACCACCTGTTAAGGACGAGGAATTCGTCGCCTCCATCAAAGGGACTTGGAAATACATTCTGGAGGAGTGGTTTCCAAGTTCCGGCTATGAGATCGATGACACGAAGCTAGATTTTGAGTTTTATGATGAACGCTGCCATCCTTGGGAATATGATAAATTCATGATGGAAATTCACGTCCCAATCAAAAAAGTAGCCTCGAAAGGACAATAACTTAAAAATGAATACCCCCATCATCTATTTGTAGGCCAATGAAAATGTATACAACCTTTTTAGTTCCTACCTAATCGTTGCGGGGCACCTCAGAAGTGACAACTGAAGTCAAAGAGCGGACTGCTAGATACTTCTTCGAATTCGCTGTCCAACGAGCGTTTACTTCAGTGGCAGCACGCGAGCGACGCTGCCCTTTGAATAGACTACGAGTTGCCTCAACAACGGACAGGACGTCCTAATATCGGGCATGCCACAGGACGTGGCGCTTTGCCCGATGAACGGACAGGACGTCCTAATATCGGGCATGCCACAGGACGTGGCGCTCTGCCCGATGAACGGACAGGACGTCCTAATATCGGGCATGCTACAGGACGTGACGCTCTGCCCGATGAACGGATATTCGAGCGGTGCTTGTATAGGAAGAGGCACTGCCCCACGCTCGTGAGCCTAAGCGCTTGCTCTTTTCTTATTTTTCCACGGAGTCCCGTTCCCTTTTTCTTAATCCTTTAACTTCTGAATAAAATGACCGTGGGTTAATTCAATAACTTGATCTGCAGCTTTAGCAATGTCTTGGTCATGTGTAACAATAATGACACATTTTTGTTCATCGTGGGCGAGACGTTTAAATATGTCTATTGTCCCTTCCGCTGTTTTCTGATCCAAATTTCCAGTGGGTTCGTCAGCCAAAATTAAATCGACGTCACTAGCCAATGCTCGTGCAATTGCTACCCGCTGCTGCTGTCCTCCAGAAAGTTTACGGACATTTCGATTGGCTTCCTCAACCGTTAATCCTACTTGTTTTAATGTGTTAATTGCGTGCTCCTTTTTATTAGCTACTTTTGAATTCGCTATTTCGATTCCTGTGAGGACATTTTGAAATGCTGTTAAATAAGGGAGTAAATTATAAGACTGAAATACCATCGCTCGCTTGGACTTCCGATAAGTGCTATATCCTATGTCATTTAAGTCTTTCCCCTGGTAGCATACCTTCCCCGTTTTGGGAACGTCCAGTCCGCCAGCAAGAGCCAACGACGTCGTTTTTCCAGAGCCGGATGGACCTAGGAGTGCATAAAGCTTTCCCTGTTCAAAGGAATAATTTGCGTTTTTCAGAATTTCGACCGTCGCCTGGCCATCTTTGAAAAAATAAGATACATTGTTAAACTCCAGTATCGTCATTCATTCTCCCCCTAATCTCTTTTCGTAAGAATCCTCGCAGGTTGTAATCGTACAATCTTCCAAGTTGGAAGAGCGGAAGACAGTAGAGCGATAAGTACTCCAGTACTAAGAAGCCAAAGGATGACTTCCGCAGACACCTGAACATCGATATCGCGAATCACTTCCACTCGTTCGGTGCCGCCAAGACCTAACGTTTGGACCACGTCAATTTCACTTCCTGTAGATTCCATCACGAAGCCTGCTTCCTGCTCTATCAAATAAGTGCCGACATAATCGCCAATGACTGCGCCTGTTGGGATTGCTAATGCAAAAGCAAGGAGGACGATCACCAGTGTTTCTGTCATCAGTTGTCCAAGTGCTTTGCCCTTGCTTTCTCCTAAAGAGAGCAATACACCGAGTTCTTTCATTCTTCCTTTTACGGAGAGCATGATAACCAAGGACAAGAGCACCACTCC
Source organism: Evansella tamaricis (assembly GCF_019042215.1). GTDB lineage: Bacteria > Bacillota > Bacilli > Bacillales > Salisediminibacteriaceae > Evansella > Evansella tamaricis. Next base: position 10,069 of record NZ_JAHQCS010000152.1, on the reverse strand, counting down.
GGTGAAGAGAACAATGAGAATGGCGGTCTGAATGAAAGCAGCGATGATTTCCAGAGGACCAGCCATAATTTTGTAATAGTCAGAACTCGTATGGAAGGAAAACGTTTCATAGTCGAGTGAACTTGCTTCTTGCGCCTCGTTGATGAAAGGCTGCAACTGATTTGGCGATTTAAAGAAAAAGACAGCTTCCTGGACGTCATCATTTGATGTTAACGTGGATGGAAAGGGAACATATATCTGATTCCAAGGAAGTTGTCTTATAACTAGAAGCGGGGAGGTTTCATCAAATTCGAGGCTCGTTTCATAGATACCGATAACCTCAAACAGCTCGCTTTGATCAAACTCACGAATTTCTATCTCACTGCCAATATCTAAATGATTTTTATCACCCAATGTTTTTTCAATAAGGACAACATTTTTCCCCGTATCTTCCTGTGTGACATGTCGGCCTTCCACCAATCGGTGCGTCCCATTTCGAAAATGAGGGACGGTTTTACTGGATAGAACCTCATTCATGGTAATATGATCTTGCCGTTCGTCGCCTCCTGATATAATTACGTCCTCATGGTCCACCACGACAGGATAAAACCCTACTGGATTGACAGAATAACTCTCCGACACGTGGTAGTCTATAACATTGTTGAGTTGAGCTAATGATTCGACCTCGCTCATCGGAATGAACTCGTATAAGATTTCCGAATCAAACGAAGTAGATTCCATCGCTTTGATGTAATCATATTTCAGTGTGATTTGTGTTCCGAGTTTTGCCCGCGCCCAGTCGCTTGATTGTTGAACGGCATGTTGAATGGATAAAGCCGCAAGTACAAGATTACCGATTATAAATAGGAGGAGGAGTAAGGCGATGCTCCTCCCTTTGTAATTCCATAAATACAAGAACGCTCTTTTGAAAAAATTCATTCGTGTTCCTCCTCGTTAATCATAGCTTGCTAGGATCATTCTAGGTTGAAACCGTACAATCATGACGATCGGAAGTGTACTTGCGAGAACAATAATCAATAGAATGGCAGCAGGAACTGTAGTGATCGTTTCAGGTGACAAGGTTATCTGTATTTCCTCCAGTGGTTCCACATCAACACTGGTCTCGGTTACAACCGAAAGCTCATGCTCTACAAGATAACTTGCAGTCAAATGGGATAGAAGATGCCCGGTGCCAAGAGAAAGGAGGATGGCCAAAGAAGCGATTAATACCATTTCGGATAGCACCTGTCCACAGATTTTCACACGGCTTTCTCCTAAGGCGTATAGTATTCCAATTTCTGTTGTTCGACCCTTTATCGTAAAAATCATGAGCATACCGATCATGATAACTCCGGTGCCCGTCACAAGGTATAGAACCATCCTGGAAAATGACGTAACGTTGCCTAACGCACCTGTCATCTCTCCCAAAAGTGTGTCCTTGGCAGTCAAGTGATAGTGTGAAAAATCAATGTTGCTCTCATTGTGGGCTTCCTTGATAAAGGCATCAATGTCTTTCCCACTTGTCATGTAATAGATAACCTCCCAGACGGAATCAGGAGACAGGCTGTTGTCAAAAAGGTGGGCCTGGGTATAGGGTATATAGAGCGTATTAACAGGATGAGACATATCAAGCGGGTAAAACGCCTCGTGATCTTCTTGTTCCATGACTCGTTCATAGATGCCAACAATGGTGAATGAATGCTTTTCCATTGTTGGGATGGATGATAAGGTGATCGTATCTCCAAAAGTTAATTGATTTATCTCAGCAATTGTTTTTTCCATAAGGACGACATTCGTGTCCCTATCCGCCTCTGTTATGTGCTGTCCGTCTACTAATCTAGCATCCTCAAAACGGAGATCAGAGCTTCTGACCCCCTCTAGTAAAAGATCAGGATTCCGAAATTCATCGTCATCCAATGTAGGCGTGTTCGTACTGACTCTTTTCGCTTCAAAACTATCTGCGAGTGCTGGAACATCGGATATGTAATTAAAAGCAGTAACAAATTCCGATTCGTTTAGAGATTGTGTTTGGGAAAGCTGAACTGGTAACAAGTTTGTGGTTGTTGTGGTTTGTTCTGTGTGGCCTAATATGACTTCGTTTCCAAGCTGTTCCCTCGTCCAATCGTAAACTTGGTCTGCGCCTTGCTGGATAGACAGACTCATGATCACTTGGTTTGAAATAAGAAATAGGATAGCAAATAGCAGTATGGTTCTGCCTTTGTGATACACGATGCTCCAGAATGCCCGTGTGATAAAATTGATACGACCACCTCCCATTTCTTTTTCTAAAGGTATAACAAGTAAAGAGGGGGAAATGTGACATAAAAGATGTACGATATCTCATTTAACACGTGGAAAGAAAGAGTGAAGAAATTTGGATAATTATATTAATTTAGATGGTAGGATGAATGTATTGTAAGGTTTTAAAAGGAAGTCTATATTATTTCAGCATACTATCGTTTTATTTCAAGAGAAGACTTCAACTGGACGGAAACATCTAGTGTACAACAATTTCTAAAGGGGGAAAGGCACGAAAAGTATTCTTCATGCCTTTTGTAATGTGAATGATTCGTTAGATAGCAGCGGATACGATCTTGCGTGGGAATTTTTTAAAAGATAAGAATTTATAAGTTTTTTGCACCTTCGGGCAAGTTGTCTAGCTCCAGCGCCTACTCGCTGCGGGGCACTTCGGAAGTGACAACCGAAGTCAAAGAGCGGACTTCTAGCTACTTCTTCGAATTCGCTGTCCAACGAGCGTTTACTTCGCGAATATGCTTCGAGTTGCCTCGACGGATACTCTTCAGAGCGATGCTTGTAGAGGAAGAGGCACTGCCCTACGCTCGTGACCAAAGGCGCTTGCGCTTTTCTTAACGACTATTAAATTCACAGGTAGTCTAGTTATTTATACATTAAAGGGTTAAGTGGTAATCGCCTAATAAAACACAATCACTCCATTTTTTCAGCTATGATTATTAACTCTTCCTTCGACAGAGCGTGTTCTCCCTCCACTGTTATCCAGTAAGCGAGTTCCACCTCATCAATTTCTTCGATCCAAAAGAGAGACGGTTCACCGTTTTCCACGTAATAAAATCCTTCTAGCCCACGTACTGTAACCTTTTCTACACTTGCCATATCTTCCAACTGAATACCCAAATGGTTGACGTCATTTTCAATAACTACAAAGGAGAGAGCCCCTTCGCCTCGTGTATAGTCATAGGCAACTTTGGAGGTTACAAGACCGTCACCTCTTTCAATAGGTTGTGTGACAAATGGTTTTTGTGTAGTTTCAGCTTCCCTTTCGATTGCTTCTCGGACTGACATGTCAAAGTACTTTTCCATCAAAGTAATTTCCCCTTGGTCAAAAATAAATTCGTCGGGGATATAAGTTGGGAACCGAATGTCCGTAAATGGGGATGTGACCGCTTCTTTCATACGGTCCAACGTTTTATAGGAATAGTTATAGGAACCCAATATCCAGTAGGCAGATCCTCCTGGAGGGACATCCCCTTTAAAATAAAACATGATCTTTTCGTTCTCGCCAACCTGTTTTTCCGCTTCTTCTAGACTTCGATAGTAATCCTCAAATCCATTTTCATCGAAACCTAAGTTTTCTTCTTCAATAATTTCCACTAACACTTCTCCATCCTGATTCATCAGTTGCAGGACGTGGGTGGATGCATAGGCCGCGCCGCCAAACAGAAGCATAAAGCAGAAGCTTATGATAGCAATTTTGAGTGGTCTTCTCTGTCTTTTTTTTTCTTGCCTCATATAGATTTGTTTCATTACCTTGTCTTTGATATCAATGTCAGGATGACCGGTGTTGCTCATTCTTTCCTTTAAATCACCAGACGTTTTTCTCATATTCCTTCCCCTCCACTTCCTCAAAAACTCTTCTAATTTTCTTGATCGCCCGTTCGTACCTCTTGCGAATGGTGACTTCATTCGTGTGAAGGAGGGTACTTAACTCAGAATAGCTTTTGTCTTCTAGTATTTTATACACAACGAGACTTCGGTCGCGCGGAGGCAGTTTCTGAAGTGCGTATTGTAAGGAATCTTTCAAAATCCAATTGTCGATGTCCTTCTCATGTGATCCATCAGCATCTAAGCGGAGCCAGTGCATAATTTTATGATGAAATAATTGCTTTCTTTTAATATGGTTCAGACATGTATTGTGGGCAGTTTTATAGAGCCAGGCAGAAAAGGAATCAATCGGTTTGTATTGATCTATTTTCTCAAAAGCAAGGAGGAACACGTCCTGGGTTATGTCTTCCGCTTCTTGCCGGTGTCCTAGCATACGAAAACAATAAGTAAATATCCGATGCTGATACGTTTCAATGATGATCTCAAATTTAGCAATGTCCCCGGCTTGAACTGCGACTACGACGTCATGTATTTTCATCGTTCTCTCCTTTCTTTCCTAGTTAATAGATATAACAACTTGACGGTAGGGTTTGTGACAAAATGTAAGTAATTTATTTAAACTAATAAATTCATAGATTCTAATCAGTGGGTTATTAGGAATTTATGGTTCAATACTATAATCATAGCATCAGTTTGTGAACCTATGTGAACCTATGTGAACCTACCCAGTGAACATGTGAAATCAGAGATAGTGACCTTACCTACCCAGTGAACATGTGAAATCAGACTTATGAAATTGGACATGTGAAAATTTTGTTTCCGATACTCAAATGAATGAAGTAAAATATCAATAATAGCTACATATTATACTGCCGAGGTGCGCCATGTGGAATATATCGAAAGAGGTAAAGGAACGATTTCAGAAGTGTAATCTTCTGCCTATCCATGAATCCGATGAGGAGTGGGAGATTGTATTAAGAGAAGCGGAGGAGGAAGGAGAAGACATCCAATCCCGTCTCAAAGAAGAGCTTGATGAAGGGAAGGAAGAATTACTTGAAACGATGCCTAGCCGTTTTATCCCTTATGTAGAAAATAGCACAATAAACCAACCTACTCTACCGAAGGACGTGAGGGAAGATTATCTAAATTGGATGCGGGAAGCGGATAAGGCGTTTGAACAGGTGATGGAGGCAGCTTCCCAACAGACAAAGACAGCGACTTCATTTTTGCCAAAAGAAGTGCAAGATGTCTTTGAAGAAAGTTTACATGACGCGATAATAGAACGCATCAAACGTGAGGATAATACCCTCCATCTTTATCTCAATGCAGATGGCGGGTTCTCGACGAAAGCATACATTCACCTTATTTTTCACAATGTCGAATCAGAGAAGGCAGATGAACCCGTTCAAGTCGGTCAATGGGTGGTCTATGATGAGTTACGAAAAACAGAAGACGGATTTGCCTTTCGCATCCTTTTCGATTGCCCAGAAGCGGAGTGGACAATTGCGATGAAGGGAATGGATGCGGCCTACTATTATCGACCAGTTGCTTACACCACATTGGCAAATGAGGAAACGTTAAATGAGACAAGCATTGAGGAGTATGTCTCGCAGTTGAATCCAGATCATCATTATTGGCTGATAACACCACACGTGACCAGTGCAATCAAGAAGTTATCAGACGACGAGATGCAGCTTGAAGACGGAAAGGTCTCTTTCGGAAAAAATATGTTGGTGGTCAGTGTCGGGGATGATCTTTTCCGATATGATTTAACCGAACATAATCCGATTGCTTTTATTTTTACCGATGTTTTTGAAGATCCATACGAGGAATTTCATGAATCGGTAGCTGTGGAGCTGCTAGAGGAGGCAGCTTTGAGTGATGAATTATTCATGCAGGCACGGGCGTGGAACACAATGTATGCAAGACCTGAGGAATTATCAGAAATCATCAATCGAGTGTTGCTGAAAATGGAAGTGACTGAGGAAAATGAAATGATGATCAGCGTCTTTTTGAATCATTTCAGGGAAAGTGGAGTGCTGACAGAAACGGTCGTTGAAAAATTCAGTGAGTTGCTAGAGTAGGGAGACTGTATTTTTAATGGCGGCAAATAAAAAATCCCTAATTGCCATTCTCGTTTTCATTATGTTGGCAGTATTGACGCTTGGATGCTTTGGTCAAGTGAAAAAAAAAGAGAGACCGTTATCGTGATTGCTTATCGCTCTCTCTTTTTTTTCGCGCCAAGGTCAACTAGGTATCTCCCCGACATACTCCGATTGCGGACGGAATATCTTGTTGTTATCCGCCTGTTCAATGACATGGGCAGTCCACCCAACAGTTCGGCTGACAGTAAACGTTGGTGTAAACAATTCCGCAGGCATCTCCACTGCCTTTAACACCGCTGCAGCATAAAACTCCACATTCGTATATAACCGTCGACCTGGTTTAAATTCGTCGAGTAATTGAATCGCCGTTTTTTCCACATGATAAGCAAGGTCCAGCCAGGCATCTTCGCCGATCAGTTCAGAAGTGATGGATCGTAACGCTTCTGCTCGTGGATCGGTTGTTTTATAGACACGGTGACCAAACCCCATGAGCAATTCGCCCCGCTCTAGTTTTCCACGAATATAAAGTTCTGCATTCTCGAGTGATCCAATCTCGTCGAGGAGCTGAATGACTTCTGTTGGTGCCCCGCCGTGGAGTGGCCCTTTCATTGCCCCGATGGCACCGACGATGGCAGATGCAAGGTCCGAATGCGTAGAAGTAACCACCCGCGCAGCAAAAGTGGACGCATTCATTCCGTGCTCCATTGTCAAAATCATGTAAACTGTCAGTGCCCGAATATGTACATCCTTTGGCACCTCACCAGTTAACATATAGAGATAGTTCGCCGTGTGATTCAGGTTATCACTTGGTTTAATGATCGGAAGGTTGTGTTGCTGGCGATAACGATAGGCGACGATGACCGGTGTAATTGCGATGAGCCGGATCGCCTGATCGATGTTCGGCTTCCATCCGAATTCCGATCGCCCAAGAGAGGAGATAGCCGTTCTTAAAACGCTCATCACTTCCATATCCTCCGGCAGTTCGTTTAAAATCCGGATCAAGTAAGCGGGCAGATGGCGATTCTCAGCAAGTTTACATTGAAATCCATGTAACTCTGTCTTGCTTGGCAGCTTCCCGTACAATAATAAATAAGCCACCTCTTCAAACGAATAGTTAAGTGCTAAGTCCTTTGCTAAATAACCTTGATAGATCAACCTGCCATTTTCTCCATCCACCATGCTTAGTCGAGTTTCTGCTGCCACGATGCCAGCGAGACCAGTCATTTTTAAATCTCCCATGTATCTTCCTCCAGTCAATTTTTACTTTGTGTCTATTCTAATACAGGTTTATAATTATGAATAATAAATAATTTCTATTAATTAATTATGATTCATAATTAATTAATGCTGGAGGGGTTGTCAGTGGATATAAAGTGGCTGAAAACATTCGTGACCGCAGCGGAATATGAAAACTATCGAAAGACATCAGAGGTTCTATTTATTGCTCAACCTACGATAACAGTACATGTTAAAAACTTAGAAGAGGTCCTAGGACAGGAGCTTTTTAAAAAAACCGGCCGGAATGTCTTTCTCACACAAGCGGGCAGACGGTTCCTTCCCCATGCGAAACAAATACTGGACGATTACTATCAGGGCATACATGAAATGGAAAGCTGGAAGCAAGGATATAAAGTGAAGCTCGTGATAGCCGTTTCACCGTTGATTGCCGCCTCGATCTTGCCGTCTATCTTACGGCGATTCCTTGAGAAAAATCCGGAAATTGAGGCAGTTATAAAGGTGAAGGAATCGATTGAAATAGGTGATACGGTCGCAAATGGTACAGCGCACGTGGGCCTGGCGAGAATAGAGCCCTTTCATCAAGAACTGCATGTCGCTGAACTGTACAAGGACCAGGTCATCTTAGTGACGGCGCATGACGGCAGAGACGTGGAAACTGCCCCGCCTCTTGAGATGGAAGAACTCATCCATGAACACCTTATTTTAACGCACAACCATCCGGGCTACTGGGATGACCTGCTTGCGGAAATTGGACAAAAATTTAGTCGCTATAGGACAATGGAGGTTTCTCAAGTCAACATTACAAAGAAATTCATTGAAGAAGGATTGGGAATCTCTTTTCTCCCACGCTCGTCGGTAACGAGAGAGTTGATGGAAGGACGCATGCTGGAAGTCTCTTCAGAAGATATCCCACTTCCGCAAGCAGCAACCTATCTTATCTATAAAGAGGAAACGAGGGAAGTTGCTCTTTTTAAGGAGTTTTTACGGGGGTTATATACGTTTCGATAGCAGGATTGTACGGTTAAGTTAATGCATTTTATCTTATTATATTTACATATACGGACAAAAAGAATATTATAGCCTTATGCTGAACTTCTATGATTCAGGTACTTGTAAATCAATATGAAGAGAACGGGTGTCTGGTTAGTAGATTATCACGACGAGCATCAAGGTCAACTAGCTGCTTAAGGTTGTTGGTTTATATGTGCACCTTATTGTTATCGCTTTCAATTTTCTTGGATGAGTATTTATTATTGTTACTACATAAATAAAATCGAGGTGCTTACAGTGGACAAACAGAAAACGCAAGGACTCAATCCATATTTACCATCTTGGGAGTACATACCCGATGCGGAACCGTATGTTTTTAACGATAGGGTCTATATTTATGGCTCTCACGATCGTTTTAACGGACATGTATTTTGCTTGAATGATTATGTATGCTGGTCAGCACCCGTGAATAACTTGGGCGACTGGCGCTATGAAGGTGTGATTTACAAAAAAACAGATGATCCTTTAAATCCTGCTGGAAATATGTGTTTATATGCACCGGATGTCACTGTCGGACCAGACGGAAGGTATTATCTTTACTATGTTTTAGATAAAGTGCCTGTTGTATCTGTTGCCGTTTGTGACACGCCTGCAGGCAAATATGAATTCTATGGATATGTCCATTATGCAGATGGAACGCGTCTCGGAGAAAGAGAAGGCGACCAGCCTCAATTTGATCCAGGTTTATTGACTGAAGGAGATAAGACGTACCTTTATACTGGTTTTTGCGCAAAAGGGGATAAATCGAGATATGGCGCAATGGCAACCGTTCTCGGACCAGATATGCTGACAATATTAGAGGAACCAGTTTTCATTGCACCAAGTGAACCTTATAGTGCAGGCAGTGGTTTTGAAGGTCATGAGTTCTTTGAAGCACCATCCATGAGAAAGATTGGAGATACGTATTATTTAGTCTATTCCTCCATCGTGATGCATGAGCTTTGTTATGCGACGAGTAAAAATCCGACGAAAGGTTTTGAGTATAAGGGTGTTATTGTAAGCAATAATGATCTTCATATCGATACTTATAAACCGGCGGAAAAACCAATGTTTTATGGCGGTAATAATCATGGAAGCATCGTCGAGATGGAAGGGCAATGGTATATTTTTTACCATCGACATACAAACGGTTCAAGCTTTTGCCGTCAAGGATGTATCGAGCGGATTGAAGTGCTAGAGGATGGAACGATTCCGCAGGTGGAGATGACTTCGTGTGGTTCCAATGGTGCTCCGCTAATCGGGCGCGGGGAGTATCCGACATATCTGGCTTGTAATCTGTTCCATAAAGATGAGGCAATGTATTCTGGCGGTTTATGGATGGACAGCCAGTTCCCGAAGATCACCCAGGATGGGAAAGATGGGGATGAGGAAACGGGATATATTGCGAATATGCAAGACTCAGCTACTGCTGGATTCAAATATTTTGACTGTCAAGGTATAACGAAAGTGAAGATAAAGGTACGTGGATATTGTAAAGGCGTTTTTGAGGTGAAAACCGCATGGGATGGAGAAGCACTTGGTGAGATTCCAGTTGATTTTACGAATGTATGGACCGAGTACACCTCTGACATCGTTATCCCAGATGGTGTTCAAGCATTGTACTTCACTTATCGAGGCGACGGAAGTGCAGGTTTCGCTACGTTTACATTAGAATAAATGGATTTTTGAGAAAAAAATGGGTGTTGTTCTGTGCTAAATTAGGGATGGAATAGCCCCCATTTTTAGGTGGGTTTACTCTATTTTTATCATTTTCCGACAGAAGACTCCCTCTTCAATCGTGTGAAGGGCGAAGCCCAACGATAAGGGGGAGATGAATGTCGGTTAGGCGATAGCCT
>NZ_JAHQCS010000151.1 GCF_019042215.1 Evansella tamaricis | reverse complement strand
GGTTTTCTCCTATCAGGCGAGCGACGAGCGCAGCCATTGCCATACAAATAAAAGGAACTGAAAAAGTGGTTTTAAACTTTTTCAGTTGCTTCTTATTCGCTGCGGGGCACTTCGGAAGTGACAACTGAAGTCAAAGAGCAGACTTCTGTTGTCATTCCTCCACTGCCCTACGCTCGTGATCATAGGCGCTTGCGCTTTTCTAATAATTTTAAAAATTTATTTAAAAGATGGGATAATCGTTTATATTCTCTAGAAACAGAAGTAATATGTAATTAAGATCTAGTCTAGGAGTGAAAATAAATTGAAAATGACATTTAGGTGGTTCGGCGAAGGAAATGATACAGTCAGCTTAGATTACATTAAACAAATTCCAGGAGTAGAAGGAATTGTTTGGTCATTACATGACTTGGCTGCTGGTGAAGAATGGCCGTTAGAGAGAATTGAGGAAGTGAAAAGTCAAGCAGATAAGCATGGATTAAATATTGATGTGGTTGAGAGTGTCAATATCCACGAAGACATTAAACTCGGTTTACCAACTAGGGATAAGTACATTGATAAATACAAAAAAACAATTGAGAAGCTAGGAAGAGTTGGTGTAAAGGTTATATGTTACAATTTCATGCCTGTTTTTGATTGGACAAGGACGGATTTATTTAAAGAAATGGGGGATAGTTCCACTGCCCTCTTCTATGAAAAAGCTATCGTTGAAAATATGGATCCAATGGAACTTGTGAATACAATAAGTACTAATCCGGATTTTACAATGCCAGGCTGGGAACCGGAAAGATTGGCTCAATTATCTAAATTATTTGATGCATATAAAGATGTCTCTGAAGATGATTTGTGGAATAATCTCCACTATTTCTTAGAAGAGATAATTCCAGTTGCAGCTGCGAATGATATAAAAATGGCAATACATCCGGATGATCCACCTTGGCCAATTTTTGGTTTGCCTCGGATTATTACTGGACCTGAAAGTTTAAGAAGATTTGTTAAGCTCGTTGACAGTCCTTCTAATGGAATTACTTTATGCAGTGGATCTTTAGGTGCTAATCCCATAAATAATGTCGCTGAGATGATTAGGGAATTTGCTGATAGAATTCCATTTGCCCATATACGAAATTTAAAACGCTATGAAAATGGAGACTTCATCGAAACTTCTCATCGAAGTAAAGATGGTTCCGTCGATATTTTAGAGATTATGAAAGCCTACCATGATGTTGGTTTCATTGGCTATGCCCGTCCAGACCATGGAAGACATATTTGGGGTGAAAAGTGTAGACCAGGATATGGTTTATATGATCGAGGTCTTGGGATTATGTATTTATGGGGTATATGGGATAGCCTTGAGCGATATAAGGGGGAAACTAAAAATGTTATCAATTAATAGTAATCTAAAAGGGAAAGTCGCAGTGATCACGGGAGGCGGTGGCGTCCTTTGTGGTGCAATGGCAAAGGAATTAGGTAGACAAGGTGTAAAAGTAGCCATCCTGAACCGTACTATTGATAAAGGAGAAGCTGTTGCTCAAGAAATTCGTGATGCTGGTGGAGAAGCAATTGCAATCGAATGCAATGTAATGGATGTGGAAAGTGTAAAAAATGCCGAAAAAATAGTTTCTGAAACCTATAATGGTTATGATATTTTAATAAATGGAGCAGGTGGTAATCATCCAAAAGGATCCACTACAAATGAAACGGTTAATCTTGAAGATATTGAAGATAAAAACATTACTTCGTTTTTTGATTTAACGGGAGAAGGGTTTAATTTTGTATTTAGCTTAAATATAGTTGGAACAGTAATACCTTCGCAAATTTTCACAAAAAAAATGATAAATCGAAAAGGAGCCATCGTCATTAATATGTCCTCCATGTCAGCACCTAGTCCCATGACAAAGGTTCCTGCTTATTCAGCAGCAAAAGCTGGTGTAGAAAATTTCACTCAATGGCTTGCTGTACATATGGCACCTGCAGGAGTTCGAGTGAATGCTATTGCACCTGGATTCTTCCTGACAGAACAAAATAGAAGATTGTTAACAAACGAAGATGGATCTTATACGGAGCGTGCAGAAAAAGTAATTGCACATACACCTATGAGAAGGTTTGGAGAACCAGAAGATCTTTTAGGGACATTACTTTGGTTGGTTGATGAAAATATGTCGGGTTTCGTTACAGGTATTTCCATCCCTGTTGATGGAGGATTCATGTCTTATTCAGGTGTTTAGTTCGTTTTATCCAGATGAAAAGGTTGCCCCTAGTACTATATGGCAGCTTTTTCCATTTTTACACCTAAAAGTGATTAATTATAGGGGGTTTTGTGATGGACGTTGTTACGATTGGTGAAACAATGGTGCTCTTTACACCAGAATCTTCCCCGATGTTAAGATATTCACATTCTTTTTCCAGGAAATTTGGCGGAGCGGAAACAAATGTAGCGATTGGACTAACAAGATTAGGGCACCGAGCTGGATGGATTAGCCGGATAGGAAATGATGAATTTGGAAAAGCATTGATTTCCTTTGTAAGGGGAGAAGGAATTGACGTCAGCCAGGTAAAAATTGATAAAACTGCACCAACAGGACTTTATTTCAAAGAGGTCAGAAGCGGTGACCAAGTGAAAGTTCAATATTATCGCAAAGGGTCTGCCGCAAGTATGTTATCTCCAGAAGATCTGGATGAGCGATATATCGCTAAGGCAAAGTATCTCCATATTACAGGTATAACTCCAGCATTAAGTGAAAGCTGTTATCAATCAATCCTAAAAGCTGTTTCATTTGCAAAAAATAACGGTGTGCAAGTTGTATTTGATCCAAATTTACGGAAAAAACTGTGGTCAGAAGAGGAAGCAAGAAAAGTTCTAATCGAGTTATCTGGATTAGCGGACATCCTTTTGCCAGGCGTAGATGAAGGGTCTTTCATGTTTGGAGAAAATAATCCAATAAAATTGGGAGAAAAATTCCTGCAACTAGGTCCTGAATTGGTCATCATTAAAGTAGGGGCTAAAGGAGCGTATTATTTCACGGATGAAGGCTATGGATTAGTTCCAGGTTTTCCCTTAAAAACAGTGATTGATCCAGTGGGAGCAGGGGATGGCTTTGCAGCAGGAATTATATCAGGACTCCTGGATGGGGTTCCGATTGAAAAAGTAGTGGAGCGGGGAAATGGAATGGGTGCTCTCGCCACTCAAGTACCTGGTGATTTTGAAGGGTTAGCGGATCGGAATGAATTGGAAAGTTTTATGAATCGCTCCACTAGGGAAGATATTGATCGTTAATATAAAAAGTTGGAAAGAATTTGAAAGATAGGCGGAGATAACATGAGTTTACTTAACCAAATAAAGGACAGTGGAATCGTTGCAGTCATTCGTGGCGCAAATAAGGACAATATTATACCAATCGCCAAAGCTTTGAGTGCCGGCGGTGTGAAAGCTCTTGAATTAACGGTAGAGACACCTAAAATTCTTTCTTTAGTTGAACTGGTAGCTGATGAATTGCAAGAGGAAGCGATTGTAGGTGTGGGGACAGTTCTTGATCCTGAAACAGCAAGAGCAGCTATTATGTCTGGTGCCAAGTTTGTATTTTCACCAGTTGTGAACGTGGATACAATAAAAATGACAAAGAGGTATGGTGTTCTTAGTGTTCCAGGAGCATTAACCCCTACAGAGATTTTAACAGCTTATGAAAATGGAGCAGACTTAATAAAAGTTTTTCCAGCAAATATAATGGGGCCAGGTTACTTCAAAGATGTTCACGGACCATTACCACATATTCCACTGATGCCTACTGGTGGTATTAATGTATCAAACGTTGGATCATATATTAAAGTAGGGGCAGTTGCAGCAGGGGTTGGAAGCACTCTTGTGAATACAAAAGAGATAATAGATGAGGCTTATTGTGAAAAGCTGACACAATTAGCACAACAATTTGTAAAAGAAGTTAAACGGGCTAGAAGTTAAACCGACAGTTCCTTATGAAAAATACTTTTACTAATGGAGGACCGTAATGAAATCCTTTATAAATGAAGATTTTCTATTAACGTCTGAATCATCGAAAATCCTTTATCATGATTATGCCAAAGAGATGCCCATTTACGACTATCATTGCCATTTAAGTCCTAAGGAAATTGCTGAGAACAAATCATTTAAAAATATTACCGAAATTTGGCTCGATGGTGACCACTATAAATGGCGTGCTCTAAGGGCTCTCGGTATTAACGAAAAGTATATTACTGGAGATGCTGGCGATTATGAGAAATTTAAACAATGGGCAAAATCAGTACCTTATACTATCGGCAATCCGCTTTATCACTGGACACATTTAGAACTAAAGCGCTACTTTCATACAGATGTTTTGTTAAGTGAAGATACTGCAGAGGAAGTTTGGAATCGCTGTAATGGAATGTTAAAAGACCCTACTTTAAGTGCTCAAAAAATTATTGAGAGTTCAAATGTAAAAGTCATAGGAACGACAGATGATCCGGTGGATGATTTGCGTTATCACAAACTTATTAAGGAAGATAAAAACATAAAAACCAAGGTGCTCCCTACGTTCCGTCCAGATTTAGCAATTGAACTTAGAAAACCAGGTTTTATGGACTATGTTACAGAGCTAGGGAATGTTAGTGAAGTGAAAATTACTAATTATTCTACTCTCCTTCAGGCAATTGAAAAGAGAGCATCCTATTTTCATGAAGTGGGATGCCGAATTTCCGATCACGGATTAGAAGTTCTTCCTTTTGAAGAATGTACTGATGAAGAAGCGGCTACTATTTTCTCTAAAGCATTCAATGGAGAAACCATTACAAATATGGAAGAATTAAAATATAAAACCAATATATTAATGTACCTCGGAAGACTATATCATTCTTTAGGTTGGGCGATGCAACTCCACTTAGGTCCACTCCGTGATAACAGTCAACGAATGTTTGCAAGAGTGGGACCTAATACTGGTTTTGATTCTATCAATGATTTTACTTTGGCAAAATCATTGAATGGTTATTTAAATGGATTAGATAGAACAAATGAATTACCGAAAACTATTATTTATTCCTTAAATCCTACTCATAATTATGTGATTGCTACTGCTTGTGGAAACTTTCAGACAGAAGGGATTAGAGGAAAGGTACAATTTGGATCAGGCTGGTGGTTTAATGACCAGAAGGATGGTATGCTTCGTCAAATGACTGATTTGTCTAGTATTGGACTTCTTAGTACTTTTGTTGGAATGCTTACAGATTCAAGAAGTTTTCTTTCTTACACTCGCCATGAATACTTTAGAAGATTGCTTTGTCAATTAGTGGGAGGTTGGATTGATTCTGGAGAAGCACCTAAAGATTATCCTTTGCTGGGGAAAATAATAAAAGATATTTCCTATAATAATGCAACGGAATATTTTGATATTAATGTGGACGCCTAGTAAGTATAGGCTAAATCAATCCAAAATATTATCACCTGCCCCATAAAAGGAATTTCTCCCATTCTTTTATGGGGTTTGCTTTGTTATTTAATGTAAATCTGGTTTGGGTACTGATGTTTTACAGGTTTTACCTTCGGGTAAAGAGAAATAAAAAGAGCAGAAGGGAGCAAGGCAATGAAGAGAAAAATACAGGCATTCTTTGAAAACGAAAATGATGCCTTATCCACAACTGCAAAATTAGAAACATTAAAGATATCAGAAATTAAACTGGATCGTATACCTGAAAGTACAAATTATATTCCCCTATTACCTGCAACTCAATTTGAAATGGTAAGTGGTTCATTAAAAAGGTCGGCGCATGGAGTGTTACCAAATTTAAAGCCTAGAACAAACAAAGAGAGCATGTCTTTTATATTAGAGTTTGAAGTCCGAGAAGAGGATTTTCATGAAGCCTTTTTACTGTTACAGAAATCGGATGCCTTTCTAGATGAAAACTTTTTCTAAAATTTAAATGAGGTTGAAATTGAGAAAGCACCATAGTTTGCCCTATGGTGTTTTTTTCTTAGGCTTTGTTATCGTTCAATGTTGATTTTTGCGAAATTCACTCCCTTTCCGCGGGCGGTTCGGGAGCCTCCTCGGTGTTTCACACCTTGCGGGGTCTCCCCTGAACTCGCTTTTCCCGCAGGAGTATCGTAAATTTCGCTAAAAATCATCCTATTAAAAAATCAACATTAGCCTTTAACATAGCCTTTTCTTAAGAAACCGTTTTAGAATATAAGAGGTTTTCTGTAGGCAGTTCTGAGAAAAAAAGGTATAGTTAGTATAATCCACTAGGGGTGAGTAAATTGACAACAACTATTATAGAGATGGTAGAATCTCAAGTGATTGCTTCCATAGGTAACTCCAATTCTGTCACATATACTAATTTAATAGAAACTGCAATTCATAGTCAGTCTAATATTATTTTTATAATGAAAGGGGATCTCCTGACAACAGGGGACCAAATAAATAAATTAAAGAAACATGGAAAGAAAGTTTTTATTCATTTGGATTTTATTGGGGGATTAGCAAATAATAAAGATGGAATTCGCTATGTAGCAAAAAATTGGAAACCTGAAGGAATTATTACAACAAAGAATCAGTTTATTCCAATGGCAAAAGAGGAGGGATTAATTACGATTCAACGATCGTTTTTAATTGATTCTACAGCTTTTGACCGAACGGTAATGATACCCCACGCTTTAAAACCTGATGCTATTGAAATATTACCTGGAATAATTCCAAGGGCAATTTATGAATTAACCGAAAGAATTGAACTTCCAATTATAGCAGGGGGCTTAATAAAGGAAAAACAAGAGATTTTAGATGCCTTGTCTGCAGGGGCATTGGCAACTTCTGTTGGAAATCCGTCATTATGGAATCTTGGAATTTAAGAAGATTAACTGTCATAATTCAACAGTGGTGATCTTTACTATTGTTGTTTTTTTATTACTGCATAATGTAAACAAAAAATACTTCGAAGGGGGACTAGTTCATGGAGTTTTGGGAATTGTTTCGAGAATTGGAAATCTATTTTAGGATATTGCTAAGCGCTATTATTGGTTTTGTCATCGGACTTGATCGAACTACAAAAAATAAACCGGCAGGGCTTAAAACATATATGTATGTAGCGGTTGCCTGTACGCTGATAACAATTATTTCTATCTATAGTGTAGAGCGGTATGGTTCACAGCAAGAAGGGACTGTTATGGATCCAATGCGATTAGCAGCACAAATTGTTACCGGATTAGGATTTATTGGTGCTGGCCTTATCCTGAAAGACGGATTACAAGTTAAAGGATTAACATCAGCAGCGATGATTTTTTTTGTCGGAGGTGTTGGAATAGGGATAGGTGCTGGATTTTATAGTGTAGTCATTTTTGCAGTAATTATCACATTATTAATTGCAAAGATAGGTAACGTCATTGAAATGAAGGGGATATCACAAAAAGAAACGGATGACTGAATTGAAGATTCACAAAATATTTTAGTTTTGCAAAACACGATGGACTAATTTGTTTTATAATGAAACAAGTAGTTATACGTACGAGTTAAAGAAAGCGATTAACTTATTTATTGTCTGCTTTTGTTTAATGGTGTTTAGAAACGAGACTGGCTATTTAATGTTATGGAGAGGATATAACTTTAATGGAAAAGAAAAAAGCTGTTTTTTTTGATTTAGATGATACATTATATGATCAACTGCTTCCATTTAAGAAGGCCGTTGTACCGTATTTGGAACAGCCTGACAATGGATTTATTGAAAAATTATTTAAAACAGTACGTTACTACAGTGATTTATTATGGATGGAACATACAAAGGGAAGGTTAGCACTACATCAGTTGCGAATCCAAAGGCTAATCAAAGCATTTTTAGAGTATGGTATTATTTTAACGGATAATGATGCAACAGACATCCAAAACACTTATTTACAGAATCAAAAATTAATAGAACCATTTGATGGAGTATATCCATTAATTGAAACACTTCAAGAACAAAATTTTTTCGTGGGAATGATTACCAACGGGCCAGTGGAGCATCAAGTGAATAAAATAAAACAATTGGGTTTGTTAAATGTTATACCAATGAAGTATATTTTTGTTTCCGATGCAGTTGGTATTGCAAAACCTGATAAAAATATCTTCCTACATGTGAATAAAGTAACAGGGAAAATCCCTTCGAACTGTTATTATGTTGGGGATTCATGGACAAATGACGTCATTCCTGCTTCAGAAGCTGGCTGGACGAGTATTTGGTATAACTATCGAAACAGAAATCCATTATCAAAGTTTACTGATTATAGAGAACTGAAAAGCTATACAAATGGAATGAATCTATTCCTCTAACCTTGAAAGGAGTATGGAAAATGAAAATAACTCAATCAAATTTTGGTGAATTAAACGGTAAAGAAGTCATTGCGTACACACTCAAAAATAATAAATCTTTTGAAATGACCTGCTTGAATTATGGTTGCATTATAACAGAGCTATATGTTCCGGATATGGATGGAAAAGTAGAAAATATTGTCCTTGGATTTAACAATGTGGAGGATTACATAAACCATTCTCCTTATTTTGGTGCTACAGTGGGGAGGGTAGCAGGAAGAATTAATAAAGGGGAGTTTTCATTAGAAGGTAGAAAATATCAACTTCCAATTAATGATGGAAATAACCACCTTCATGGTGGAATAGAGGGATTTGATAAAGTATTTTGGGATGTAGAACCCTTTGAAAATGAAGACCAAATAGGTTTAGTTTTTTCTTATTTGTCTCAAGATGGGGAAGAAGGCTACCCAGGTAACGTGAACGTTAAAATAACTTATACTGTGAATACAAAAAATGAATTAACTATTGAATATGAGGGGAAAACAGATCAAAAAACCTTGCTCAACCTTACAAACCACACGTATTTTAACCTTAGTGGCGGATTAAAGCGGGATATTCTTGATCATGAACTTACTATGAAAAGTAGTGGATTTCTTTCATTAACAAAAGAGCTAATCCCAACAGGTGAGGTTGAGTCCGTAAGTAATACTCCATTCGACTTCCGCAAAGGGCGAAAGGTAAAGGATGGAGTAACATCTGATCATGATCAAAATATCCTCGTTGGAAACGGTTATGATCATCCATTCATTTTAGATGAAAATAATAACGGAGAAATCCTTTTAAAAGATGATGACAGCGGGAGAAGTATATTGGTTGAGACTAGTGAACCATGTGTGGTTTTTTATACAGGTAATATGTTGAATAACAATTTTAAATTAGGGGAAATCCAATCAAAAAAATATTTGGGACTTTGCTTGGAAACACAAAAACACCCTGATGCAGTTAACCATCCTCATTTTGATTCTATAACTTTAAGTCCAGGAGAAATATATAAAACAAAGACAAAATACTCCTTTCAGGTGAGTAATTAACAGAGAATATTTTGAGATGAGGTGGGGTGGGAAATGGAAACAAAATACAGCAAAAGTTAAGCGTATTATTAAATCTAGAATATTAGATGGAACATATTCACCTCACCAGAAAATAAGCTCTGAAAACCAGTTATTGAAAGAATTCGGAGTGAGTAGACATACGATTCGCATTGCTATTGGTGAGTTAGTTAGTGAAGGTTGGCTTTACCGTGAACAAGGTTCAGGAACATTCTGCACGGATAGGGATAATGATTGGAAATCAATTAATCAAACTAACAAGACTATAGCTATCATTACAACGTAAATTTCCGATTACATCTTTCCATCCATTATACGTGGAGCGGAATCATATTTAAGCAGTCGAGGCTATCAGGTCAGTTTATACAGTACAAATAATGATCCGGAAAGTGAAAAGCGTATTCTGGAAAATATTCTATCTCAACATGTGGCAGATGTTATGAACCTGAATTAGTTGTACGGTATTCAACCTCTAGGAAAATGTAAAGTTGTATGCAATACTTAAATTTTTTTCATAAACACCTCTTAGGTTATGAGGCCACTGAAAAAGTATCTTACAACTTTTTCAGTTCCTTTTTCAGGATTCTTTAAGATTGCGACGGCTACGCTCTTTGCTTCGAGGGATTGTAAAAGTGGAAAAGCACCACTTTTCAGTGCCTTCTAGGTGATAGGGGTGTTTACTATGGAAATTAACAATCTACTTATATTATTCCCTTTTAGTTCCCTCCAGAAAAGATCATTGTCAGAAGGTTTTTGTTAATAAAAATGACTTATTTTTAACACAAAAACATCTTGTAAAAAAAATGGTTAACGTTTAAGATTATTGTTGTGTACGTACAACTCGTTTGGTGTTATAATGATATGTTTAAATTGTATGTGTGATTCTATAGTTTTTAGGGTTGTGCAAATGATCTTATTACATAAAAAGGAGTGAGTATGATGAAATTCTTCTTGGATACTGGAAATGTGGAAGAGATTAAGAGAATTACTAAATTAGGTTTAGTGGATGGAGTAACAACAAATCCTACACTAATCGCAAAAGAAAGTCGACCTTTTAAAGATATTATTAAAGAAATTTGTGATGTCGTTGACGGACCTGTCAGTGCAGAAGTCATTGGTTTAACAGTTGAAGAAATGGTAAAGGAAGCACATGAACTTGCGGCATGGGCTCCAAATGTTGTAATTAAACTTCCAATGACAGAAGCTGGTCTTGAAGCAACATATGAATTAACAAAACAGGGGATAAAAACGAATGTAACATTAGTGTTTTCAGCAGCACAAGGGTTGATGGCTGCAAAGGCTGGGGCCACTTACATTAGTCCATTTATCGGCAGGTTAGATGACATTGGTACAGATGGTATGATTCTAGTAAAAGACTTAAAAACGATTCTATCAAACTACGGATTTAAAACGGAGATTATTGCTGCGAGTGTTCGAAATATTACACATGTTGAAGAGGCTGCAAAAGCAGGTGCTCATATTGCAACAATTCCAGGTTCTTTACTTCCTTCATTATGGAAGCACCCTTTAACAGATTCAGGTATTGAAAGATTTTTAAAAGATTGGGAAAATGTTCCGAAATAAATAACAGCGGAGGTATTTAAGCATGACAATTGAACAATTGGCAATAAATAGTTTAAGAACACTATCAATCGATATGGTAGAAAAGGCAAACTCAGGTCATCCTGGGATGCCAATGGGTGCAGCTCCAATGGCTTATGAGCTTTGGACAAACCAGATGAAACATAATCCGACGAACCCAAATTTCTTTGATCGTGATCGGTTTGTATTATCTGCAGGACATGGTTCAGCACTACTATACAGCTTACTCCATTTAACAGGGTATGACTTACCAATGGAAGAACTGAAAAACTTCCGTCAACACGGAAGCAAAACACCTGGTCACCCAGAATTCGGTCATACTGTAGGTGTGGAAGCAACGACTGGTCCTCTTGGTCAAGGGATTTCCACAGCAGTAGGTATGGCAATGGGAGAAGCCCATTTAGCAGCAACTTATAATAAAGAGAACTTTGAAATTGTTAATCACTATACGTATACTATTTGTGGTGACGGAGATCTAATGGAAGGCGTTGCATCAGAAGCAGCTTCCATGGCAGGGCACATGGGTCTTGGTAAACTGGTTGTGTTATATGATTCAAATGATATTTCTTTAGACGGAGATTTAAACATGGCTTTCTCTGAAAGTGTAGAAGAGCGTTTTAAATCATATAAGTGGCACTATGTTCGCGTAGAAGATGGAACGGATATTGCGGCAATTGGAAAAGCAATTGAAGAAGCGAAATCTGTAAGCGATCAGCCGACACTTATTGAAGTTCGTACTATTATCGGTCACGGAAGTCCAAATAAATCAGGTAAATCCGCAGCACATGGATCACCGCTTGGTAGTGATGAAGTAGCTTTAACAAAAGCAAGCTATGGTTGGGATCACGAGCCTTTTGAAATTCCTGCCTCTGTCCGTGAGCATTTTGCAAAAATAAAAGTTAATGGTGAGAAAGCAGAAGGAGAATGGAATGCATTATTCCAAAGTTATAAGGAAGCATATCCTGAGCTGGCAGTTCAATTTGAACAAGCAATCTCCAATACGTTACCAGAAGGATGGGATAAGGATCTTGAACTATTCCCTCTCGATGCTCCAAAGATGGCAACGCGGGAATCATCAGGATACTCCATCAATGCAATTGCTAAAAATTTACCAACTGTTTTTGGCGGATCTGCAGACTTAGCAGGATCTAATAATACAACATTAAAAGATTTACCTGTATTCAGTAAAGGGGACTATGCGGGAAGAAACATTTGGTTTGGTGTTCGTGAACATGCGATGGGTGCAGCATTAAATGGTCTTGCTCTTCACGGCGGAGTACGTCCTTACGGTGGAACTTTCTTCGTGTTTTCAGATTACCTCCGTCCATCAATTCGTCTAGCTGCAATGATGAAACAGCCTGTAGTTTATGTTTTAACTCATGATAGTATTGCAGTTGGGGAAGACGGGCCAACACATGAGCCAGTGGAGCAACTTCCAGCTTTACGTGTTATTCCAGATTTAACAGTAATGCGTCCTGCAGATGCAAATGAAACAGTAGAAGCGTACCGTTATGCATTCGAACAAAGGGAAGCTCCTGTTGCAATGGTATTAACTCGACAAAAGTTACCTGTATTAGAAGGATCTGCTGAGCTAGCCAGAGATGGAGTTAGAAAAGGTGCTTACGTTCTTTCCGATTCAGACAAGGAAGCGGATGTCATTCTTTTAGCAACTGGTTCTGAAGTAAGTCTTGCTGTGGAAGCGAAGAAGGTTCTTTCTGAGCAAGGAGTAGCAGTTCGTGTTGTAAGTATGCCTAGCTGGGAATTATTCGAGCAACAATCTGATGAGTATAAGGAGTCTGTATTACCTTCTAGCGTAAAAGCACGCGTTGGTATTGAAATGGCTTACCCTCTAGGTTGGGAAAAATATGTTGGTGACCATGGAACAGTAATCGGAATCTCAACATTTGGTGCATCTGCCCCTGGGGATATTGTGATGAAAGAGTATGGATTCTCTGTTGAGAATGTTGTGGCAAATGTAGAAAAAGTATTAAAGTTAGTAAAATAAATGATTTTAATTATAAAGCTGTCTCACTGAGGTGAGGCAGTTTTTTTCGAACATAAAAATATCGTACCGTTGTGTAATTGAAATACTGTGTTGAAAAAGAGGTGTTTATTAAGGGCAAGGAGAATTATACAACTATGTCGATGAGGTGAGGTGGGACAGGATGATTGGATTACCAGAAGAACTATATGTTTTTCTTTTGAACCTATTTTTCGTTTATTTTTTATTTATTACATACCATAGGTTTATAGAGAGAAGGATCACCGGAATTTCCCATGAAATCTTCATTGGAATCTTTTCAGCTATGGGTATTGTCCTCTGTATGACGTTTCCGATCTCTCCATTTCCAAATTTCATCTTTGATATGAGACAAGTCCCCTTTATTATTGGTGCATTATATGGCGGCCCTAAAGTAGCGTGTTTCTTATTGGCGGTGTTATTAGCCTATCGATTCCATATCGGTTTTGATTCTGGATTTTATGCATCCATTTTAGTGTACGGACCTCTTCTATTTGTTTTGCTTTATTTATATCCCATTTTCACAAGAATTAGTAGAGTGAAGGAAAAGGTGTATCTAGCAGCATTTGCCTCATTTTTAGGTTTATTAATTTTATTTTTGGTTGTTTATGGATATAGCCCAAATGGAAAAATGATAGAACTAATCCCAGTAATTATCCTTTATAGTACAGAGTTCATGGGTATTGTTCTATTTGTTGTTTTTATTGAACGGGCGCGATCTGATCGTATTATTCTGGAAGAGCTCAAAAAGTTAGAAAAACTAAAAGTAGTTAGTGATATTGCTGCGAGTATTTCCCATGAGGTTAGAACCCCACTTACTGTTATACGAGGGTTCCTACAATTATTGAATGAAAAGAATGTTCCAGAAGAAAAGAAGCATTTTTATATAAAGCATTCCATTGAGGAATTGGATCGTGCGCAGGATATCATTTCAGATTATCTCACTTTTGCTAAACCATCACTAGAAAATGTGGAGCTTTTAGAAATAAATGAGGAGTTAGAATATATTGTAAATGTGGTTACACCATATGCTACCCTTCATAATTCCATTATTAGTTTTCAAACGACAGATGAACTTACTGTTGTGGGTGAGCGACAAAAACTTCATCAATGCTTGATGAATATTATAAAAAACGGTATTGAATCCATGCAAAACGGAGGAGAACTATCCATCAGAGTAAGGAAGGTTAACGAAAATGCTGAGATTAAAATTAAAGATAAGGGTGTAGGGATGACCACAGAGCAGATAAACAGGTTAGGTACTCCCTACTATACGACCAAAGACAAGGGAACAGGTCTTGGAACAATGGTTGTTTTTAGTATAATTAAAATAATGCAAGGAACTATTAAAGTAGAGAGTGAGATAGGAAAAGGTACAACATTTACAGTCACTTTTCCCAGTATCATTCAAGAAAACCAATATTGAATGAAAAATGTCATGCAGAAAGCTTTGGGGCACTGAAAAAGTATCTTACAACTTTTTCAGTATCCTCGAAAGTATCCCCAAGACTTGTTTAGAGAAGTATAATCCAATTAAATTAATATTTTTTAAGTTTCCAAATTTCCGAAGCATATTCTTGAATCGTACGGTCACTGGAAAATTTACCAGAATGGGCAATATTCGTGACACTCATGGCATTCCATGCGTTTTTATCACGATAGGCCTGTTCCACTAATTCATGAATTTCCAAATACGGATCAAAGTCTTTTAGAACAAAATATGGATCATTGTGGTACAAGATATTGTAGTAAATATCTTTATACTCGATTTCCTGAGATCCGAAAGCACCTTCGTTTAATTGGTCTAAAATACGTTTCACCCTGTCATCCGTGTTGTAGATATCCCTTGCAATGTAGCCTCCATTTTGATAATAATCCAGTACTTGATCAGCGTTTAATCCAAAAATAAAAATATTATTATTTCCCACAAAATCTCTTATCTCAATATTTGCTCCGTCCAATGTTCCAACGGTTAATGCCCCATTCATCATCATTTTCATATTACCTGTTCCCGATGCTTCCTTACTTGCTGTAGAAATCTGTTCACTAATGTCTGCTGCTGGAATTAATTTTTCCGCTAAACTAACATTATAGTTTTCGAGAAAGACAACTTTCAATTTCCCACGAATATCCTTATCATTGTTTACAATGGAGGCAACTTGATTAATTAATTTTATTACTTCTTTGGCAAGATGATAACTTGGGGCCGCTTTGGCACCAAAAATAAAAGTTCTTGGTGTTATATCAAGGCTGGGATTATCTTTTAGTTCATTATATAAATGAAGGATGTGAAATACATTTAATAATTGACGTTTATATTCGTGCAGTCGTTTAATTTGAATATCATAAATGGAATTCTCATCGATAGTAATCCCGGTCCTGTCGTGAATAAAGTCTGCCAGTATTCGTTTATTTTCATTCTTCACTTGACCAATCTTTTCTAGAAAGGAGCTGTCCTTTGTATAACGTAACAGTCCTATAAGGTCATTTGGACGTTGAATCCATTTCGGTCCTATTACATCTGTTACTAATTTAGCCAGATTCGGGTTTACTTGTAACAACCAACGGCGATGGGTAATTCCATTAGTTTTATTGTTAAAACGTTTAGGAAAGAGGTAGTAAAAGTCTTTCATTTCTTTCTTTTTTAATATTTCTGTGTGTATTCGGGCAACACCATTAATACTAAAGCTTCCTACAATGGCCAGCCTTGCCATATGTACTTGGTCATCTGCTATGATAGCAAGGGCTGGAATCTTATCTCGAAGTTCAGGGTAATCAAACCAGATGCCTTTACAAAAACGTTCGTTTATTTCATCGATGATCATATAAATTCTTGGTAGGAGATCCTTAATCATTCCCTTAGGCCATTTTTCCAAGGCTTCACTTAATGTGGTGTGGTTTGTGTATGCCATAACAGAAGTTGTAATTTTCCATGCTTCATCCCATCCATAACGTTCTTGATCCATTAATATTCTCATTAATTCCGGAATGGCCAGGCTCGGATGTGTATCATTAATTTGGATGACCACTTTATCGGGTAAATACTTGAGTGAACGGCGGTTGTTCTTTTTATATTCTTTAATGATATGTTGAATACTTGCAGAAACAAGAAAATACTGTTGTTTAATACGAAGTGTTTTTCCTTCGAAATGGGAATCATCAGGATATAAAAATCCGGATATTTGTTCAATGGAATGTTTATGATCTAATTGATGATAATAGTGGTCTGTTTGGCTAGTTAAATGATCTGTATCAATTTCTGTTGATTCTGCACTCCATAGCCTCAGACTGTTAACAATGTTGTTTCGATATCCGATAATGGGTATATCATACGGAACAGCCATTACCTTATCCGTATTTTCGTATTTAAACTCCAAGGTCCCATCATTTTTTTCATGCATGTGCACATTCCCACCGAAATGAATTTCAACAGCCTGATCTATTTTTCTTGTCTCCCAAGGGTATTCTTCTTTTAGCCAATAATCAGGTAGCTCAATTTGATGACCATGAATAATACGCTGTTCAAATAGACCATAACGATAACGTATTCCACATCCATGTCCGGGGTATTTTAAGGATGCTAAAGAATCAAGAAAGCAAGCAGCTAATCTACCTAACCCACCATTCCCCAAACCGGCATCATGTTCTTGTTCATAAACTTGTTGTGGTTGAAAGCCTAATTTGAGAAGTGCCTCGTTTGCTCGTTCTAATATACCAGAGTTTAGCAGATTACTTTCTAAGAGGCGCCCAACGAGAAATTCCATTGATAGATAATAAACTTGTTTCTTCTTCTTATATTTGTCCTGTGTAACCATCCAATCTCCATTGACTACGTCATTTACGACGGAAGTTATTACGTAATAAAGATCTTTATTGGAGGCACTTTTAATATCTTTGCCTCTCTCTGTTTTGAGTTTTTTAGTTATTTGGTCCACAAGCCTTTTTGTTGTCAACTCTTGCACGATTACACAACCCCTCACCTTTCAAATAATCCTTAGTCTTTCTGGAATTTATACATTTACCGCAGATAATTGCTGATAAACTTTTGCGTATTCGTGGGCAGAATCTTTCCAGCTAAATTTACTTTTGTTAACATTTTTTAATAGCTGATCCCAGTGTGTGTCATGATAATAAATACTAAGGGAATAACGTAACACAAATAATAAATCATGTGCATTGTAATTAGTAAAACTGAATCCATTACCTTCTCCGGTTTCTTCGTTGTATGGGAATACGGTATCTTTTAAACCACCAGTTTCTCTTACAATAGGCACAGTCTTATATTGTAATGCCATTAGTTGAGATAACCCACAAGGTTCAAATTGGGAAGGCATAAGGAAAAAATCAGCACTGGCATACATTTGTCTTGCCAAACCTTCGTCAAATGTCAGTCTAACTGCTACTTTATCTGGAAATCTTTCTGATAAATGATAAAAATACCCCTCAAACTCAGGATCCCCTGTTCCAAGTACAGCTAATTGAACATTTTCTTGGAGGAACTCATCCAGAACACGTTCCACAAGATATAATCCCTTTTGTTCCACTAATCGAGTAATCATAATATATAGAGGAATTTCTTTATCCACAGGGAGATTTAATTTTTCCTGAAGGAATTCTTTATTTTCCTTTTTCTTAACTCTTGAATGCTTATAATTAACAGAAATGTGTGGGTCCTTCATGGGATTGTAATCATCTGTATCAATTCCGTTGATTACACCAATTAAATCATCAGATCTATCCCATAAGATTTGATGGAGACCTTCGCTGTAATATGGATCTTTTATTTCTTCTGCATAAGAAGGGCTGACAGTTGTAATTTTATCTGCATGATGCAAGGCACTTTTCATGCAATTTAACATCCCTTTCCATTCCATCCCCCCCAAGTGGCTAGGATGAAGGTTAAAGAAATCATGGAAAACATC
The DNA here is from genome assembly GCF_019042215.1 of Evansella tamaricis. GTDB lineage: Bacteria > Bacillota > Bacilli > Bacillales > Salisediminibacteriaceae > Evansella > Evansella tamaricis. Next base: position 93,779 of record NZ_JAHQCS010000151.1, on the reverse strand, counting down.
TGTTGTCATCATTCCTTGATATTTAATATTGTGAATGGTAAATACAGTTTTCATATGCTCAACAGGTTGTGTAATTTTCGCCAATGCAACAGCAATTCCAGCCTGCCAGTCATGTGCATGGAGTATATTTGGTTTAAAATCAATATGATATATCGTTTCCATGACAGCTTGATTAAAAAATACAAAGCGTTCCCCGTCATCGTAATATCCATAAACCCCTTTACGGGTAAAGTAGTAATCATTTGAAATAAAGTAATAAAGTATCCCGTTATGCTCGAGAGTATAGAGACTCGCTTCTTGATTTCGCCACCCTAGAGGAACATTGAAGGTAGTTTGAAACGACATTTGTTTACGCCAATCTTCTGAGATTTCATCATACATAGGGAGAATGACGCGTACCTCCATGTTCTCGTATTCTTTTAAAGCTTGCGGCAGAGACCCGATTACATCTGCGAGCCCTCCAGTTTTAATAAAAGGGGTGCATTCTGAGGCGACAAATAAGACATTTTCCATATCAGATCTTCTCCTTCCGTAATAAATAATATTTTGCTCCCCCAAAAGGTGTATGCAATAACTACATGACTTTCCGTTTGGCAATAACATATGGTTTATCTTGAGAACCAATAAATGTCTGGTCTTTTGTAACATGAACATCCTTATCCAGTATGACATTTTCTAAATGAACACCAGATTCAATAGTACAACGCTGCATAATGACTGCATTCTTGATTTTTGCCCCTTCCTGTACAGTCACTCCACGGAATAAAACACTTCCTTCCACCTCCCCGTCTATGACACAACCATTTGCCAATAATGATTCTTTTACATTAGAATGATCGCGGTATTTAGTTGGTGGTTCGTTACTGATTTTCGTTCGAATGAATGTATTTTTATAAAAAAGAGATTTATAATTCTCGGACTTTAAGAGATTCATGTTATGTCTGTAAAAACTTTCAATAGAGTTGATAAATGCAGAATAACCAACATGTTCATATACCTGTACTTTTAAACGGCTAAGATTCTCCTTGATTCCATGAAAAAAGAAATGGTCTTTGTGATGGGCGATACATTGGTCTACCAGATCAAGCAATAAATCTTTATTTATGATATACACCCCGCTAAAGAGGTGAGGATTTGTTTTTTCATTTGTCAAATCTGAAACATATCCTTCATCGTTTAATTCAATCCGAAGACAAGGATCGTGCTCCCGATCCAACACATCCACTTTTGTGGTGATGAGTGTGACATCCGCCTCACTTTCCAAGTGAGATGTAAAGGCATCTTGATAATCACCGTTTGATATAAACTGACTGCCGCTGATCAGGACATACTTTCCGTTACCCCTGTAGAAAAAGTCTCGGTTATTATGGAAAAAACGTAAGTCACCTTTTGAAATGTCTGTAGGGTCGTTCCAGTCAGGGGGAAGAATAAACAATCCGCCATTACGGCGATCTAATTCCCAGTTGGCCCCAGTGCCAAGGTGATCCATTAAAGAGCGGTATTTATTCCTTGTGAAAATTGCTATTTCCTGAATATTAGTGGACACCATATTCGATAAGGTGAAATCAATAAGACGATAACGTCCTGCGAAAGGAACGGCTGCTCCACAGCGGAAATAGGTTAATTCATGTAAAGAATGTTGTTCGTAATCAAGGTTGATTAATCCCATCAATGTATTCATATATAGACCCTCCATCATGTAAAAAATGGTGAAGCATTAATCTTATGCGGCAGAGCTAATAGAGTAAAGGCAATAATAGATTTTCTAAAGTGTCAACGCCTGTGTTACAGAGTCTTGGTCAATAACAAGTGGTTCTTCAAATGGATTGGAACGAATTTGGATACCATCTGGTATGATAGTATTTTCCATAATTATTACTCGGTCAAGAACAGCATTTTTACCTACTTGAACGCCAGGATGAAGGATGGATTGCTGTATGTTACTTCCTTGATGAACAGTTACATTTTCAAATAGAATCGAATGATCTACTTTCCCACAAATCCATGATCCAGAATTAATGAGGGAATTGTTTATAGAGGCATTTTTCCCGAAAAATTGTGGAGGATAGTTGGAATCGTGTGTATATGTTCTCCATTGACGGTTCGTTAGCGAGAGGGAATGATTTTCTTCTAATAGATCCATGTTCGCTTCCCAATAACTTTGAACAGTTCCAACATCTTTCCAATATCCTTCAAATCGATAAGCAAATAATTGAAGATTGTCTTGAACCATGGAAGGAATTATGTCTTTTCCAAAATCATGACTTGATACGGAATTAGAAGCATCGTCAAGTAAATAGGACTTTAAGGTGGACCAATTAAAAATATAAATCCCCATCGATGCTAAATTACTTTTTGGATTTTCGGGTTTTTCCTCAAATTCATAGATTCTTAGATCATCTGTTGTATTGAGAATACCGAACCGGGAAGTTTCATCCCAAGGAACTTCCATAACCGATATGGTTGCATGGGCACCAATTTTTTTGTGATAATTAAGTAATTTGTTATAGTCCATGTGATAGATATGGTCACCGGAAATAACAAGGACATATTCAGGGTCGTGTTCTTCGATAAAATGAATGTTTTTATAGATAGCATCCGCCGTGCCGGAATACCAATTGCCTCCATCTTTGGCCGTATAGGGAGAGAGAACAGAAACACCATCATTTTGACGATCTAATCCCCAAGGCTTTCCGATACCAATGTGTTTATTTAACACTAGGGGAGCATATTGTGTTAAAACCCCGACTGTATAGATTCCAGAATTAGTACAGTTACTTAATGTGAAATCAATAATTCGATATTTCCCCCCAAAATAAACTGCTGGTTTAGCCAGGTTTTTGGTTAATGTACCTAGACGTTTACCTTCGCCACCAGCTAAAAGCATTGCAACACATTCTTTTTTCATTCCACTTCCCCCTGATCATTTATTATTTTCCACGCATTGGAATATCGTCATAGCTAACGGTGGGACTTTCACTTTAATATGCTGTGTTAACCCGTGCCACTTTTCTGGGAAACTAAAGTGTTTTCCTTCGTTAAGCTGGTTGGAACCACCAAAATCTATTGAATCAGAATTGAAAACTTCCCGATAAATACCTGGCTCAGGTACGCCAATTTTGTAATCAAAAATTACATTTGGAGTAAAATTACAGACAATGATTAATTCCTCATTTGGAGCGGAACTTTTTCTTCGAAAAGCAATGATACTCTGATCCACATTGTGGGGATCAATCCATTCAAATCCTTCTTGTTGGTGGTCTAGTTCATACAAAGATTTATTTGTAAGATAAAAATGATTAATGGATTTTACGAATTGATAAATACCACGGTGTAGGGGATAGTCAAATAAGTGCCAATCCAATTGTTCTTTATCTTTCCATTCAGCATATTGACCAAATTCACCGCCCATAAAGAGGAGCTTTTTCCCTGGGTGTGTCATCTTATACCCTAATAAAAGTCTTAAGTTTGCAAATTGTTGCCATTGATCTCCCGGCATTTTATCCAAAAGAGATTTTTTACCGTGTACGACTTCGTCATGGGATAAAGGTAAGACAAAATTTTCTGAGAAGGTATACATGAAAGAGAAAGTTAATAAATGATGATGCCATTTGCGATACACAGGGTCGTATTTCATAAACCGTAGCATATCGTTCATCCAACCCATGTTCCACTTGTAATTAAAGCCTAATCCTCCTAAATATGTTGGTGCAGTTACGAGGGGAAGATCGGAGGAATCTTCTGCCATCATGAGTGCTTCTGGCTTGTATTTAAAAACGACCTCATTTAACTTTTTGATAAAAGCAGAAGCCTCTAGATTCTCCTCTGTTCCGAAAGAATTATAGATTTTCTCTTCATGATCCCCTCGGTCAAAATTTAAATAGAGCATACTGGCAACGGCATCGACCCTGATCCCATCTAGATGTAATTCCTGAAGCCAGTAAATGGCATTGGAGATTAAAAAACTTTGTACTTCTGGTTTACCAAAATCGAAAGTTAACGTACCCCAAGATTTTTTTTCCGACTTTTGAGGGTCTGCATATTCAAAGAGGGGAGACCCATCGAATAAACGGAGACCGTGATCATCTTTACAAAAATGACCTGGTACCCAATCCATAATTACTCCAATCCCATGTTGGTGACATTGGTCCACAAAGTACTTAAACTCATTTAATGTCCCATAACGTGTGGTAACAGAAAAATAGCCTGTCATCTGATAGCCCCACGAGAGATCGAAGGGATGTTCCCCAAGTGGGAGGATTTCAATATGAGTAAATCCCAATGTTTTAACGTAAGGAATAAGTTCATTTGCTAACTCCAAATAAGTATATAATTCTCCATCCGTTTTTATCTTCCACGTTCCGAGATGAACTTCATATATTACCATTGGAGACTGATGGCTATTCTCTTTTTTCTTTTCTTTTAGCCAATTATGATCTTGCCAATGATAAACCTCGTCATCTGGAGTTAATGATGCAGTAGCAGGTCTAAGTTCCGATTGAAAGGCATATGGGTCTGCTTTTAATATTGAATTGCCATTACTTTGAATAATCAGAATTTTATAACGGCAGCGGAGAGGTAATTCTGAGAAAAAACCAAACCACAAACCTTCGTTGTTTATCCGTTCAAGGGAGTGATATCTTCCATCCCAGTGATTAAAATCGCCGACAATATGAACTTCTTTTGCATTTGGTGCCCATACCCCAAAACGATATCCATATTGGCCATTCCACTTTATTCTGTGGCAACCGAGCATTTGGAACGACTCATAATTGGTTCCTTGATGAAATAAAAAAATGTCTTGTTCTGAGATGTTGTACCGCATTTTATTTCCCCTTTCTTCAGATAACGATGAGGCCCGATAGTGATTAAATATACACTACATAGTTGAAGCATATTTCACATGGGAAGGAACCTCAATGAACTTGTCAGATAATTTAACGCATAATTGTTAATTTTCTTAATATGGTGTTTTTAGAGTAATTCTCTATAGATATGTTGTATCCTCTATTATTGATGATAAAAATTTATTACGAATTTATGAACAGTTGCACGATTTTACAACCAAATGTAAAGTTTGTTATTTAAACATAACATTGTATATATATACTTCTATCATTCGAGGATATTTGACATATGTCAAAAGAATTATTATCTTGATGTTTCCATAATCTTGGTTATAATTAGGTTTGATTCCGAGTAGAAGAAAATAAAAAACAGGATTTTAGAAAACCTACCGGAGTGGCGGAAAGGGAGTTGTCCAATGGAGCAAAATGTAGCCTGGATTGATCATAGTCATGAACTGACAATTAATATGAAGGATAAGGACATCTTGGATGAACTGGACAAAAATGGAAGCGTTCCTTCAATTGCTTTAAAGGATAAGGTAATTTTCCCACAGGTGAATTCTGTGATTGACTTTACGGTAAAAATGAGTGTTGACAACCCTTTGCCACTGGGAGAAGAATTAATTCTCACATGGGGAGAATGGAATATTCCTGTATTTACTGGAGCTGTTGTGAGGACCAAGTGGTTTGATGAGACATATTCAGCAACCGAAGCAGTATTAGGTCCATCTTTTGGAAAGGACGGTACTTTGTTCTCATTGTGGGCTCCAACTGCAACGAGTGTAATAATATCTTTAAATAATAAATTGTATTCTTTAAATCGAAGTGAGAAAGGTGTTTGGTCAACTTATATTGAAGGGAATTGGCATGGGGCAGTGTATGAATTTGAGATCACAATTAATGGAAAAGTAGAATGGGTAATTGATCCTTATGCCAAAGGCCTTTTAGCCAATAGCGAGAAAGGCGTCGTTATAGATCCTGAAAAAACAGTTCCTTTCCACGGGAAACGGATAGATCGTCCAAAAATAGATTCCCTTTTTGATACGATTATTTATGAACTCCATGTAAGGGATGCTACGGTAAGTCAAAGTAGTGGAGTACACAACAAAGGTACGTTTCTTGGACTGACAGAGACCAATACAATGACAAGTGGAGGTTTCTCCACAGGTTTATCTTATATAAAAGAATTGGGAATTACACATGTTCAGTTATTACCGATTAATGATTTTGCAAGAGTGGATGAGTTAAAACCGGAAAATCAGTATAACTGGGGTTATGACCCCCTATTTTTTCAAGTGCCAGAGGGGAGTTACTCCACCATTCCAAATAACCCTGTCTCGAGAATAAAAGAATGTAAACAAATGATTGATGCTTTTCATGAAGAAGGTATTTCTGTTATTTTAGATGTTGTCTTTAACCATGTTTTCATTATGGAAGAATCCCCTTTCGAGAAAATTGTTCCAGGTTATTATTTCCGTTACCATGAGGATGGAACAGTGAGTAATGGAACAGGAGTAGGGAATGATTTTGCTTCGGAAAGAATAATGGGAAGAAAATTCATTTTAGACACTGTAAAGTATTGGCTTCATGAATACAAAGTGGATGGATTTCGTTTTGATCTCATGGGAGCTTTAGATGTATTTACAATGGAAGAAATTCGCGATTTTTGTTCAAAGGAAGAAGATCCCGTAATGTTGTTAGGGGAAGGGTGGGAACTACCAACAGCACTCCCCTCACAACAAAAAGCAACCATATTTCATTCTGATCAGTTACATGGCATTAGTTATTTTAACGATTTTTTCAGAGATACATTAAAAGGTAATTTGTTTGATGGAAATGACCGTGGTTTTGTCAATGGGAATGGGAGGTTTGTGGAGCGTCTCTCAAGACTTTTAACTGGATCTGTGTTAGAAGAATTCGGTCAACCGATGGTAGATGATGTTAAGCAATCAATCAATTATGTGGAATGTCATGATAACCATACCCTTTGGGATAAACTCACCCTCTCCAATTCACAGGATGAAGAACTAGTCAGAAAAAAGATGCATCGTATGGCAACGGGGCTTACTTTACTGAGCCAGGGAATTCCTTTTCTTCATGCAGGTCAAGAATGGTTCCGTTCAAAAAATGGGGATGACAACAGTTATATATCGGGGGATGAGGTCAATCAGTTAGACTGGGAACAAAGGGAGAAAGAACATGAAAGTATTGCGTTTATTCGAGCTCTTATTAAACTCCGTAAAGAAAATAGTGTATTCCGGTTAAAGACAAAGGAAGAGATTAGACGAAGGTTTCATCTCCTTCATGTTCCAGACCCCATTTTAGGTTTTACATTAATTGGTGACCATGAAGATTTCGCCATTTATGGGAATCCAATGAATAGGAAACAGGATATTCATTTACCGTCTCCAGGTATATGGCAGGTTGTTCTATCCAGTGACTTGGAAGGGTGGATGAATTATATCAAGGGAGAATTTGCGGAGCTACAGCCTTATGAATTGGTAGTCATGAAAAAAACAAGAAAATAGTTTGAAAAACTATAAAACGGTCACGGACTTATTACGTGACCGTTTTACTTTCTCATTGGTTTTAAGGTGCAAACAGAAGTGCTTCAACACGAGGCATTCCTTCTATGAGACCGATTACAACTAATGTTTGACACTGGTTTGGTTTCAGTGATACTCCTCTGGCAGTAAAGAACCACATTGTCTGTACACGAAATTCGTATTTCCAGGTCCATTGTCTTTGGATCAATAGTCATATAATCAATTAAAAGCTATATAGCAAGTAAGAAAGCAAATAATCTTTTACTTGCCCTGTGTTGTGAATCTTACTAAAATAGGGTTATTCCTAATTTTTCCCACATAAACTGTACTATTTAGTTCTGATCGGGGGTGGTTTACTTGGGTTAACTGTAAGGGATGTTATTCAATTACCGGTTCTTGAAACTTCAAAAATAAAAAGTGGGAAAAGATATTTGGATCTAAAAAAGATTGACTGGATATCTGTTATTGAAGTCCCTGTTGAAAACTTTGTCAGAAAAAATGAGTTTGTTCTTAGTACGGGAATTGGCTGTGAGGACGATCCAATTCTATTGGAACGCTTTGTTAAGGATGTTATCGAAGCTGGAGCATCCGTTCTCGCATTTGCAACGGGAAGATATATTTATGATATTCCGGAACGGGTGATCCAATTGGCCAGTCATTATGATTTTGTAATCCTTGAAATTCCCTGGGAAGTCAGATTTGGAGATATTCTTCACAGTGTTCTTGAAGAAATAACTAATGACAAACGGTGGGAAAGGCAGCAGGCTGAGGGGGTTAGACAAGAACTAATTGACTGTGTCTTGCAAGAAAAAGGATTACAGGACATTTCAAACATTTTATATAAGCGCATTAAAATCCCTAACGCAATAATAGATTTCTCTGGATCCACAAGGGCTAATAGTCATTTTAATAGAAACCTATTAAATATTATGTCGGGAAAGATTGAAGGACAGCATCAACAAATTCCCCAGTTGGATTTGTTTACAGACCACCCACTGTCCCATTATATGGAAGAATTTATGGTGGACCATCACATGTGTTTTCAGCTGACCATCTCAAGTAACCATAATAAACAAGGATATTTATTAATTCAGCCAAAAGAAAGACAGGAGTTAACATGGTTTGTCATGAATGTGTTGGAACATGCCCTCACTGCGTGTGCTCTTTATTTTGTAAAGGAAAATGCCATAGAGATGACAGAAGTGCGGCTTAGAGATAATTTCATCCTAAATCTTACGAAAAATAACACGGAAGTCACTAATCAATTAATCTCAAAGGGACAACTATTAGGTTATGATTTAACTCGACCTTATATTTGTATCGTAGGAGAAATAAAAAAGGATTCTGACTTGAATAAGACGAAGCGAAAAGATCGACCACCCACCTCCTCCCTGCAAAGTATGAATTATTATATACAGAAGGAAATTACAAAAGCAGGGGATGTTCTTCATAGGAGAACCATGGCAAGCTTTGAAGAAGGGGAAGTCGTAATCTTTCTAGAGGCAGACCATCAGCCATATATGGAAACAGCAAATCAATTTTTAGATCTTGTGGAAAAACGTTTAAATGATTTATTATCGGATATCACTTTGTCATGGGGAATTGCAACTCATAAAGATGGACATTATGCCTTTTTTGACAGTTTCAAAGAAGCAAAGACTGCCCTTGAAATCGGTAAACAGGAATCAGGTTATGGGGGAAGGACATTTTTCAGTGATACTAGAATTAACCGTCTCTTAATGACCCTTTCAGAAGAAAAAGAAATTGAATCCATTGTGAAAGATACGATTCAACCTTTGATAGATTATGATCAAAAACGGAAAGCAGACCTTATATACACGTTTATTGTCTATAATAAATATAAGGGCAATGTTAGTCAGACTGCAAGAGCATTAAATCTCCATCGACAATCACTCCTCCATCGATTAAGGAACATCGAGTCATTAACTCAATTATCGCTAGTGGATTCAGATGACCTCTTTCTTTTAGAATTGAGTGTCCGTTTATGGATGTTGAAAAAGAACAATGATAAACAATAAAGCCAACTGACTTACAATTTTTTGTAGCAGTTGGTTTTTCTTTGTTATTAAGAAAAAAAGACCGTTATATCAATGGTGTATAACGGAAATTGCTAAAGTTCATACAGTTTGAACATTACATTGAACTATAGTTTTTAATACTATAGTACTAACAAAAGATAAATCTGATAAAAGGAGGAGGATCCTATGCTTCCGTTTGATTTGTTTGAATATCAAAGTAGGCTTACAAAAACGAAAAAGCGAATGGAAGAGAAGGGAATTGACGTTTTACTTGTAACGGATCCTGCTAATATGAACTATCTTACAGGTTATGATGCTTGGTCCTTTTATGTGCATCAGATGTTAGCTGTTATTATAGATGAGCCCCAGCCTTTATGGATTGGACGATATCAAGATGCGAAAGGGGCCAGAACGAAAACGTGGCTTCATGAAGAGAACGTGTATGCTTATCCGGATTATTATGTTCATTCAGCTATCCACCATCCAATGGATTATATTGGACAGAAACTCGTTGACTTAGGACACGGAAAAAAAACGATTGGTGTGGAGATGGATAATTACTATTTTTCTGCAAAAGCATTTATACAACTACAAAATAATCTACCGAATGCCAGATTTATAGATGCTGACTTATTGGTAAACTATGTACGGCTTATTAAATCGGAACAAGAGATTAATTATATGAAACGGGCAGCGATGATTGCGGAACACGCCATGTATAAAGGGACAGAAAGTATTCGTGCGGGGATGAGAGAATGTGACATTGCAGCCCAAATTTATTACTATATGCTTTCTGGAACGGAGGAATATGGGGGAGATTATCCTGCAATTGTTCCACTCTTACCTACTGGTGAAAATACAGCTATTCCACATCTGACATGGACCGAAAGATCGTTCCAAGAAGGGGATGCGGTTATTGTTGAATTAGCAGGGTGCTACAAACGATACCATGTACCATTAGCTAGGACTGTATCTATTGGTAATCCTTCAGAAGATTTGCAACGTGTCACACCTATCGTAGTGGAAGGATTGGAAGAAGTTTTGGATGCTGTTAAGCCGGGAATGACGTGTGGAGAAGTGGAAGAAGTATGGCGGAAAAGTTTGAAAAAGCACGGAATTGAAAAGGAGGCCAGGTTGGGATACTCAGTTGGACTAAATTACCCACCTGATTGGGGAGAGCACACCGCAAGTATAAGAGCAAGAGACACGACAGTATTGCAGCCTAACATGACCTTTCATTTAATTCCAGGATTATGGTTTGATAAATATGGTATTGAGATTAGTGAATCATTTCGTGTCACTGAGGATGGATGTGAGACATTTACCAATTATCCAAGGGATTTGATGATCAAAGATCCTTTTATTATTAATCCCCATGGGGGGAAAATAAGTTAGTGGAGGGGATAGGCTATGAAAATAGCATTTGTCGGTTTCGGCGGAGTAGGGCAATCCCTTGCGAAATTGTTAGTGGAACAGAAGAGACAATTAATTGAAGACTTTGGATTTGAACCAGTAATTGTTGCCGTATCTGATGTGATGAAAGGGGCTGTTTATGATCCAAAGGGGTTGGATATACCGCATTTATTAGAGGTGTTGGATGAAACAGGGAATATGGAAAATTACTTTAATACCAGGTCGAAAGTTGTAAAGGGATTGAACAGCTTGGAGACAATAACCGGAACAAATGCGGAAGTCATCGTCGAGGTAACGTATACAAATGTGAAAACGGGTCAACCTGCGATTGACCATTGCAAAGCTGCATTTGAAAACAAAAAAAGTTTAGTGACAACTAATAAAGGACCAGTTGCCCTTCTCTATCAAGAGTTAGGGGAACTGGCTGCCAAAAATGATGTGTTTTGGGGGTTTGAAGGAACCGTAATGAGTGGTACCCCTGCACTTCGAATGCCTGTTTCCACTCTTGCTGGGAATGATATAACGGAAATTAAGGGTATTTTAAACGGAACTACTAATTATATCCTAACGGAAATGGAAGCGGGATCTTCATATGAAAACGCTTTGGCAAAGGCACAAGAACTTGGTTATGCCGAAGCGGATCCGACGAGTGATGTGGAAGGATATGATGCAAGATATAAAGCTGTTATTCTTTCGAACTATTTGATGGGGGGAAATATAACTCCAGATGATGTAGCTTGTCAAGGGATTAGTGGGATTACAGTTGAAAAAATGGAAGAAGTGAAATCTAGGAATAAAACAATACGACTATTAGCAAGGATAAAAAAGGCGAATGGAAAAATAACAGCAAAAGTTCAGCCAGAAGAATTAGAAAAGAATGATCCATTGGCGAGTGTTCAAGGTCCTACGAATGGTATTTTATATAAATGCAACTTAGCTGGACCAATTTTTCTAACTGGTGCAGGGGCTGGCCTCCGGGAAACGGCGTATTCTCTTCTAATTGATCTGATAAATTATCAAAGGGAAAAACGTATGAAAGTTCGGGAGGTGGATTACAATGCAAATTAAAGTGAAAGAAGAAAAAATGTTTATCGCAGGAAGATGGGTGAAGAAAAAGGAAACGTTTCATGTATATGATCCTCAGAATAATCAACTAATCGCAAAAGTTCCATTAGCTACAAAGGAAGATATGGAAAGTGCTATTGAATTGGCAGAAGAGGCATTTCAGAGTATTGAATCATGGCCGGTCCATGAACGGATGAAAGTACTTCGGCGGGCGGCAAATTATATGGAAGAGAATCGGGAGAAATTTGCCCGTACAATAGCATTGGAAGGCAGTAAAACAATTAATGAAGCAAGATCAGAAGTGAAAAGGGCAATTCAGACGATACAATTAAGTGCGGAAGAAGCAAGAAGAATTAATGGGGAAACGATTAATTTTGATCAGAACGAAGGAAGTGAGAACAGGATCGGTTATTATTATCGGTTCCCAATTGGTGTAATAGGGGCTATTACTCCTTTTAATGATCCGTTAAATTTAGTAGCCCATAAAATCGGCCCTGCTATTGCAGCTGGAAATGCGATTGTCGTTAAGCCGGCTTCCGTGACGCCATTGAGTGCTCTATTATTAGCAGAAGCCTTTTACAATGCAGGGATTCCAAACGGTTTTCTGTCTGTAGTCACTGGTTCAGGTAAGGAGGTTGGAGAAACACTCGTTACCCATCCAGCAGTTCGAATGATTACATTTACAGGTGGAGGGGCGGCAGGAGAGAAAATAGCCCATAAAGCAGGAATCAAGAAAGTAAGTATGGAGTTAGGTTCAAACTCCCCTGTAATTGTCATGGGAGATGCTAATCTACCAGATGCTGTTCAATCATGTATTTCTGGTGCATTTTCAGCAGTAGGGCAAAATTGTATTGGTGTTCAGCGTATCTTTGTGGAAAAGAGTGTGTATCGCGATTTTCTCGATCAGTTTGTTGAACGGACAACAGATCTTCGGGTAGGGGATAAGATGGGTGAACTAACCGATGTCGGACCGTTAATTAATGAAAAAGAAGCAAAAAGAGTGGAATCCTGGGTTAGTGATGCACTACTTTGTGGCGGTAATTTACATGCAGGTGGAAAAAGAGATGGTGCATATTACTATCCTACTGTTTTAACGCACGTTCCGGACGAGGCAAAAATTGCAGAAGAAGAGGTATTTGGTCCTGTCGTTTTAATAGATCCAGTAGAAAACTTAACAGAAGCAATAAAACGTTCAAATCGTGTAAATTACGGATTGCAAGCTGGAATATTTACATCTGATATAGAAAATGCCTTCTATACTATTAAGAAACTAAAAGTTGGAGGTATTATGGTTAATGACAGTAGTGATTACCGGATTGATGCCATGCCCTTTGGTGGTGTAAAAGGTTCAGGCTTAGGAAGAGAAGGTGTGCGTTCCTCCATTGAATCTATGACCGAAGAAAAAGTGGTCTGTTTCCGGCTACAGGAAAAACTGCTCTGATTACTGAAAGGTGCGGAACCTAGAACCCCGCACCTTTTTTTAATGATAATTTATAAGTTTTTGGCACCTTCGGACACTGTCCTACGCTCGTGACCATAGGCGCTGCACTTTTTTTATTGTCTAGCTCCAGCGCCTACGCTTTTCATATTGGTAGGTGTCATTCCTGCATCTATGCAAACTCCTTTTTTATCTACTTTTATAAGTTCTATCGCGTATTCTGAATAATAGACTTGAAGTTCCCTTCGAATGGTTTTTCCTTCTCCAATTGGAGCAAAAAACAAAATGATTGGTCCCGCTCCACTTAATGTCACCCCATAAATCCCTAATTTAGATGCAATGGAAAGAGCTTTTTTCAACTCAGGAATGACTTCTTCTCGATAAGGTTGATGGAACAGGTCCTTCATCATCATTTTCCCCATGACATCCCACTGCTTTTGTAATAGGGCAGCAACTAAGACGTTACTGATGGCACTCCCTTTCACAGATTCCTTGAACGTTAAGGTATCAGGCAATAAACTTCTTGACTCCTTTGTTTTTAGTTCGTAATCAGGGATAACTGCTACCATATCAAATTCAGGGGTTCCACCTAAAATCACATCAGTAGCGTCTTCCCGATGATTTCCTATGACTAATCCCCCGTAAACAGATGCGGCAACATTATCTGGATGCCCCTCAAGTAGACTGGCGAGCCGCACTTTCTTTTCAGGAGACAGGTCTAATTCAAGAAGTTGATTAGCTAGCTCAATACCAGCAACGATTGCTGCTGCACTGCTCCCAAAGCCCCTAGATAGGGGGATATCACTAATCATGGATATTTCACATGGGGGAAGATCCAGGTCGAATTCACGGGCAACCGATTCGGCCACTACATATACTAAATTTGTTTTATCTGTTGGAATTCCCGTTAAATTTGTTGATTCTGGGAGAAAGGACCATTTATCACTTGTTTTGACATGGAGCGTTAAATAGCGGTTAACTGCTAATCCAACAGAATCAAATCCAGGACCTAAGTTTGCTGTACTACCAGGAACAGTGATGGAAAATAAATATTTATTTTTCATGTGCCACACGTCCTAAAATATGATCAAATAGAACATTTTCGTTATTTGGTAATTGAATAGGAGAAAAGTTGGCAGTATCAATGGCGCAGTTAGGATCTTTTAAGCCGTTTCCAGTGAGAACGGCCACTACTTTAGACCCTTTTTTAATTTCACCGGAATCAAGGTGTTTTTTTACTCCGGCAAGAGAGGCACAAGATGCCGGTTCAGCAAATACCCCCTCCGTTTGAGCGAGCAATTGGTAAGCATCTAAAATTTCTGCGTCTGTTACTTCATCAATTTTTCCGTTAGAAGTAGTTGCTGCTTCTACTGCTTTATCCCAACTTGCAGGATTTCCAATTCGTATAGCTGTTGCAATTGTCTCTGGATTTTCAATCACTTTGTTTCTTACAATGGCAGCTGCCCCTTCTGCTTCAAAACCGTGCATCTTTGGTAATCCAGTCTTATATAAATCATGATATTCTTGGAAACCTTTCCAGTAGGCTGTGATATTTCCTGCGTTTCCAACAGGAATGGCCAACACATCTGGTGCACTGCCTAATTGATCACATACTTCAAAGGCAGCCGTTTTTTGCCCTTCAATTCGATAAGGATTAACAGAGTTAACAAGGGTAATTGGTGATACTTCACTTAAGTTGCGGACCATTTGCAAGGCATTGTCAAAGTTTCCCTCAATGGCATATATTTCAGCACCATACATTACAGCCTGTGCTAATTTTCCCATTGCAATTTTTCCATAGGGAATTACGATAATACACCTTAATCCAGCCCTTGCAGCATAAGCTGCGGCTGCAGCAGAGGTGTTCCCGGTTGACGCACACATAATAGCTTCACTGCCATCTTCCTTTGCTTTTGCAACAGCCATCACCATTCCCCGGTCTTTGAAGGAACCAGTTGGGTTAGCACCTTCATATTTAACATATAAATCGATTCCCCACTTTTCAGAAAGTGTTTCCAAAGGGATTAATGGTGTATTCCCTTCCTGCAAAGAGAGTTTTGGTGTTTTTTCTGTTACTGGTAATAGCTGACTATATTGATGTATGAGCCCTTTCCATATCATCGATTATCATCCCCTTCCACACGATAACTGCTTTTCACTTGTTCTACCACATCTAGGTCATTTAACTGTTGGATAATAAAGTCATAGTTTCGTTTAGAAACAATATGGGTAACGATGATTATTTCTGCAAGATTCCCTTCATCCAATGGAAGTTGCAATATTTTTTCTAAACTGACCTGATGATTGGAAAAAACGGATGTTAAGGCAGCGAAAGTTCCCGGTTGATCTTTAGCGTGAATCCGTAAAAAGTATTTGGCAAAAATCTCCTCGTCAGATTTTATTTTCTTAGAATACTGTGGCAGGATGACACTGTTTCCATTTACACCTAACCTCATGTTTTTTGCCACTTCTACTAAATCGGAGACTACTGCGGTGGCAGTAGGAAGTTTTCCTGCACCAGGACCATAAAACATCGTTTCCCCAACTGCTTCTCCATAAACGTAAACGGCATTAAACTCATTATGAACTGCCGCAAGGGGATGACTGTGAGGAACAAGTGTAGGTTGAACACTAATCTCGACTTTATCCTCTGTACGGTCCGCGATCCCTATTAATTTCATTGTATATCCCAATTGATGACAATACTCCAGATCCTCTTTTGATACGTTGGAGATACCAGATACAGAGACATCATCTAAGTCTACTTTCATGGAAAATCCTAACGTTCCAAGGATGGCAATTTTTCGTGCAGCATCCAGACCTTCCACATCCGAAGTGGGATCGGCTTCTGCATAGCCAAGGTCTTGAGCTTCGTGAAGAACTTCCCCATATTCTCGACCTTCCTGTGACATTTTTGTCAAAATATAATTTGTTGTCCCGTTCACAATTCCCATCATTTTTTTGATGCGATCCGATGCTAAACCTTCTACTAAGCTACGGAGGATTGGTATTCCTCCAGCAACACTGGCTTCATAAAATAAGTCACACTTGTTTTCTAAAGCCACTTGTAGAAGTTCACTGCCATGAACAGCCATTAAATCTTTGTTGGCTGTAATTACATGTTTTTTATTTTGGAGTGCCTGTAAAATATAGTTTCTAGTATGTTCTATTCCACCCATTACTTCGATAATCACATCGATAGATGGATCATTTAATATATCACTGGGATCATCTGTTAGTCTAGAACCATTGAGGTATATATTCCTATCTTTAGATAATGTTCTCACTAGTATTTTTTTAACACTAACCTTACACCCTACCTGGTGCATCAGTTTATCTTGGTGTTCATCAATAATTTGAACAACACCACTCCCCACAGTCCCTAAACCAAGTAGACCAACCGAAATACTTTCCATCTTTATCCTCGCCCTTCATGTTCGTGTCTATTTATAGAGGACACCTGTTCTTTTATAAGAGACATTATAGATGGTGTGAGATCTTTTTACAAGCCTTAATTCATCAAATTTAATAAAGGGATAAGCTAGCTGAATTCCTATTATGAATGGAATAGTTGTTATATTAGTAAAGAAAGCGCATTCAGTAATCAGCAAGAATATTAAATTATTTTTAAAACATTAAAAAAATATAAAATAATTCATTCCTAGAATAATGCTTATTGAAGCAGACATAAGATGAAATAATATGGATCATAAATTGTTTAAAGTTTTTTATAAATAAGTCCAGTATGGGATACTACCATCTGTATCTATGTTCAAATTATTGTTGATTTTTAATATCCGATGATAAAAATCAATTATGCTTGGGTAAGAGGAGGATACCATTGACATTTCAGACACCTATAGAAGATCCTGTTATTATCTTTGCGTTAACAATGTTAATTTTTTTTATTACTCCCATACTCATGAATAAACTTCGAATCCCAGGAATCATTGGTCCCATCCTAGCTGGAATTATTATTGGACCAAATGGATTAAATATATTAGAGCGGGATCAAACCATTGTTTTATTAGGCACTGTTGGTTTGTTATTTATTATTTTTATTGCTGGTCTAGAATTGGACATTGATGGATTTAAAAAATATCGTCATCGGAGTATTTCTTTTGGTCTCCTATCCTTTTTAATACCATTAGTATTTGGGACGTTCTTTGCTCTTATGCTCGGATATAGTATTGCAGCATCCTTATTAATAGGCTCTATTGTAGGATCGCACACTCTTTTGGGATATCCGATAGCAAGCAGATTGGGTATTTCAAAAAATAAGGCGGTTACGACGGCGGTGGGGGGCACATTACTAACGGACACTCTTGCCCTTTTATTACTTGCAGTTATTGCAGGTGCTGCAATGGGCCAACTAACACCAAATTTTTGGATCACATTATTTATTTCACTGCTTTTATTTTTGATTGTTGTTTTATGGGGTACACCATACTTATCACGATGGTTCTTTCGAAACATCAGTACAGAAGGTACTAATGAATTTTCCTATGTAATGGTTATTCTATTTGGCTCAGGGTTTTTAGCCATTGTAGCAGGAATGCAACCAATAATAGGAGCTTTTTTGGCAGGTCTTGCACTTAATCGATTTATAATTGATCAAGGTCCACTGATGAACCGGATCCGATTTGTTGGGAATGCCCTATTTATTCCATTTTTCTTACTTTCTGTTGGCCTCTTAATGGACTTAAGCGTACTGTTCAGTGATCCAAGATCATGGATTGTGACGCTGCTAATACTTGCAGCGGTTTTTATTGGGAAGGGTCTAGCCCCACTTATCATAAGCAAGATCTATAAGTACAATACTACAGAGACGAAAGTCATGTTTGGACTTTCTATTCCACAAGCTGCAGCAACACTCGCAGCAACTCTCGTTGGATATGACATTGGATTATTGGATCAGGCTACGGTTAATGCAGTCATTATAATGATCTTATTAACGTGTATGCTAGGTCCTTATTTTGTCGAGAAATACGGGAGAAAGTTAGCGGTTAGTGAAGATTTGAAACCCTATGTACGGAAAGAGGGTCCAGAACGGATTCTTATTCCGTTATCCTCCCCTGAAACAATGGAATCATTGTTAGATCTCTCCTTTATCATTAAATCAGAAAAAGACGATCAGCCATTGTATCCACTGACAGTGGTTCAAAAAGAAGTGGGTTATGCAGAAGGGGAAGTGGCCAAAGCTGAAAAGATGTTGGGGCATGCTGTCATGTACGCCTCTGGGGCTGATATGCCAGTCCGTCTATTAACAAAAGTGGATCTCAATGTTTCTGATGGGATTGTAAGAGCGATTGCGGAAGAACGAATTAATATTGTCGTGGCAGGCTGGGATGCGGAAACATCAAATAAGCAATTATTTGGGAGTGTTATTGACCGGTTTATTTACCGTACGAATCAAACTGTTCTCGTTTCGAAAATTGGGCATCCGTTAAATACAACGAGGCGAGTGGTGGTCATTCTCCCCCAAGGGGCAAACTATAAGCCTGGATACCATCAAGGACTTGAAAAAATAAAGATGATAACGAGTAAGTTAAATGTGGGAATGCTTGGGATAGTACTTAATGATTCTACAGATAAATATGTTGATTCCATGAAAGAAGTTAAACCCAATCCACCTACAACGCTAGTCCATCTAGAAGGATGGACAAATTTCTATGACAAGTTTCTGCCTCAATTTAAAGAAGATGATTTGGTTATTATTATGAGTGCCAGAAAAGGAACAATTGCGTGGCATCCGCAACTGGAGAAACTGCCAAGAATGTTAGCGGACAGGGGGCAGGAAAGTTTCATTATATTCTATCTGGCAGAAGAAGAAGAAGTGGATGTCAGAGGGAGCAGAGGAACAGAAATTCCGAAAGAGTTTCTATTTAGCAAGTACGGGGATTAATAGTAAAAAGGAGTTTCAGACGGAGGGATAAAACCTCTGAACAGAAACTCCCTTTTAAAATTAATTATATAACGCTCGTGCCCTTAGGCGCTTGCGCTTTTCTTTGTCTAGCTCCAGCGCCTACTTGCTGCGGGGCACTTCGGAAGTGACAACCGAAGTCAAAGAGCGGACTTCTAGTTGTCATTCCTCCACTGCCCTACGCTCGTGCCCTTAGGCGCTTGCGCTTTTCTTACTTAAATTATTGATTCTAGGTTTTTAAATTCCAATTCTTTAAACTTATCGATCATTTTCTTTCGGTCTATCTCAAAGATAGCCTGTTCTAAAGAACATTGTACTTCCACTTCACAGTGAATTTTTGCTAATTTTCTCGACAAGTGTAACATTTCTAAGTCCTGTTCAATCTTAGACCGTTGACTTTTTGTTAAAGTGCTAAGGTTCTCGAGAATGCCTTCGATGGAATGATGTGCCTTTAGGAGGTTAATAGCAGTCTTTTCTCCAATTCCCTTTACTCCAGGATAGTTGTCACTGCTGTCTCCCATTAATGCTTTCAGATCAACCATTTGCTTTGGGGTAATACCCGTTTCATTTACAAATGTGTCTTCTTGATAGTAGGCATAATTTCCATACCCTTTTTTCAATAAAATCACATGAACGTTGTCATCAATTAATTGTAAAATGTCTTTATCACCCGTTAAAATAAGCACCTCAGAATCTGTTTTAAAGTGATGAGCAAGAGTTCCAATACAATCATCTGCTTCATAACCCTCAAGTCCCACGTTTGGAATATCTAAAGCTTCCACCACATCTTTTACTAAATCAAATTGGGGAATTAATTCCACCGGTGGTTCTCCACGGTTTGCTTTATAATCAGGAAAGATTTCAGTACGGAATGTTTTACTCCCCATGTCCCAACAACAGAGTACATGAGTTGGTTTGTAAGTGTTTACTGCCGTGAATAAATGTTTAATGAATCCGTGAATACCATTAGTGGGAATTCCTTTGCTGTTAATCATATAATAACCGCTAACTGCTGTAGCGTAGAAGGAGCGAAATAAAAGTGCCATACCATCCACTAACATAACTTTATTGTTCACAAGAACACCCTCTTCCTTTTTAGTAATCTTAAATAGTATACCAAAAAGGAGAGGACAGGTGGAAGATTTCCATTATAAACCTTATTCTAAGAAGAACGATTATTCGTTATGCCAGAGAATGGCTAACGTTCCTTCGCCTGCATGGACTGCAATGGTAGAACTAATCTCTCCGATGAAAATGTCCAAATCTGGAAACTGCACTTGTATTAATTCTTTCAGTTCAGCGGCCTTATCGAATACATTTCCATGCATTATCTGAACCTGATGAATGGTGTTTTTTTCATAGGAATTTTTTAACAAATCAATCATTCTGGTTATTGCCTTTTTTTCGGACCGGACCCGTTCGAAAAGTTCAAATTCTCCATTTGTATTAATTCGAATAATCGGCTTTATTTTTAAAATATTTCCCAGTAAGTACTGTGTACCTGACATACGACCGCCCTTATAAAATTGGTCAAGATTTCCCAAGAGAATGTAGTTTTCCCCTCTCTTTGCCGTTTCCCTTAATCTATCAGCGACTTCAGTTGCACTCATTCCTTTATCGGCAAGTTCTATCCCTTTGTAAATTAAGGATGTAATGGCGTGGGACATGGAGAGGGAATCAACTACTTCTACATTAAACTCTGCCATATTTTTCCCAGAAGTGGAACTGTCCAATGTCCCACTGAGTTTACTGGAAATATGGACAGCAATGGCATGCTCATATTCTTCCTTTAACTTTTCATAAAGCTCAGCAAACTTACCAACAGATGGTTGGGATGTTTTGGGTACTTCCTTATCATTTCGGATTCGGGTATATAATTCTTGAACAGACAAATCTACCCCATCCTCAAAGACCTCATTATCAAAAATAATCCCTAATGGGAGGACATAAACATCCGGATTTTCTGCTAACTCTTTTGAAATATAGGCAGTACTATCAGTAACCCATGCTATTTTTTTCTTAGCCAAAAATAACCAACTCCCTTCGCTTTCTATCTAAAGGTTAGGATGTGATGAATACTTTACTTTTATCATTCCTTTAATAGCAGTTTTTGAAACTTATCCAAGTATGATTCGTAGAAGGATATAACACGATTGGGATCGGGGATACTAAGAAAAAATAATCTTTTGGAGGAAATTAATGAATTTTATTAGTGAACATCCTTATATAAGAATGGAACGGGTAGTTACCCCATTGGAACAGACAAATGTGGAAAAAAAATGTTGGCTTAAATTGTATGAGGATCGTGTCGTAACAGAGACGAAAGAGTTTTTATTAAACACAATCATTGATATTTCCTTTAAAATAATCCGTGGACAAGAGGGGTTTTTATATTTACATACAAATCAAGGGGTTTTTACGTATAATGTCAAAGACGATCCAAAGGAATTTATTCAATGTTTTAAAGAGATTCAAAAAAGTAGGGGAGAATAAATTAGAAGTAATTCCCATGAGTTAAGGGAATTACTTCTTTTTAGAAGGTAAGTATAAGTTGCGCTATTGTTTGTGCCAAATGATTCCTAATGTCCCCTCCCCAGCATGAACAGCAATAGATGAACTAATATCTCCTACAACAATATCGAGAGCGGGGAATTGCTCTTGAACTTTTTTCTTTAACTCCTCTGCTTTATATAGGGCGTTTCCATGTAATATTTGTACTTGGTCAATTGTATGCTTTTCGTAGGATAGTTTTAATTGCTCTATTATACGATTGAACGCCTTTTTTTCAGAGCGGACCTTTTCAATTAATTCAATTTCACCCTCTGTACTTATCTGTAGGATAGGTTTAATTTGTAAGATACTCCCAAGAAGGAATTGAACACCATTCATTCTCCCCCCCTTATAAAACTGATCAAGGTTTCCGATTAAAATATAGTTTTCGGAGTTTTTTGTTTCCTTCCTCAAATTAGAAGCTATCTCTTTGGCAGAGAAACCTTGTTTTTCATATTCCATTCCTTTTTTTATTAAGGTAGTCATGGCGTAGGAAATGGATTTAGAATCCACTACTTCCACTTCGAATCCAGCCATGTCTTTGCCTGCTACAGAAGAATCTAATGTCCCGCTTAATTTACTGGAAATGTGCACTGCTATGGCAGTTTCATATTCCGATTTAAGATCTTCGTATAGTTTTGCAAATTTTCCAACTGGAGGTTGGGATGTTTTTGGGACGGTTTTTCCAGTTTTAATCCGTTCATATAAGTCATTCATCGTTATATCTATCCCGTCTTTATAATCCTTTTCATCGAACATGATGACAATGGGTAAAGAGTAAACATCGGGATGATCGATTAAGTCTTGTGTCATAAAAGCTGTACTGTCGGTAACCCAAGCGATTTTCTTTTTTTTCATTTCCCTTGCCCCTTTTCCAGTAATCTATAATTTAATTATATATAGGACCAACAACTAATACCAGATATTTATCCTAGGTACTAATTTTAGGGAAGTGATTGAGTAACTTTTAGAGAACGTTGAAAATCATTTATTTCTCCTTTAACAGTGGTTCTACATTATATAAAGTACTCCCAATAAATATTCCCGAAGCATAATCTGTGGTAAATACCTATTTCATTAGGGGGAGTAAAGGTGAAGTATCCAAAATACCCATATTATAATATGGAAAAACAATGTGAGGATGTTCCTGTTTCATTTTATCCACAACATCAAGAACATCACCCAGGATTGGAATCCATCATGGTACCACGGCCAATTTCAGAAAATCCAAGTTATATTGGCAGTGGAAAGCTAAATGGAAAGGTTGCGATTATTACTGGAGGTGACAGTGGAATCGGTAGGGCAGTAGCGTATGCATTTGCGAAGGAAGGGGCAGATTTAGTTATCCCGTATCTATGTGAACACTCAGATGCAGAAGAAACAAAAGCAAGAGTGGAACAATTAGGTCGAAAGTGTCTTTTACTACCTGGGGACCTTCAAGTGGAATCATTTTCGAGACACATTGTGGAACAGACACTGTCTATGTTTGGGAAAATCGATATTTTAATAAACAATCATGCGGTCCAGTATATCCAAGAAAGTATTCTTGATATTTCTGCAGAACAGTTAGAGCACACTTTCCGGACGAATATTTTTTCCTTTTTTTATTTAACCAAAGCAGTACTACCAAATATGAAAAAGGGGAGTACGGTGATAAATACGACTTCAGTTACAGCCTATGAAGGAAATAAATCTCTAATTGATTATTCTGCAACGAAAGGAGCGATAGTGGCATTTACAAGGTCTTTATCGTTGTCTTTACAGGAAAGGGAAATCCGAGTAAATGCAGTTGCACCTGGTCCCATATGGACTCCTCTCATTCCATCCAGTTTTTCAGCAGATAAGGTCAAGAATTTCGGCGTGGATCGACCAATGAAACGGGCAGGGCAGCCTTTTGAATTAGCCCCCACCTTTGTATATTTAGCTTCTGATGATTCAAAATATGTCTCTGGTCAAGTGATGCATGTCAATGGTGGAGAAGTGGTTGGATCTTAAAGCAGTAATATGATGAGGAAAGGAGCTGTCCTAAATGAATAGATTTATTTGGGACAGCTAGCCATTAGGTTATTCTTTAATTCCTTCTAACCATTCTTTGTAACAATCCATACATAAAGTTTTTTCTACGAAATCGGTAGATTGGACGAAGGAAACATAATGAGTATAGGTATCTTCACCTATCTGATTATCGCAATAGAAACATTGTTCCAATGGAAAGTCTCCTTCCTTAAGGTTTCAAGATAACTTTGATGCAATCATCATGTTTTTCATCAAAGACGTCATATCCATATTCTGCTTTCTCTAGAGGAAGGCGGTGAGTAATAATGTCAGTGGGGTCATATACTTCATCAACAATCTGTTTGTATAACTCAGGTATATAATGAATAACAGGGGCTTGGCCCATCCGTAAGGTAATGTTTCGTGCAAAGAAATCACCGAGCGGGAACAAATTATATCTTGTTCCATACACACCTACTATGCTGACAATTCCCCCCTTGCGGACTGCCTGACTTGCCATAACAATTGGCCCCATTGTTCCTCCCTGTAATTTAAGGGCTGTTTCTACCATTTCAACGGCACTCTTTTTCCCGTCCATTCCTACGCAATCAATAACAGAATCAGCACCACCTTGTGTAATCTCTTTGATATGTGAGCCAAGACCGTCATATTTTGTAAAGTCGAGTACTTCCACATTGTTTGTCCTTTTCGCATGTTCAAGCCGATACTGAACGTAGTCCACAGCAATGACTCTCTTTGCTCCTTTCAGCCATGCAAACTTTTGAGCCAATAATCCAACAGGTCCGCAGCCTAGTATTACAACAGTATCCCCATTTTTAACTTCGGCCTGTTCCACACCCCAATAGGCGGTAGGAATAATATCTGAAAGAAATAGAAGTTTTTCATCTTCTAGTTCACAGTTCTCCGGGACTACAAAAGGTGTAAAATTCCCGTACGGAACTCTGAGTAATTCAGCTTGTCCCCCAGGATAACCGCCAAAGGTATTAGAATAACCGAAATAAGCACCAGCTTCCCCATTTGGATTTGAGTTATCGCATTGGCTCTCTAACTCATTCTTACAAAAAAAACATTCTCCGCAAGCAATGTTAAATGGGATTATAACACGATCCCCTTTTTTTACTTTTGTTACTTCTGGTCCAACATCTTCTACAATTCCCATTGGTTCATGACCAATAATATATTCTTCTGGAAAATTTGGAATCATACCGTGAACTAAATGTAAATCCGAGCCACAGATTGCAGTACTAGTTATTTTCACGAGGATATCATCTTTTTTTTCCAGTTTAGCATCTGGAACCTCTTTCACTTTCACATCTTTTATTCCTTGATATGTTACGGCTTTCATTTGTTTAACTCCTTCTGGAAAGTAGTTGCATACATTTGAATAATGGTATGATTTGCAACTTTGAACCAGAATATGAGGAAAAGACAACTTCAAAATTTTGTAAGTTTGTACTATACGACCACATTATAGAAATTAGTTCAATTAGCATAGTAACAATGGCTGTTTATTGACTATTTTCATAACCCCGTAAGGATTAAAATATGATAAGATGAGATTCGAAGTATTGAAGAACATTGAATTATGGATGCTATTCACATACTTCTCCATTATTGAATAAATAAAAACTAGGCATACAACTACGAAAGGTTTCAGTTTCCATCCTTACTGGTGTAGAATATAAAGGATGGGTAAAAAGTGATTTATAAAGTCTTAAATCTATAGTTAATTCCCAAGCTGTATATCATAAGTACTGAATCTGTAATGGTAAGGGGAGTAAAGAATGTTTATTTCGATAAATGATATGAACTTACACTATAAAATGGAAGGGGAAGGATCTCCAATTATTTTATTACATGGTTGGGGTGCTAATATTCAAGCATTTGCTCCAGTCCATAACCATCTTGCAAAGTTTCATCGAGTTTATACGTTGGATTTGCCAGGGTTCGGGGAAAGTCAAGAACCTCCAGAAGCATGGGGAGTGGAGGATTTTACTGATTTCCTTCATGCTTTTATTGAAAAATTGGATATTAAAAATCCTATACTAATGGGACATTCCAATGGTGGTCGAATTTCTATTTTATACGCTTCGAAATATGGGGGAGTAAAAAAATTAATTTTAGTGGACAGCGCAGGAGTAAAACCAAAACGAAAACCTTCCTATTATTTTAAAGTTTATTTTTATAAAACATGTAAACAGGTTTTGCGTCTTCCAATTTTAAATAGATACCGTGATGATATACTCTCAAAAATAAAAGGAAGAGTTGGATCAACGGATTATAAAAATGCAAGTGGTGTGATGCAGCAGACGATGGTAAAAGTTGTAAATGAAGATTTGCAGCACCTGATGCCTAAAATATCCGTACCAACCCTTTTAATATTTGGGGAGAATGATACAGCAACACCAGTATCTGATGGGAAAATCATGGAAAGATTGATTCCTGATGCGGGTTTGGTTGTCCTAAAAAATGCAGGACATTTCGCCTATTTGGATCAACTCCAACAGTTTTTAGTCATTGTAGATAAATTTCTAGAAAAGGATAGAGAGGGATCGGTTCAATGATTTTTGGATTATCACTTATACTTATATTGGCTTGGATTTTGCCATTAATTGCCTCAGTTACAAAAAGTATTCATATGCTACAGTTGAACTCATATCGAAATGAAAGATACTTACTTTGGATGTCCCGTAATCGTAACAAAGTATTTCAGAAACGCAGTACGTTGATGATTATTCCTATTCTAATAGGCTTGTTTACCAATGCTCATGTCACGTTTATCTCAGGAATTATTATTTTTGTCTGTTTATTTCTTTTCCGTTCCAGAGAAGTGGAGAAAAAGAAACTCGTTTATACACCAAGGGTTAAGCGTTTGTTAACAGCAACATTCGTTCTTTACGGACTCCTTCTCATCGGTGCCATCTCCCTTTACAGGTTCACAGGGGAAATACCGATGTATAGTTTATTGGCAATAAGTTTGGTGCTGGCTTATTATATTGTATTGCTGGCGAATACCATGAATAAACCAATTGAAAACCGTATTAATGAGTACTATTTCAATGATGCAAAAAATATTATTCACTCGATGAAAGATTTAAAAGTTATAGGGATTACCGGAAGTTTTGGGAAAACAAGTGTTAAGCATTTTATGCATGATATTTTAGCTTCGAAATTTAATGTACTAATGACACCGGAAAGTTTTAATACAAAACTTGGGGTAACTAGGACGATAAGGGAAAAGTTAAAGCCTTATCATGATATTTTCATTGCTGAGATGGGAGCCAAACAAAACGGGGATGTTGAAGAGATTTGTGAACTTGTAGATCAACAGTATGGCGTTTTGACAGCAATTGGTGAACAGCACTTAGAAACGTTTAAATCATTGGAGAACATAAAGAAGACAAAATATGAAATCATTGAGACTTTACCGGAGTATGGTTTAGGTATTTTAAATAAAGATGATCCTAACATCATGGCATATGATCCTAAAAACACGTGTCGTAAAGTTTTTTATGGAATTGAAGCGGATGATGTGGATATAAAAGCGAAAGATATTACTTACAGCAGTAAAGGAATGGAGTTTACAGTTTTATTAAGAAACGGGGAAATTCAGTCATACCGGACTAAACTCCTCGGGAAACACAATGTTTATAATATATTAGCTGGGATTTCCATTGGGTTAGAGTTAGGCATGACACTCAGTGATATGGTAAAGCCTATCCGTGGTCTTGAACCAGTTTCCCACAGACTGGAATTAAAACGAACAACTGGGAATATTACGATCATTGATGACAGCTTTAATTCTAATCCTGTTGGTTCTAAAATGGCTGTGGATGTCCTTAGCAGTATGGAAGGGTTTAGGATGTTAGTCACCCCTGGAATGATTGAACTAGGGGAGAAGGAATATGACTTAAATAAAGCGTGGGCTGTATATGCAGCAGATAAGCTGGACTACATCATCCTGGTTGGGAAAAAACAGACAATTCCATTACAGGATGGTCTGAAGGAAGCAAATTTCCCAGAAGCAAAATTGTATGTAGCAGAAAACTTGCAAGATGCCATTCAACAAATGCACAAAGTGGCACAGGAAAAGACGATTGTTCTGTTAGAAAATGATTTACCTGATACTTTTAATGAATAGGAAGGTGTCCGTATGAAGACGAGAGTGGCCGTTATTTTCGGTGGGATGTCTGTTGAACACGAGGTGTCTGTTATTTCAGCCCTCCAAGCAATACAGAACATGGATAAAGAGAGATATGAAATTATTCCTTTATATATTTCAAAAGAAGGTTCCTGGTACACAGGCGAGGAATTGATAGATATTGAGGAGTATAAAAACCTTAAAGGGTTGCTCCAAAAAGCACAGAAGGTTCAGATTTCAAGGACATCTGTCAATCAAGTCGCTATTCATAAAGACCCTAAGCCGAAGTTTGGTAAAAGCTTTATTAATGAAATTGATGTGGCATTTCCAATTGTACATGGAACATTTGTGGAAGACGGAGTGCTTCAAGGATTCTTGGAGCTTTTAAAAATCCCTTATGTCGGTTGCGATGTTGTATCTTCCAGTACGGGAATGGATAAAGTTATCATGAAGAATGTTTACAGGGATTCAGGATTACCAATCCTTGAATACGTATGGTTTTATTCTTCTGAATGGACAGAGGACCAAGATGCTTTGGTGAAAAAGGTAGAGGAAACATTATCTTATCCAGTTATCGTGAAGCCTGCAAACTTAGGATCTAGTGTGGGGATTAGTAAAGCTACTAATCAGGAAGAACTAGAGGAAGCGGTGGAACTTGCCTCCCAATTTGCATTAAAGATAGTGGTGGAAAAAGCAGTTCAAAATTTAACCGAAGTCAATTGCTCCGTGTTAGGAGATTACGAGTCGGTAGAAGCATCCGTGATTGAACAAGTTTTAGGCAGTGATGAGTTTCTGTCTTATGAAGACAAATATGCAGGAGGATCTTCAAAAGATAGTGGTGCAAGTAAAGGAATGGAATCCACCAATCGTATCATCCCTGCAGAAATCGGTGAGGAGAAAACAAAGGAAGTACAGGAGTTGGCAAAACGAGCTTTCCAAGTACTTGGATGCAATGGGGTATCACGGATCGACTTTCTAATCGACAATGATGATGGGAAAAAAGTATATATTAATGAAATTAACACAATCCCAGGATCATTATCCTTCTACCTTTGGGAACCTTCAGGTAAGCCATATCAACAACTTTTAAACGACTTAATTCAATTAGCGTTAAAAAGGGAACGGGAAAGGAATCAACTCATGTTTTCCATCGATTCCAATCTCTTTTCCCTCAGTAAATTAAGTGGTGGAAAAGGTTCTAAACAATAATAATGAATGTATTCAGATAGAAAGAAAGCCTTGGCATATGTTGCTGAGGCTTTTCCTTTGCATTTTATAAGAATTATGGCGACCATTAACAGTAAGAATAGGTTGTAATACTTCAAAGGGGGAATTTGATGAAATATGTTCTGATCATGTTAATGTTTCTTATTGTAGCAGGGTGTCAAGGGGATATGATTGAGACTGAAAACCTAGAAGAAACATCAAGTAATGACAGTGACAGTGATTCAGATCCAGAGGATATCTCTTCTGAAAATGGTGTCTTAAAAAATGAACCTGATATCTCAGAGATTAAAAGTCAAAACTGGGAATTGGAAGTGGTTGCAGATCAATTAAATATCCCATGGGATATCAATATTAATGACAAGTTTGTTGTTTTGACAGAGAGGGAAGGGACTATCGTTGTTATAGAGGAAGGTACCATGACCAGATATCCAATTCATACTTCTGATCCTATAGCCCATCAAGGGGAAGGGGGGCTATTAGGCATGGAGTTGAAGGGGGATTTCAATGAAAGCGGTCAAGCATTTCTATATTACACCTATTCTTCAGAGATTGGGTTAGCAAATAAGGTTGTGGAAGTGCTTTTTGATGGTGAACGATGGGAAGAGACAGATATATTGATAGAAGATATTCCAGGAGACCGCATCCATAATGGTGGTAGGATAGCGATTGGACCAGATGGATATTTATATGTAACAACAGGGGATGCAAATGACCCTGAGCTATCACAGGAAAAAGATAATTTAGCCGGTAGTATTTTACGTTTGGATATTCACGGAAATGTACCAGAGGACAACCCTTTTCAAGATTCTTATCTTTTTTCATATGGACACCGTAATCCACAAGGGCTAGCTTGGGATTCAAATGGAAAGCTTTTTAGTTCAGAGCATGGTCCCACAGCCCATGATGAAATTAACGAGATTGTATCTGGTAAAAACTATGGTTGGCCTATCATAAAAGGTGATGAGGAACAGGAGGGAATGGAACTCCCCCTTATTCATTCTGGCAATGATACATGGGCTCCTTCGGGTATGACATTTTGGCATGACTATTTAGTTGTTGCTGGGTTAAGGGGACAAAGTCTATATGGTTACGATATGGAATCAGAATCCATGGAAATGATATTCTCAACGGAAGGGCGACTAAGGGATGTGGTTCAGTATGATGGAGATCTTTATGTAATTACGAATAATACAGATGGCAGGGGAACACCTTCCAGTGGGGATGACCGATTACTTAGATTAACGTATTTACCTGAAAATAACTAGTTCTTAGCTAATGAAATCCGCGATATAATAAGAAGACAAGCATATTTTATTGAGTATAATTCGAAAACTAGAAATCAATTTTTCAAACAACAGGATTTCATTAATTAACACTGGGGGGAGACAATGCGTATATCGGTAGTTCACGTACCAAAGTCGAGAAAAAGGACATTCTTTAAGACGATAGGAATGATTTTTGGTGTCATTATTATCATCTGGGCAATCATTTTCATTTTTCCTGTCTCAGAACGACCTGAAAAACCGTTTTTTGAAAAAGACCGTCCTTTAGTAATTGCCCATCAAGGTGGTGAGCATTTAGCACCTTCCAATACTATAGAAGCTTTCCAACAAGCGGTGGATATGGGTGTAGATGCACTGGAGTTTGATATTCATATGACTTCAGATGGACATTTGGTGGCTATTCACGATAACACTGTAGACAGAACTACGGATGGCACTGGAAGAGTAAATGATTTGACTTTAGAGGAAATTAAATCCTTGGATGCAGGTCATTATTTTCAAAATTTACATGGGGAGTATAATTATAGAGGAATGGGTGTAACCATTCCCACAGTGATTGAGTTATTTGAGACTTTCCCTGAAGAACGGTGGGTAATCGAAATTAAGGCAACGAATGACCCGGAATTTCATCTTCCAATTAGTGAAAAACTTTGGTCCTTAATTCAACAATATGGGCTGGAAGATAACGTTTTAATTGCTTCCTTTGACCAAGAAATAAACGCCACTTTTTCAGAGATTTCTGATGGAAGAGTCGCAATGAGTGGAGGCCGTTCAGAAATTACGAAGTTCGTCATTTTTCATAAACTATTCCTCAATTCCTTGTACAGACCAAAAGTAGACGCAGTTCAAATTCCAACGGAAGAAAGTATCTTCAATTTAAAGGATAGGAAACTTCTCCGAGGAGCACATCGGAGAGGCATGGATGTTCACTATTGGACAATTAATGATAAAGAAACCATGAAGGAATTAATTGACCTCGGCGCTGATGGAATTATTACGGATCGGCCTGACTTATTAATAGAGCTTTTAGAAGGAAAGTAAGTTCTTTCATCGAAGCGATGGAGAAAAACAATCATATCCTTGAAGGCACTGAAAAAGTTGTAAGATACTTTTTCAGTGCCTTCATATCCTTAGCTATCTTTTTATTTCGTCATCACAATAATTAGTGCAGGAGAATCTTAATCTTCATTGAGATCTGCTGCAATAACGTGATAACCCTCAAATGCTAAATCAATGGCTTCCTCTCCTGTACCGGCACCCAAATCCAATAGCGAAGTGTGATCATCTATTTCCACCAAATGTTTTATCATAGACAAGGCCTTTTTGTTCTTTTGGAAAACCAGATCATAATATCTACTTAATACTGTGTAAAAGTCCATGATTTCCCCCCTTTTGTTTTATTGGAACATATTTATACAGAAGTGGAAGTGATAAACCTCACATAGGAAACAAGTGACGAGGAGAAGCGATGGGATCTGTAACTAAAGTTCAAGTGATATTCTTGTCGAAACATGTATAATAGAGGTTGAGGGGAGATTGGAATGTTCAAAAAGATGTTCAAGAGTTTTATCATCATGTTTTTTATTTCCTTAATAGGACTACTACTAATTCAATATGTATCTGATTCAATGGAAGAGTCAGAAGAAAAAAAGGATGAAATAATATTCACGTTCGAAGATAAAGACTATATTTATTTTTTGAAAGATGACCAAATAGAGCAAATGATTCGAATGGGAATAAGTTCGTTACACACAATTGATAATTTTTTACTTCCAGCACAACAAAATAGTCAACTATTTGATGAAATACTCTTTGCGTATATTGACCCCCCCACATTAAAGGTAATGAACTTGGCGAGACAAACCTTTCATCAATATCACCGGATTATTCATATTACCGAGGCAAAAGCAGTATTATCAGATCAATACCTTCCATTTGTTGTCCGTTTCCATGGTGGTAACAGACAACTATATGATATTCAGTTGGAACAAAATGAAACGTTCTTCTCTGCGGAAGTAATTGAAATCTTAGGAACTGGTGAGGGGATAAGGGCTTACTTTCCCACAGAAATGTTAGATTTTTCGATTTCTGCTGTATTACATGTTACCGATTCTGATGATCCAGAAAACATTATAACTTTCGAGGTTGAATTTGAGAAATATGTTCTTCCATAAGTAAACCACATTTCAGTTTAAATGAAATGTGGTTTTTAAAAATTTTTTCTTCTCTTTATTATTCTTGTAATAACTCAGGATAATTCTCTACTAAATAAGTTGTTATCTCATCTTCAAAAAGCAGATAAAGACGAAATTGATAATCTTCTTCTGACTCATTTCCTTGTTGTGGATTAGATCGTTCAAAATTTCCCTTTACTTCATTCCAAATATATGATTTCAAATATCTTATTTCCAAACCTCTCACATATAAGGAGTGGTCGGTCAATTGTAATTCATTAAGTAATGTCCTTGTTCGCAAATCTTCACCACTGATGTATCCTTCTTGTTCCACATAGGACAAGAATTCCGATTCGGAATAAGAAAATCCTGATGTTTCATCAGCAACGTTCATCCAGGCAGTTAACTCCCTGGCGACCCAGTCCGCATTATTTTCAACTTCTTCCTCCTCAGCCAATTGATTTCCCAGTAGGTTAAAATAATAATCATTTAAAAGGGCCAGTTGGTAAAAAGAATTCTCACTTGGTTCTTGCAGAGTGTCAGTTATCTCTATTGTTTGAATTGCTTCCAAAGCAAAGCCGGTTAATTCTTCCAGATCATATTCCTCATCCCCCTGAGTTGTTTCGGAAGTGGTACCGGAATCTGGGGCAATATGAATATCTTCTGTAATTCCCACAGTTTCTCCTCCGTCATCTGCTTCATTACCATTTTGCGTAATTGGATATTCCTGTTGGATGTGCTCAGGTTCATTTAAGTAAGAGTAAATTAAGATGGAAGAGAAAGTAACTAACATGGCAGCACCGATAATAATTAATATTTTTGTGTTTTTTGTCATGGTTTCACCTCATAAACTAGAAGGTCGAGCACATATGGATTATCTTTATTATAATTCATATTTTAACTAAACGGAATAGTATTCAAAATGGTATACAATAGACTGAATCGAATAGAACTAAACAGAAATATAGTTGGATAGGTTAAAGGATATATGGTTTGTATGGGTACGTCAAGTTGCTTATCATGTGGTTTCACCTTTATTGTTTTTTACATTTTCCTTGATTTAGCATAAAAAATAATAATTCTTTCTCCAAACTGCCTCTATTTCTAATTGAAAGTGTTATTTATGTGGGATATTTGCCCACACCAACTTGTTTTCTGGGCATACAATGACATAGCAGGAAAGAGGAGGGGAAAGTTATGTATGAACAGAATTATGCATACCAAAATCAAGAGAGACATGGACACGGTAGCGAAGTAGAATATGTATCATTATATGATCCTTTCGTCGTACAAAGTTTGCAGAATATTATAGGCAGGGAGATTGTCGTGGAAACAAGTAAAGGAAGTGTCCGTGGTAAATTAGCAGATGTAAAGCCAGATCACGTTGTAGTGCAAACAAAGGAAAGTACTTTTTTTGTTCGCATTCAGGAAGTTGTTTGGGTAATGCCTTGCTAATACGATTGATAGAGTTAGAAAAATGGAGTGGCCATTGCAGCCATTCCATTTTTAAATATTGTTTTATCGCTTGTTTTCTTATCCTATTCTATTAATTCATAATCGGTCAAGTGCACGAATTTAAATCCCCTTTCCTTTAGTAAAGGAATAGCATCAATTACTCCTTGTGCCGTTCCGCTGGAAGGTTGGTTCATGTGGAGGAGTGCAATGGAACCTGGATTAGAATGGATTAGCGCATTTTTTACCTGTTCAGCACTGAAAGTTGCTCCAGCATCTCCTAAGATGTCATAATTTACGGCTTTCATACCAAGATCTTCCACAATTTGAACAGAGATATCATCGTAAAAGGCAGTTCCTGAACGGAAAAAAGACGGATATCTACCAGTAATCTCAAAGATTAAATACTGGTTATCCATTACCTCGTTGATAACTTCATTAACAGAAGTTGTTCCTGAAATTCCCCAGGCTGTTTTTCCATGGATGGATAATGGTAAATGTTCGGTACCATGATTTTCTATAGAAAAAAGTTCATCTTTACTTAAGTCTATAAAGATTTCTTCATTCTCATGGATCCAACGGGCGTTGATAAATAAGGTGGCAGGAATTTGTTCCTCACGCAAAAAGGAAATCAGTTTCTCATCATAACCACTGCCATATGGACCACCACACGCATCAAAAGTTAAGGCAATTACTTTTTGATCTGTGTTCATCCTATTTCTCACCTTAGGTATTTTTTCGCCCCACTCTGAGGCAGTTAATGTTTTTGTGTTCCATTTTTCCTGAATAGCATTCACATCAATCTCTTCCTCCTGATGAAGAATTGGAATGGTAGGATAAAGATTCCTCTCCTCTTTGCTTAACGAAAGGTGATCTCCTGCTGGTCTAGAGAAAGGGGGACTGGATTCCCTTTGGTTAATGTGAAAAAATATGGTTATTAAAATGATAGAAACTACAGGAATCAAAATAAGTATTCTTCTATTTTTATGATGCAGATTGTCACTCCCCATTACAGAAACACACCTCATTCATGGACATCATTTCCTCTTCAACGATATAATAGATCATAGAGTTTCTACTTTTTATAGTAAAGAGTTTTTATCCTTCAAGTAAAGTATAATATGAAAAAGATTAAAATAGTTTGTCGATTGACGAATGCAAGGAATCTATAAACGCCTAAAATATCCTATAATCAAGCCTTAAGAAACTAAATTTTATTCTAAATAACATGGGAAAAATCTTAAATGACTAATTCTAGAAGGTAAATCACAGTGAGGTGTAATGATGGAACCAAATGTAGTGAGTGAAGAATATTTAAACTTACAAACAGGGATTATGGAGGAACAGAAAAAATTTAGAACTTATTTGAAGAAGGATTTGTCTTTGGATGTGGAAAAAGGAGAGCTGAACCTGGAGATTCCTGTTTTGCCACAACTTACCTCTCCACCAGTCACGATTCCTCTGTTTAGGGAAGCGTTAGACCGAATTAGTTTCGTCTTTAAAGATCACCAACCGAAGATTGCAGAAGATATTATTCAAGTTGTGAAGGGGCTTACAGACGAGGAAGTGAAAAAATGGATTAAAGGGAGTATTACTTTTAATATGGATTACTTTACATTGTTTTCCAAAGGTACTCCTATAGAACCATCCCTGCTACATTTTGTTGCAGAACAAGCGTTACGCCCTTTCATGCAAGTACTTGGGGAAAAATGCAGTACCTTTATAAATGAATTAGATGTGATGGGGACATGTCCTTGTTGTGGAGAACCACCACGGCTTGCATTATTAGAAGAAGATGGGGATAAGCATCTTTATTGTCCACGGTGTGAAACTAAATGGAAGCAGAAGAAATTGCAATGTGTCCATTGCGGAGATGATCGTCATGAGAATTTATTTTACGTAACTATTGAAGAGGACGCAACCTCTAAATTAGAAGTTTGCAAAACATGTCAAAATTATTTGAAACTGGTGGTAGAAGATATAAATGGAGAAGAAAAACAAGCCACACTTTTGGATTTAGAGACGATACATTTGGATTTTATTGCTCAACAAGAAGGATTTGGTGATTCTAATTCATGAGGGAAGAACAACTTAGTCCGAATGGAGATATTACAGGAATTATTTTAGCAGGGGGAAAATCAAGCAGAATGGGTAAGAATAAAGCATTACTCCCCATTCAAGGTGTTATTACTATTGAAAGATTGAAGAGAGAATTAGAAAAGACTGTATCTTGTGTTATCGTAGTCGCAAATGATGTTAACCAGTACTCTTTCCTGGAAATTGCTATTGTAGGGGATATTGAAAAAGGGAAGGGACCATTAGGGGGAATCCATTCCGGACTCTCGGCTTCTCATACAGAATGGAACCTCATATCCGCTTGCGACATGCCATTTGTAAATCTAACAATAATAGAAGGATTGAAGCTGGAACTTAAAGAAGAGTACGACGCCATTATTCCTAAAATTAGGGGACAAATTCATCCCCTATTTGGCATGTACCGTAAATCGTCGCTGCCAATAATTAGACAATCTTTAATAGAAAACAGACTTCGGATAATTGATATATTGTCTCAATGGAGAGTAAGATATGTAACAGAAGATGAATTTTTAGGATTAGGTTTAAATGAACTTGAGTTGGAAAAAGCTTTTTATAATATGAATTATCCAGAGGATTATCAAAGGATAATTCAGTCAGAGATGTGAGGGAGTAATTATATGTTATCAAATATTGGTTTACCTGGTCTTATCGTAATTATTGTATTAGCACTGATGATTTTTGGCCCAAATAAATTGCCTGAACTTGGACGGGCCCTTGGAATTTCTATAAAGGAATTTAAGAAGACTACAAAAGAATTCACTGGGGATGTAACAGAACAAATCGATGAGGTTAATAGGGATGTTAAAAAAATTACCGATTTGAAATAAAACAATAAATTGATAGAAATGTTTTCTATGACTTGATCTGTTTATATTTGTTTTACTTGGGTAGTATTAAGGGCAATATAGAACAAATTAGTTAATTTTGTATTTCCATCATTCAGGATAATAGTATGCTACAATTTCCTTAAGGAGGTTGGACGGGCATGGGTATAAAACAATTTACGGATTTCTATAACAATAGAGTGAAATTCTCCACAGAGGATCATCCCTTTTCAACAGATCCAAAGCATGTTTGGGTTGTGTCTCAGTTTCGAGGGAATTGGTTGTTAACCATTCATCCTTCAAGGGGGTTGGAATTTCCTGGGGGGAAAGTGGAAGAAGGGGAATCTGCTGAAGATGCGGCAAGGAGAGAAGTTTTTGAAGAAACTGGCGGGAAAGTAAAGGACTTATTTTATATTGGACAATATCAAGTAGATGGGAAAAGTGAAACAGTTATAAAAAATGTTTACTATGCTATCGTAGATGAAATCGTTACGAAAAGTAATTATTTTGAAACAAAGGGTCCCAAGATAGTGAAGAGCTTCCCGATCGACATTCGAAATAATTACGAATTTAGTTTTATTATGAAAGACCTTGTGCTTGAACTAAGTTTAACAGAAGTCATCCGTCGTTTTCCGCTACATATAAATACGGTCCCTATCAGTTAATAAATGAGAGGGTGTCCCAAAAGTTTGTCTTTTGGTGGCACCCTCTTCTTTATAAGGTAAACTTTACAGTGATTACTCGAAATTGCTACAGGCGGACGCTTTCACACAAGGTACAAGTGCAACATCTGCTCATTCTTCGCAGTGTCTTCTTTGCCGCCGGGCAACGCCTAAGCCTCCTGATAAACCACCCTGCGGGGTCTTCGACTGTTGCTTTTCCCGCAGGAGACGCCGCCTTGCGCATTTCGAGTATATATCATAAGATTGGAGAATTACTATTTTGTTCACACCCTTTTACATTTTTAACAGAAATGAAAAATAAGAAAATCGCTTATAAAACAGTAGAAAAGCAAAAAATAGAGAGGCTCCCCCTCTAAAAGTCATTAATTTAATGACCTTATATGGGACAGCCTCTATTGATCCATGTAGGCATATTATTGGTCGAGTTAGTTTGTATTGTGTCTGCGTATAAGCTTTTTTTCCAGCAATTCCACAAGTTGATACATACATGTGGCAAGAATAGCGATAATAATGAGGGATAACATGACCATTGTGAAATTGAATACTTGGAACCCATAAACAATCATATACCCCAGACCCTGTTTTGACACAAGAAACTCTCCCACAATGACTCCAACCCAGGCTAACCCAACATTAACCTTCAAGGTAGAGATAATGGTTGGATAGGAAGAGGGCAAGATAACTGAAAAAAACGATTGCCTTTTTGTTGCTCCAAAGGAATTAATAACTTTCAAGTAATTGTCATCGACACCACGAAAGGCATTATAAACAACAATTATTGTGATGACAACAGAAATTAATGCCCCCATTGCCACGATCGAAGTAAAACCAGGACCTAGACCCACTATCAATATGGGACCTAAAGCAACTTTAGGCATAGAATTTAAGATGACTAAATAAGGGTCTAATACCTTAGATAAGAAAGGGGACCACCAAAGTATTCCTGCAACAATGGTTCCAATGATTGTACCTAATAGAAACCCTAAAATTGTCTCGAACAAGGTAACAGAAGTATGGGTAATTAAACTTCCATCTTGAATTCTTGTTAGAAAAAGATCCCAGACCCTTGATGGGGAACTAAACAGCAAAGGGTCTAACCATTGTTTTGCTGTAGCTACTTCCCACATCACGAAAAAGAATAGGAGCATACTTACTTGAGTTAACCTTACATAGCGCTTTTCTTTAGATAAATTCTTAACGTATTCTTTGTGAAGTTCATGATTGTGATTGCTCAAAGGATTCCAACTCCTTCCATACCTCTTGGAACCATCCGTTGAAATCAGAATGATTTCTAGCGTCAAATGGCAAACGATCTTTTATTTCGGCAGGAATGGAAAACACTTTTTGAATTACACCAGGTCGGTCACTTAATAGAATTACTCGATCACTCATTGCTATTGCTTCCCCAATATCATGTGTAACTAATAAGGCTGTTTTTTTATGATTTTTTATGGTTGAAAACACTAAATCCTCAAGTTTTAACTTTGTCTGATA
The DNA here is from genome assembly GCF_019042215.1 of Evansella tamaricis. GTDB lineage: Bacteria > Bacillota > Bacilli > Bacillales > Salisediminibacteriaceae > Evansella > Evansella tamaricis. Next base: position 54,567 of record NZ_JAHQCS010000151.1, on the reverse strand, counting down.
ATCTAAGGCTGAAAAGGGTTCATCCAGAAGTAAAAGCTTAGGTTCTGTAGACAGCATTCGGACGAGTGCCACCCTTTGCCTCATTCCACCTGAGAGTTCACCTGGATATTTTTTTGTTTTATCCCCTAAGCCCATCTGATCTAATAAATACAAAGCATGATCCCGTGACTCCTTGGTTAGCTTTCCCATTGTTTTTAAACCAAGGGTAATGTTTTCCTCAATAGATAACCAGGGAAATAAATAATCTTGTTGAAGCATATATCCTGTTTCTGGAGTTGGTTTTTTTATCTCTGTTCCATCGAGCTGAATCGAACCACTGGTCGGAAGGATTAGACCAGAGATGAGTGAAAGGAGAGTACTTTTTCCACATCCACTTGGTCCAATTAGGGATACAAATTCTCCCTTTTTTACGCTAAAGGTGATGTCCCTTATTGCTTCTGTATAGGATTCTTTAGAAAAAAATGTTTTCTCCACTTTCTCCAGTTCTAAAAATTCCATGTTAACCTCCTCCTATAGAAGGGGATTATTCATTCATTATTCGTGTTGGAATCTCTGTATTTACTAAATCTTCATAAGAGACTTCCATTGGCAACTCTCCCGCTTCATCCATAATTTCTTGAAGTAAATACCAGGCATCTTCCTGTAATAAAGGGGACTCGGCATAAGAACCCTGATCTCGATAACGGATGACAACCTGTTCAATCGTTTCTAATGATGTGTCTTCAAAAAAGTCTACAATTGATTCTGCCACCACCTCAGCAGGTTGTTCTTGTACCCATAATTGCGCTTTGTGAATGGCCCTTGTGAATCTTTCAATGGTATCTTCATTTCCATCTAAAAAACTTTGTTTTGCCATAAACACAGTATATGGTACATTACCAGATTCGGTTCCGAAGGATTCGATAATGTATCCCACACCATCTTCCTCAAATTGAGTGGCAGTAGGCTCAAATAACTGTACATAATCTCCCGTTCCAGATGCGAATGCAGAAGGAATATTTCCAAAGTCGATATTCTGAATTAACTCAAGATCTTCATGGGGATCTATCCCATTTTGCTTGAGTACATACTCTCCAACCATCTGCGGCATTCCACCTGCCCGTTGACCTAGAAATGTACTACCTTTTAAGTCATCCCAGTCAAAGTCTTCCACAGGTTCCCGAGAGACTAGGAAAGTACCATCGGTTTGAGTTAGTTGAGCAAAATTCACAGCTGGATCATTTGCTCCTTGTGCATAAACGTATATGGAAGTTTCTGCCCCTACTAATGCAATATCTGCTCCGTCAGACAATAGTGTTGTCATGGTGGTGTCCCCACCCCAAGTCGTTGTAAGATCCACGTCTATTCCTTCTTCTTCAAAGAACCCTTCTGAGATTGCAGCATAGAGCGGGGCATAGAAAATGGACCTCGTAACCTCTGCTAAACGAACTTCTGTTTTTTTCTCATCTTGCCCCCCACATGCAGTAAAAAGAATTACTCCTGACAGGGAAACGATAAGTAAGAAAAAGTATTTTACATATTTCATTTTTTACCCTCCTGAAAAAAATAGGTATCTGCTGATGTGATAAGTTATGTAAGTACATAAAAAAGTGTGATAACAATGATATTAGAAAAGCGAAAGCGCCTGAGATCACGAGCGAAGGGCGGTGGAGGAATGACAACTAGAAGTCTGCTCTTTGACTTCGGTTGTCACTTCCGAAGTGCCCCGCAGTGTTTAAGAAGCAACTGAAAAAGTTTAAAACCACTTTTTCAGTTCCATTTATTTATATGGCAATGGCTCCGCTCGTCGCTCGCCTGATAGGAGAAAACCACTCCTATCAAGCTTTTAAAGAATGCGACGGCTACGCTCATGGCTTAGGGACTGTAAAAGTGGAAAACACCACTTTTTCAGTTCCCATGCGAGTAGGCGCTGGAGCTAGACAAAGAAAAGCGAAAGCGCCTGAGATCACGAGCGTAGGGCAGTGCCTCTTCCTCTACAAGCATCTCTCTGAAGTATATCCGTTCATCGGGCAGAACGCCACGTCCTGAGGCAAGCCCGATATTAGGACGTCCTGTCCGTCAATGCAACTCGGAGTCTGCTCAAGGTCAGTATCACTAGCTTACTTTCACCGAAGGAAACGATCGCCGCTGGAGATAGACAGAATAAGAAAACTTATACTTTCTCTCAAAAAAAAGAAAACTCAGCATGGCAGCTGAGTTTTCTTTTAAAAATAATAATCAATTACGACGAGTAATTGACTTTATTGCATAATACTTGGGCCTGCTGAGCGAATATCTCCAGTGATATCTTTATATTTTTTAAAATTTGCATTGAATTTTAAAGCTAATTCTTTTGCTTTTCTGTCATATGCTTCTTTGTCTGACCAAGTTTGTTTTGGTTGAAGGACTTCATCTGGTACTCCCGGACAATTAACTGGAATTTGAAGTCCAAAAATTGGATCTACAACGGTTTCTATAGTAGTTAGTTCGCCGTGGATTGCTGCGTGAATCATCGCTCTAGTAAATCGAAGATTCATTCGTTTTCCTATTCCATATGGTCCACCAGTCCATCCAGTATTAACAAGGAAAACTTCCACATCATGTGCTTCAATCAATTCCCCTAGCATCTCTGCATAAACATTTGCAGGAAGTGGGAGGAAAGGTGAACCAAAACATGTGGAGAAAGTGGCTTGTGGTTCTGTTATGCCACGTTCTGTACCGGCTAACTTACTAGTATATCCTGAAATAAAATGGTACATTGCCTGCTCTTTTGTCAGTTTGCTGATTGGCGGGAGGACCCCAAAAGCATCTGCCGTTAAGAAAACGATTGTATTTGGGTGACCAGCGACACTCGGTAACTGTGCATTTGGAATATGATCTAATGGATAGGCTACTCGTGTATTTTCCGTCATAGAAGAATCAAAGAAGTTCGCTTCTCTTGTATTCTCATCCACTACAACATTTTCCAATACGGCACCATAGCGGATTGCACGATAAATTTCGGGTTCCTTATCTTCGGTAAGGTCAATACATTTAGCGTAGCAGCCACCTTCAAAGTTAAATATTCCGTTGGAGGACCAACCATGCTCATCATCCCCTAATAAAAACCGATGGGGATCTGCTGATAATGTTGTTTTTCCTGTGCCGGATAAACCAAAGAATAAAGCCACATCACCTTCTGTTCCTAGGTTCGCAGAACAGTGCATTGGTAGAACACCTTTTTCCGGAAGGAGATAATTCATAATAGAGAAGATTGACTTTTTCATTTCCCCAGCATATTCTGTACCACCAATTAAAACAGTTCGTTTCTCAAAGGATACGATAATGAAAGCCTCTGAATTTGTGCCGTCAATTAGAGGATCAGCCTTAAATCCTGGAGCAGAAACGATCGTGAATTCAGGGATAATATTATTTAGATCTTCTCTGTTCGGACGGATAAATAATTGTGTAACGAAAAGGTTATGCCAAGCAAATTCATTTACGATTCGAATAGGCAGTTGATGGTTCTCATCTGCACCTGCATAACCGTGATGAACAAATAATTCATCCTTTTCTTCTAAATAATGTAACACTTTTACGTAAAGGTTTTCGAAAATTTCAGATGAGATAGGTTTGTTAACTGCTCCCCATGCAATTTTGTCTTTCGTGGATCTTTCTTCAACGGTGAATTTATCTTTTGGGGATCTTCCAGTATATTTCCCTGTAGTTGCACGGAATGCCCCTGTAGAAGTTAAGTTCCCTTCCTTTCGTTCTAATCCTTTCTCAATGAGTTGAGATACCGACAGATCGTGGTGAACATTGGACCCTCGTAAAACCCTTGTTAATTCGGCTTCAAAATGAATAGTGCTCATATTCATCTTCCTTTCTGTTATGAATTCTATTTGTAGATATTATTCGTATTATCTCTGTAATTAGTATAACACATTAGTACAAATAGTATATACTTATAGGAAGGGGTTTGTGCTTGTCTTAATGATGATACGAATAATATTAAATAGCATAAAAAGATCTTATACATCGCAAAGAAACAGACGAAGAACGTTGTGAAAAGTAAGATAGATTTTGCAAAGAACAAGCTAACGAGAATTTTTTGTGAAGTATTGAGCAAGTTGGAAGATAGAAAAACATACTTAGCTATTAAGTAAGCAGTTCTTTAGGTGTGGTAGTAGACGAGTTTTGTAGTAATAGAAAGAATAAAGGAAAGATCTTCAGGAGGTAATATGATTTTGGCAGGTTCAAACTCATCTAAAATAGATGTGAGGACAAATGTTGCCGAAACTTTTATTTAATGTTATTTTACTCCATTTAATTTTCTATAGGAATAGGTGAGAAGAAAAATTCACCAGATTGTCAATTTTGTGAATTGTTGAACAATGTAATATAATACGACAAAGTGGAGCAAAAAATTCTTTCATTCTCCAATAAAGGCTTATTTTGGTTGACATGTGAATGGAAATCAGTTATTCTTTTTGCGAACGGATACTCTTATCCCGAGATGGCGGAGGGACTGGCCCGAAGAAGCCCAGCAACCATCACTGTGACAATGTGAAACGGTGCTAACCTGCAAGGCATATTTGGTGTGCCTTGATCGATAAGAGGTGAAAAGGCGAATGGGATAAACCTTTTCCTCTATTGGAGAAGGTTTTTTAAATTGTTTATTTTCTATAACTACCGAATTATATATGAATGAACTTCTATTCGTATACCATTTTGCTGGGAGAACGAGTACCGTCAATTCATTATGCATATGCTAAAAGTAATGCAAAAGAACTAAGGAGGTACGTAGAGTGGCTGAAAGACGACGTTTATTTACATCTGAATCAGTAACAGAAGGGCATCCGGATAAAATTTGTGACCAAATTTCTGATGCGATTTTAGATGAGATTATGAAAACAGATCCTAACGCGAGAGTTGCCTGCGAAACATCGGTTAATACTGGTCTCGTTTTAGTTGCAGGTGAAATTACAACATCCACTTATGTGGATATCCCCAAAATTGTTCGTGAAACGGTAAAAGGGATTGGTTACACACGTGCTAAATATGGTTTTGACTATGAAACGTGTGCTGTATTAACATCCATTGATGAACAGTCACCAGATATTGCCCAAGGTGTTAATCAGGCATTAGAAGCACGTGAAGGTCAAATGAGTGAAGAAGAGTTAGACGCGATTGGAGCAGGAGACCAAGGATTAATGTTTGGTTATGCCGACAACCAAACACCAGAACTAATGCCTTTACCAATTTCCCTTTCACATAAATTGGCTCGCCGTTTAAGTGAAGTAAGGAAAAGCGAAACATTAAGTTATTTACGACCAGATGGAAAGACACAAGTAACGGTTGAATATGATGAAAATGATCAACCAGTGCACATTGACACCATTGTTATTTCTACTCAACACCATCCAGAAGTGACATTAGATCAAATTAAGGCTGACTTGAAAGAACATGTCATTAATCCAATTGTACCTGCCCATTTAATTGACGAAACTACTAAATACTTTATTAATCCTACAGGCCGATTTGTTATTGGAGGTCCTCAAGGTGATGCAGGACTTACAGGCCGAAAAATTATCGTAGATACGTACGGGGGATATGCCCGTCATGGTGGTGGAGCCTTTTCTGGAAAGGATGCCACAAAAGTGGACAGGTCAGCTGCTTATGCAGCAAGATATGTGGCTAAAAATATTGTAGCTTCAGGATTAGCTGATCGTTGTGAGGTTCAATTGGCATACGCCATTGGAGTTGCCCAACCAGTTTCCATTGCTATTGATACATTTGGAACTGGGACTGTTTCAGAGGATGTTTTGGTTGAAGTCGTGAGAAACAATTTTGACTTACGGCCAGCAGGTATTATAAAAATGCTTGATCTTCGTCGACCAATTTATAAGCAAACTGCTGCATATGGACATTTTGGCCGAACGGATGTGGATCTTCCTTGGGAACGAACAGATAAGGCAGAAGTGCTAAAACAACAGGCAACTCAAAACTAATAAATTTTTCTTTTAAAAAAGCCGTCTTTACATGGTGATGATTCCATGGGAAGACGGCTTTTATTGTAAGGTAAGAATTTATAAGTTATAGTAGCTTCGGGCAAGTTGCCATTCCTCCAATGACTTTCGCCCGTGACCAAGGCGCTTGCGCTTTTCTTAATTTTTCTTTGCAATTCTTAATCCTTCTTTTTGCCGGATCTTGCCTTCATCACTTCTTTATAATACTGTCCTTTCTCCACGTATTCCCTACGTATCCGATCCATTTCCATCAGATCCTCATCTGTTAACTTGCGGATAACTTTGGCTGGTCTGCCAAAGGCTAGGGTCCTTGGTGGAATTTTTTTTCCCTGGGAAACGAAACTACCGGCCCCAATAAAAGCCCCTTCCCCTATTTCTGCTGTATCTAAGATGGTAGACCCCATTCCAATTAATGCATTTTTCTTAATCACACAACTATGCAAAATGCATTGGTGACCAATTGTTACCCCATCTTCAAGAATTAGTGGATTATTTGGACTTTGATGAAGCACACTGTTGTCCTGAATATTAACATTTTTCCCAATTACGGTTGGTGCCACATCCCCTCGTATGACAGTATTGAACCAGAGACTTGTTTTTTCCCGAATCGAAACGTCCCCCGTTACCACAACACCATCAGCTATAAATACAGTATCATCGATCTGTGGCCATTTATCTTTATATGGATAAATCATTCCTCATTCCTCCTTGGAATAAGTTTACCAAATTCTTACCTTGGAAAGAAATGATGTGTTTACCACTTGACGGTATGGAGAAAGATGTGGAAGATAATAGTAAGTATGGAAGAAGGGGAGGGTTGGAGATGTGGAAGTGGGAAGCATCAGGGCCGAAGAGGAGAGGGGTATTTGTTATTGTACATGGAGCTGGAGAATATCATGTCCGCTATAAGTGGGTAGTGGAAAAACTTAATTCTCTTCATTATCATGTCATTATGGGCGATTTGCCAGGTCAGGGAATGACAGAAGGTCCAAGAGGTCATGTGGATCGGTTTCAGGATTATTTAGATGTGGTCCTTAGTTGGATTCAGGAAGCCAAGAAATATGATCTGCCAGTGATCTTAATGGGTCATAGTATGGGAGGACTTATATCCATCCATTCCTTGCTTCATTTTGAACCTGAGGATTTACCAGATGTCGTCATTCTATCTTCCCCTTGTCTAGGTTTGAAAAATGATCCTCCTGTTTACAAACGGACGTTATCAAGTGTACTAAATCGGGTGACACCTGGGTTTCGGTTACCGTCAGGACTTCCCCCTGGTTCAGGAACAAGGGATGAAGCAATGCGGAAAAGGGATCTGGATGACAGCCGTTTAATTAAACATGTGAGTATTCGGTGGTATAAAGAATTAGTGAAAGCTATGTCTTATGCTCATAAACAAAAAACTGATTTACCAGATATTCCATTGTTAGTAACGCAGTCAGGGAATGATCTAATCGTTAATAAAGAACGGGTTAAGGAATGGTTTAATGGCCTGACCTTAACGGATAAAACATATAAAGAATGGCACAATCTTTACCACGAAGTTTTAAATGAACCAGAAAGAGAAGAAGTTCTGTCCCATTTAATAGGTTTTGTAACCATTCAATTACAGTTGGCAAAAAACAGGCTAAACTGAACTTAAGCTAACGGAGGCAATCAGTGTGAGTATTCCAAGCAGGTCATGGACGTTAATGTATCAAATATATAAAAAAGTTTTACCAAAAGTACACGAATATTTAAGGGAATGGCGAAAGAAGGCCAAAGAAATTCCAAATCCAGAGTTAAGAACACAAGCTTTGGCAAGTATTGACTCAAAAACGTTTCATTGTGAAGGGGGATCAATCTATGGAATACTTGCAAAAAGCAAAAAAGATCAAGTTATTCGATTTATAGTCGCTTATCAGACAATAAGTGATTATTTAGATAATCTATGTGACCGGAGCACATCCCTTGATCCACAGGATTTTCGTGCACTCCATGAATCTATGCCCGATGCTTTAAATCCTGTGGCTGATACTCAAACAAAGGATTATTATCGTTTTCGAGAAGAAAAGGACGATGGGGGTTATTTAAAGGAACTAGTGAAAACATGTCAGGAATGTATTCAGAGCTTTCCAGGGTATAGTTCCGTAATGGAGTCGAATCTGGAATTGGCAAACCTCTATTGTGATTTACAAGTTTACAAACATGTGAAAGTGGAGGAACGTGTTCCAAGATTAACAGCTTGGTTTGACCAACATAAGTCTAGTTTACCAGACATGTCCTGGTACGAGTTTTCCGCATGCACCGGTTCTACTCTCGGAATTTTTTGTCTCACTTCTTATGCTGCGGATAACAGAAATCTGTCTGTTCAGGAGGCAAAGAAAATACAAAAAGGATATTTTCCTTATGTTCAAGGCTTACATATATTAATGGATTATTTTATAGATCAGGAGGAAGACCGTGCTGGGGGTGATTTGAATTTTTGTTTCTATTATCCCAATGAGGATAAAATGATGAATAGGATGGAGCATTTTTATAAAGAAGCGGGAAAATGCATCCGACATTTACCTGACTGGAGATTCCATCAATTGATAACGAACGGATTGTTGGCAATCTACTTAGCAGATGATAAAGTGAAAAATGATCCGGAACTTCGTAAAAAAGGAAAACAGTTTATTCGAGGTGGCGGAGCACCAACATTGTTTTTCTATTTAAATGGATGGCTCTACCGTCGGATAAGTAAAACGTAATAAAGAAGACTTTCGTTAGTCGTTTAACGAAAGTCTTCTATTAGTTTCATTTCCTTTTTTCAATGGCTATTATAAATGGGGGATTATTTCTTTGATTAGTGAAACGGTACTCTAATACATGATATTTTTCTTGAGCTAACGATCGCACAAACGGTAATAATTCATCCCTCTCTACAGCCCCTGCTGGATGACCATGATAAACGACAAGGACTATAATTCCACCCGGTTTTAAGTGAGGTAATATTTGTTCGATGGAAGATATGGTCGTTTCCGGTGTAGTAATGATAGTTTTATCGCTCCCAGGGAGATAACCAAGATTAAAAATTGCTCCATTAATCAGGAAATGGTGTTCCGTTTGCAAATGTTTTTCAACATTTTCGTGACCGTCGTGTATGACCTTGACACGGTTCATGTAACCATGTTCATGAATCCGATTAGTGGTGGCATCAATCGCGTCTTTTTGAATATCAAAACTATAGACGGTACCACATTCGCCAACTAATTTCGCCAAAAAAACTGTATCGTGTCCATTACCTGCAGTACCATCAATGACTACTCCGCCCTTAGGAACGCATCTTTCTAAAAGCATCCTTGCAAATGGCAAGATTCCAGTAAGGTTCATTCCCACTTCACCTCACCTTAGCGGAAACAGTAAATTTCTTGCCTTGCCAGCTGTTACGCCGTTTCAGTTCTTTGTCAATTCCGTTTAACACTTCCCACTTATTTAAACTCCACATGGGACCAATCATTAGATCAGCAGGGCCATCACCAGTGAGACGATGTATGATCATCGATGGGGGAAGAACTTCCAGTTGGTCACATACTAAGTTAATATATTCTTCGGAGCTTATGAATTCCACTAGCCCCTTTTCGTATTGTTTGACCATTGCAGTCTTTTTTAACAGGTGTAGAAGGTGGATCTTAATCCCCTGAACATCGAGTTTTGCAACTTCGTTGGCAGTTTCCATCATCATCCCGTAATCTTCAAGAGGTAATCCGTTGATGATATGGGAGCAGATACGAATGTTATGTTTACGAAGTTTTTTTACTCCATCCATATAACATTGATAATCATGGGCGCGGTTGATTAAATCTGCAGTTCGCTGGTGAACGGTCTGAAGTCCTAACTCCACCCATAAATAGGTTCTTTCATTTAATTCAGCTAAATATTCTACAACATCATCTGGTAAACAGTCAGGTCGGGTTGCGACGGCTAGTCCAACCACATCTTCTTGTTGGAGGATCACTTCAAACATTTCCCTGAGTTCTTCTACAGGGGCGTAAGTATTGGTGTAGGCCTGGAAGTAGCCAATATATTTTCCAGCTTTCCATTTTTGATGAAGCTTTCCTTTTATCGAACGGAACTGAGTAACCAAGTCATCCTTACGATCCCCGGCAAAGTCTCCAGATCCACGTTCACTGCAAAAGGTACAACCTCCACTGGCTACCTTTCCATCCCGGTTAGGACAATCGAACCCCGCGTCTAATGGGACTTTGAACACCTTTTCTCCAAACTCTTCCCGTAAATGCTGATTCCAAGTATAGTAACGTTTCTCCCCAAAATGGGAAGGAATCTGCTCTTCCATCATAAAGAACTCCTTTAAACGTCCAATTTTTTAAGTATTGTGATGACTGATTGAATATCGTCTTTTGAAATGTCCAGGTGAGTTGTCAGACGGATAATGGTAGGTGCGAATGCCACTGCCAAAACTCCCTTTTCATTTAAGAGGGCGAGCCATTCCGAAGCGGATTTTCCCGACTCCTTCGTATCAATCAATACAATGTTTGTTTCCACTGGATGGATAACCTCACATGGGGTAAAGTCTTCCACCGCTTTCGCAAGCATTTTTGCATGCTCATGATCCTCTGCTAATCGGTGTATTCCCGTTTTGAGCCCATGTAGGCCAGGTGCGGCAATTACGCCAGATTGGCGGAGTCCGCCACCCAACATTTTACGTTTTTTTCTGGCGTGAGCGATAAATGTTTCATTACCCACAAGTATGGATCCTACAGGTGCCCCAAGTCCCTTTGAAAGACAAAATTGGACCGTATCAGCACATTGTGCATATTCCTTAACAGATGTATTGCTTCCAACAGCGGCATTAAAAATCCTTGCACCATCAACATGGACAGGAATGTTATAAGCCTTTGCAAGTTCATGGACTTCCCGAACATAGGATAGGGGGAGGATCGAACCACCACTTCGATTATGAGAGTTTTCCAGCCAGATTAATGCCGTTTCAGGAAAGTGGATATCTTTACCCCTAATAGCTTTCTCCAAATCATCGATAGGTATTTGACCACGGTTATGTCTCAACGCCCTAGGTTGAATACCTCCAAAGGCAGATGCACCTGCCCCTTCATATAAAAATACATGGGATTCGTCATCCATAATGACCTCTTGTCCTGGACGAGTATGGGTTAAGATTGCAGCGATATTCCCTTGTGTTCCGCTCGTCATAAATAATGCTTTCTCTTTCCCAAATAAGTTAGCAGCGTATGATTCCAATTCATTAATGGTAGGATCTTCCCCGTAAACATCATCCCCGACAATCGCTTCTGCCATTAGCTGTCTCATTTCAGCAGTTGGCTTTGTTACTGTATCACTACGCAAATCGATCATATCTTTTCCCCACTCTTTCTCACTATTTTCTTTTCACATCCTAACACAGATTTTGTTTGATGTCACAATGGTGCAAGTGGTTAGTTCAACGACTGAAACGGAAGAAGATTGATTGGTGATTCAGTTACTTCATTCGAAAGGGAGAAGATATTAAGAATATCCAATTATATATTGTTGCGAAATTATCTTACATGAACTAGAATTTACTTAGAGAAGCGAAGGAAAGGGGATTTACATGCCAAAAGCAATTTGGATATTAGTCATAGGTATGGCCATCAATATCACTGGGGCCTCTTTTTTATGGCCTTTAAATACGATTTATATGAATCAAATTCTGGGGCAGCCCCTGTCCGTAGCGGGAATTGTACTAATGTTTAATGGTGGAGCGGGGATTCTCGGTAATTTAATTGGAGGGAAACTCTTCGATAAAATTGGAGGATATAAAACCATCATGACTGGTGTATCAATTACGATGACGAGTGCTTTTACCCTCGCTATCCTGCACCAATCCTTTACTGCTTATGTGATCCTCTTAATGGGACTGGGGTTTGGGGCAGGTTTAATGATTCCTTGTATGTATGCAATGGCAGGTTCGCTATGGCCTGAGGGGGGACGAAGACCGTTCAATGCTATATATGTGGCTCAAAATGTAGGTGTAGCAATCGGTGCAGCCATTGGAGGATTTCTTGCAAGTTTTCGATTCGATTTCGTATTCTTTGGAAATGGACTTATGTATTTAGTTTTTTTCATATTGGCGTTTGTTTCTATCCGTAAACTTAAGTTGAATCGTGATGGTGGTTCCACAACTAGTGTTTTTGAACAGAGTCAGTTAATTGAAAATAAAAAGCGATTTAATGCTTTAGTTATTTTATGCTTAGGTTTTCTGATCTGCTGGATTGCTTATGTCCAATGGCAGACAAACATTTCTGTCCATACACAAAACCTAGGAATTCCATTGAATCATTATAGTATTCTGTGGACTGTCAACGGTGCAATGATTGTTTTCTGTCAGCCCGTGATACGCTTTTTTGTGAAAAGATGGTTCCATTCATTAAAAGCACAAATATACGTTGGTGTATCCATCTTTATGATTGCCTATATCATTCTTAGTCAGGCAGAGTTATTTACAGCCTTTTTAGCTGCGATGATTGTGTTGACTATTGGTGAGATGTTTGTTTGGCCGGCTATTCCAACCATTGCACATAAATTAGCACCAAAGGGAAAGGCAGGCTATTATCAAGGGATTGTAAATAGTGTAGGTACAGGAGGAAGACTTCTTGGACCACTATTTGGTGGCATCATCGCAGATCTTTATGGAATGACTATTTTGTTTTATTTGTTAGTTGGGATGTTCCTCATACCAATCTTGACGACCTTCTTATTTGATCGAAAACTATTGGATCAGTCCTTTTCCAGGAGGGATGACACAGAATCTGCATAGAATATTTTTTATTTTGTTTAAACCATTTTTAAATTGTCAAATATAATACTAAAACATTACTTGACAGTTTTGAAAACGATGCATACAATAGCAAGTAATCAGATAGTATTGTCGAAAGATGATGACGGGGAATAGTAATGAATACGTTGTGCCTCAGAGAGTTAGCGGTTGGTGTAAGTTAACCACAACGGTTTATGAACTCGCCTCCGAATTGCTGAGGGGAAGATAGTACCCTTAGACGTTTACCCACGTTACGGGCATCAAGTGAGCGTAAGTATTTATGCTAATGTGGGTGGTACCGCGGGATGTTTTTTCAACCTCTCGTCCCTAGTCGAAACTAGGGGCGGGAGGTTTTTTATATGATACATAGATTCTCTTGTCTCTGATGTACATAACTTAAAGGAGGTTGTCAACATGGCATTCGACCATCAGAAGGTTGAACAGAAATGGCAAAGGTATTGGGAAGAAAATAAAACATTTAAGACAGAGGAGGAAGATGGGAAAGAAAAGTTCTATGCTCTAGATATGTTTCCGTATCCATCTGGAGCAGGGTTACATGTTGGTCATCCAGAGGGTTATACCGCAACAGATATTTTATCGAGGATGAAAAGAATGCAAGGTTATAATGTCCTTCATCCGATGGGATGGGATGCTTTTGGTCTCCCGGCAGAACAATATGCCCTTGATACAGGACGTCATCCACGGGAATTTACGCTAAAAAATATTGATAACTTCCGTCGTCAAATTAAATCTCTAGGATTTTCCTATGACTGGGACAGGGAAGTTAATACAACTGATGAAAACTATGTGAAATGGACCCAGTGGATCTTTCTGAAATTGTATGAAAAAGGTCTAGCATATATTGATGAAGTTCCAGTAAACTGGTGTCCTGCTCTAGGTACGGTGCTTGCTAATGAAGAAGTCATTGATGGGAAAAGTGAACGGGGCGGTCACCCTGTGGAACGTTGTCCAATGAAACAATGGATGTTAAAAATCACTGCCTACGCCGATCGTCTCCTTGAGGATCTGGAGGAACTGGATTGGCCGGAAAGCATTAAAGATATGCAACGGAACTGGATTGGACGCTCAGAAGGTGCGGATGTCCGTTTTGATATCGCGGAAACTGAGCAGTCAGTCACCGTATTCACCACTCGTCCAGACACCCTTTTTGGTGCAACCTACCTCGTCCTTGCACCTGAGCATAAATTAGTAAGTGACATTGTCAGTGATGAGCAGAAAGAAGCAGTGGAAACTTATCAGAAAAAGGTGGCAACAAAAAGTGATTTAGAACGAACCGAGCTTTCTAAAGAAAAAACTGGGGTATTTACTGGGGGATATGCCAACCATCCGGTCACAGGAGAAAAGCTCCCAATCTGGATTGCAGACTATGTTCTAGTAAGCTATGGAACTGGTGCGATCATGGCGGTACCTGGACATGACGAACGGGATTATGAATTTGCAAAGATGTTCCACATCCCAATCGTGGAAGTTGTTTCAGGGGGAGATATTTCCGAGGAAGCCTTCACAGGTGATGGCCCGCACATCAATTCTGATTTCTTAAATGGTCTCAATAACAGGGAGGCCATTTCAAAAATGATCGATTGGCTGGTGAAGAACGGGAAAGGTGCTAAAAAAGTAACGTACCGATTAAGGGATTGGCTGTTCAGTCGTCAGCGATATTGGGGAGAACCGATTCCAATTATTCATTTGGAAGATGGTACCATGAAAGCAGTGCCTGAATCGGATCTTCCACTGACACTTCCAGAATTAGAGGAGTTTAAACCATCTGGTACAGGGGAATCACCACTTGCGAATGCGGAAGAGTGGCTTCACGTTATTGACCCAGAAACTGGAAAAAAAGGACGCAGGGAAACGAATACGATGCCGCAATGGGCAGGAAGTTGTTGGTATTACCTCCGTTATATTGATCCACATAATGAGGAAGCATTAGCAGATGAAGAAAGGCTTCGTAAATGGTTGCCGGTAGACATTTATATTGGTGGTGCCGAGCATGCCGTATTACATCTCCTTTACGCAAGATTTTGGCATAAATTCCTTTACGATATCGGTGTAGTTCACACGAAAGAACCATTCCAAAAGCTTTATAACCAAGGTATGATTCTTGGGGAAAATAACGAGAAGATGAGTAAATCTAAAGGGAATGTTGTGAATCCTGATGATATTGTGGAAAGTCATGGGGCAGACACATTAAGACTTTATGAAATGTTCATGGGACCTCTCGATGCATCTATTGCCTGGAGTAACAATGGGTTGGATGGAGCCAGACGATTCCTCGACCGTATATGGCGGTTGTTTATTACGGATAATGGGGATTTGAACCCGGCAATTAAGGATATTGAAGGTACAAATGAAATGACTAGGACCTATCATCAAACGGTTAAAAAAGTGACAGAAGACTTCGAACACCTTCGATTTAACACTGGTATATCACATATGATGGTCTTTATCAATGAAGCCTATAAGCAGGAAGAACTGTCGCTTGCACATATTAAGGGATTTGTAAAAATGCTGTCGCCGATCGCGCCTCATATTAGTGAAGAACTATGGAACCGTCTAGGTCATGATGAAACAGTTTCGTATGAACCATGGCCAGTCCATGATGAAAGCTGGCTTGTGGAAAACGAAGTGGAGATTGTGGTCCAAGTAAATGGAAAACTCCGTTCGAAACTTGTCATCTCAAAAGATGCTAGCCGTGAAGAGATGGAAGAAAAGGCAAAGGCAATAGACAAGGTGAGAGAAGAGATCGAAGGGAAAACAATTCGAAAAGTTATTGCTGTTCCTGGAAAACTTGTGAATATCGTTGCAAATTAAAAAGGTATATGATGTATAAAAAAATGTTGGACCCCTACTTTGAAGATAGAGGTCCAACGTTTTTTTAGTAAGGAGAAAGAAAATAGCAAACTCCCATCAGAAGAACCCTGCTAACATAGATAGAACTCACCACTGGTGAACCTCCCCACCTAAATCGAAGATTCTAGATGGACTTTGCGCCCCTTTGATCAAGATAATCCCTTCTAATCCTCCCACAAATTCATGGCTGCAGATTGTCCGGCAGTGTAACCGGTAGAGAAGGCAACTGTAATATTATAACCTCCTGTATACCCATGGATATCCAACACTTCTCCACAAAAAAATAAACCTTTCATCAGTTTAGATTCCATTCGTTTCGGGTAAATTTCTTTTACTGAAACACCACCACCAGTAACAAATGCTTTTTCAATTGATAATGTTCCAGTGGCATGAATGGGGAAACTCTTTACTAAATGAGCTAATGATCTCAATTTTTCATTGGAAAGTTCTGCTTTTACCATGGATGGGTTCACTTCTGCAAGGTTGAGAACCACTGGTACGAGACGTTCTGGAATCCAGCCAGTGATTACATTTTTTATCGCTTTTTTTTTCTGTTTATCTAATAGATCCACTAAAGAGGAAAGTATAGAATCCTCCGTTTTCTCAGGGAATAGATCTAACTCCAGTTTTACCCGTTCCACACGATGCTTTTTTTTGGCCTTCACCACATACTGACTGCATCTGAGGACAATAGGTCCTGAAATTCCAAAATGGGTAAAGATCATATCCCCTTCGTGGGCTTTTATTAATTTTCCGGAGCCAGGTTCCAGTACAGAGAGACGAACATCCCGTAGAGAAAGTCCTTGCAGTAGTTTTTTACGAATATATAAGTCGTCAGCAGTAATCGGAACTTCGGTTGGATAAAGTTCAGTTACTGTATGACCGGCTTTTTTCGCCCATGGATAACCGTCCCCTGTACTGCCTGTATGGGGAACCGATTTCCCGCCGACAGCAATGATTACATTTGGAGCATCGACTTTTTCACCAGATTCAAGTTTAATACCTTGAACTCGTTTTTGCTCCAAATCATATCTTACATCAGCAACTTTCAGATTGGTCCGGATGTCCACTTTTAAGGACCTTACCCGGTCCACGAGCGTTTTAACAACAGTAATTGCCTTATCATTAACAGGAAACATCCGACCACGGTCTTCTTCTTTTAATGGAATACCTAAGGTTTCAAAGAAGCCTATGATATCTTCATTATTAAATACAGAAAAGGGACTATACATAAACTTCCCGTTTCCTGGAATGTGTGCAATGATGTTTTCCACATCTGCCCGATTTGTTACGTTACAACGTCCACCACCGGAGATAGCTAGTTTTCTTCCTAATTTACCACCCTTGTCTATGAGAAGAACTTTTGCACCGTATTCCGCTGCTGCTACAGAAGCCATTAAGCCTGAAGGACCGCCGCCGATCACAATGACATCATACATACCTACACCTACCATATCTAACGTAATGTAATTATTTTATCATAATGAATGAACTTGTTAAATTAACGTTCAGTCACCATCTTATATAACTGGTTACGGATTATTACAACTTGCACTCTACATTATACACGCCTGATGCATATACTAATTTATTCCCAAAACACATCCAAAGGACACATGCTAATGCATTTAATAGCAAATAATAGATGTTATGACAAAGAACGAGGGGGAAGTCAAATGAAATCGACTAAACTTTATAAAGAGATGATTACATTGTCAGATGTAAGCATTTATTGTGAGTATTTATTTAATGGTAAACCACCAATTCTCTTAATCCATGGATTTGTATCTTCCACCTATACATTTAATAGGCTCGTTCCACTCTTGGAAAAGCATTTTTCTATTATTGCAATCGATTTACCGGGTTTTGGAAGGAGTGAGAAATCGACATCTTTTGTTTACTCCTTCGAAAATTACGCCAAGGTCGTGGCAGAGTGTATCGACTATTTTGGATTAACAGATGTGTATGTTGTGGGGCATTCTATGGGAGGACAAATTGCCTTATACACAGCAAAATATATACCAGATAAAATTAGTAAGTTAGTGTTATTGTGTAGTTCAGGATATTTAAAAAAAGCGAAAAAACTTCTTGTTTACAGCACGTATCTTCCTTTTTTTCATCTGTTTGTACAACAATATATTCAAAGAAAAGATGTGGAAGAGTATTTGAAAAACGTTTTTTATAATCCCTCTTATATTACAGAAGATCATAAGAAACATTTTGGTAAGCCATTATTAGAGAAGAATTTTTACAAGTCCCTTGGCAGATTATTGAGATACAGGGAAGGGGATCTGTCGTCAGATGAGTTAAAGCGGATTGAAACACCAACATTACTGTTATGGGGGAAAGAGGACAGGGTTGTTCCCATGGATGTTGGAGAAAAGTTAGTGAAAGATTTGCCAAACGCAAAACTAAAGAGTTTTGACTATGCGGGGCACTTAGTGACAGAAGAAAGACCCCTCGATGTGTATAAAGAAATCATTTCATACACTTCCACATCTCCAGTTTAGAAAAAAACAGAACTGCTATAGACAACTAAAACCGAACTCAAGGTCCCGATTAATGCACCGATGATACAGTCGGTTGGGAAATGTAATCCAAGGTACATTCTGGAAAATCCTATTAAGACTGCCAATGGTAATAACAGAATCGCAAGGGCGAGAGAGTACATGGAAAAAACGATAACAATGGAGAAAGCTGCTGTGGTATGGCCGGATGGAAATGAGTAATCTTTTAACGGGCTGGAACTTAAGTTTACATTCTCCAGTTTCCGATAAGGCCTTTCACGGCAGTATGCTTTTTTAATGAAATGAACAATAATATGACTTACTGTTAAGGAAATAAGAGCTTGAATGGCCCAAGACCTTACAATCTCGCCTGATAATAGCATTATAAGGAGTAAAGATGAGATCGTGGAAGTAGCCCCTCCTAGATGTGTGAGCTTTGGAAGAATATAATCAAAGGCTCTGCACCTCATTTGCTGATTTACATAGTGAAAAACATGAGTATCACTTGTTACTAGCCAGCCTACTAAACGATTCATTTAAAATCCTCCCCGTCATTAAATGTAGAAACTTCCTCTCCTAATATAAATGATAAATCGGAATTGTTAAGCTATCGTTAGGGGAATATGTATTTTCTTTTAAGAAAATTTTAATTTTTCAAAACTTCTTAAAACGACTTAGCTCCTATATGTAAAAGGTTTTCTTTTGTGCCATCCCCACAAATCATAGATTTATTAATAAACTGACATAAATTCTCCCCATTCTCCAGAAATTTCTTAATAATTCTTTACATACACTCCATATCGTTTTCACAAAACTCTGTTAAATTTAAGTTGACAATACAGTGGTAAATAATTTGTATAGGAGTGTGTGAACATGCGTATTGCCATCTTTTCTGATACTTACGCACCGGAGATTAATGGAGTTGCACGTACATTAAAGAGATACACCGATTTTCTGGAAAAAAGGGGGATTGAATATAAACTATTTGTTCCAGAGAGCAGTACCCCATTTCCTGCCGTTCCACAAGTGCAGCGGTTTACAAGTATCCCTTTTGTCCTTTATCCTGAATGCCGAATAGCCCTTCCTAATCCAATTCACATCAGACAGACACTTGATGAATTTCAGCCAACTCTCATCCACATCACAACTCCATTTAATTTAGGACTTTTCGGGCACCATTATGGCAGGAAACATCAAATTCCAATGGTAGCTTCCTATCACACCAACTTCGATGAATATTTAGACTATTACCATTTGACATTTATGGAAAAATGGATTTGGAAATATATGAATTGGTTTCACCGTCCTTTTGAGAAGGTTTTTGTCCCTTCTAAACACACGAAAGATAAGCTACTCAAGAAAGAACTTCATTCAAACATCGATATTTGGGGGAGGGGAGTTGACCATACCTTTTTTTCACCTACAAAACGCAGTAATAAAATAAGGGAAAAACATAATATTAAAGAAAAAAATATTCTCCTATTTGTAGGGAGAATTGCTCCAGAAAAGGATATTCATATTGTTTTAGAAACATTTCATGCTTTACCGGAGAATGTTAAGAAGGAAACCCATTTATTGGTAGTTGGTGATGGCCCTCAATTAAAACCTCTATCAGAAGCCAATCACAAACAGATCACATTTACCGGATTTATGGAGGGGGAAGAATTGGCAGAAGTGTATGCGTCATGTGATGCGTTTATTTTCCCTTCGCCGACAGAAACTTTCGGAAATGTTGTATTAGAGGCACAAGCATCCTCCATACCGGTTATTGGTGCGAAAGCAGGAGGTGTCCAAAATTTAATTGAAGACGGAATAAATGGCTATTTATGTTCAGAAAAAAATGTAGAAGAATTTGTTCGCAGTACCACGATTTTATTGGAAGATAAAGTGTTACGAAAATCAATGGGTGAGCGGGCCAGGGAATTTGCTAATTGTCAATCCTGGGACAATATTTTTAATCAATTACTTCATAGTTGTTTATCCGTGCAGGAAAGGATTAAAAGGCATACTGCTTAGAAAAAAATGAGGAGGAATATGTCATGAAATCACCCAAAGTATTGATATTAACTTCAAATTATGGGAATGGGCATCATCAAGTGGCAAAAGCCCTACAGGATGAGTTTATTTATCAAGGAGTATTCAATGTATTGGTTCGTGATTTATATTACGAAACAAGTCCCCGTTTAAATGAATGGACGAGGAAAATGTATTTAAAGAGTTACACTCTCGGTGGAAGACAAATTTACCGGTTATTTTATTACAGCAGCAAAGAACTTTCCAAAAGAAAAAATTTAAAATTATTGTCTTATGGATACTCTAGATTGAAAAAGATAATCGAGGAAGAAGAACCAGACGTTATTATCAATACTTTCCCATCTTTTGCAGTACCATCTTATCGTTCTAAAACAAATACGTGGATTCCAAACTATAACGTTATCACAGATTACTGCCTTCATCATTCCTGGGTTCACCCAGGGATTGATAAATACTATGTGGCCACATCCGAATTGGCTAATGAACTGGTGAAGTCAGGAGTTAGGACAGAAAATATCCTTGTATCCGGAATTCCAATTAAACGGGAGTTTTACGCTCCGTATAACAAAAATCAGCTGGTTGAAAAGTATCACTTATCCAGTACTAAGCCTACGGTATTAATAATTGCCGGGGCATTTGGGGTATCTAAAGGGATGAAAGAAGTTAGCGAGTTATTAAAAGACGATACGGAGCTTCAACTCCTGATTGTCTGTGGAAAAAATGAAGAGCTTTTCAACCAATTACAGCTAAGGTATCAAATGTATAAGAATATTCATGTTTACGGTTTTGTAACAGAGATGGAAGAATTACTGAAAATTGCCGATTGTGTCATCACGAAACCTGGGGGAGTCATTCTATCAGAGGCATTGGCAACGAATACCCCCGTTTTACTTCCAAAAGCAACTCCTGGACAGGAAAGGGAAAACGCCGCTTATTTCCATAAAAGGGGAGGTGCCATTTGGAATGAAAAAGCGGATCAACTAGTGGATCAGACAAAAAAAATAATGAGGGATTCGGAGAAGCTAGATAATATGAAACAATCCCTTTCGTCAATTTGGATTCCACAATCAGCTTCCAGGATAACAAACGATATTTTACAAGACTATAGTAAACGAGTTTCCCCAAAAACTATTTTAAAAGCGTAATGGAGGAAATCCATATGGATACAACTACACACATCGTGACTGGGATTGGAATTGCAGGTTTGTCGTTTCTTGATCCCGTGGTACAGAGTCACCCTGAAATAGTACCTGCTATGTTGGCTTGTACAATCATAGGGTCCAATGCTCCAGATTTTGATTTTATATTTAAATATAAGGGGAATGAAGCCTATGTAAAATGGCATAGGGGAGTAAGTCATTCCATTCCAGCAGTTTTGCTAAGTTCTTTATTCATTGCACTAATCGCTTCATTCCTAAATGGTGGAGTGTTTTTCCTTACCTTTTTCTTATGGACTCTCGTTTCTGTAGTTGTTCATGTTCTTTTTGATTTGTTCAATATTTATGGTACGATGGCCCTTCATCCATTTGTGAAAAGAAAAATTGCCTTTTATTTACTACCAATTTTAGATCCGATTATTCTATTCCTCCATGTAATTGGTTTTTTTATCTGGTGGAGAGGATATCAACCGGGAATCACTTTTCTATTTATTTATTTTGCAATTATTCTATATATAGGGGTCAGATATATTATCCGGCAAAAAGTGATCCGTCTTCTTAATGATCAAAGTGATGGAGAGGTTATCTACACATTAATCCCTTCTACCCGGTTAAACACTTGGAGTATCATTGCCAATCGTGAAGGTCATTATACACTGGGGAAGTATGATAAAGGTGTTGTTAAGTGGTCAAAACAATTGGAGAAGAACAAAGATAATAAAATAATTGATGCTTCAAAAAAAAGTAAGTTTGTAGATTATATCATGCAGCATTCCCATTATCTGCATGCGAAAATCGTAAAAAAATTAGATGGATATGAAGTACATTGGTTTGATTTGCGATATCAATCTCGAATAGATGAACCATTTTTAGCCATTATTCAATTAGATACCAAGTTAAATCTTGTACGGACGAATGTGAAACACGGGCTGATTGCTGCTCCGGAAAAGGCATAGTTGAAATGAATTCAAATAAAATATCACCAAATACGACCATTTATCACTAAATATCAATAAATTCATTCAATATATAGAGAAAAAGGGAAAAATAATATAAAATTTTTCCTTTTTCTCTATTTTATTTCTCTTTTTAATGTGATACACTTCAGTTGGAAAAAAATTTACCATGACTTTTTGAAAGGAGGAGAGGCACATGTTTCAAACATTAATAAGGAAGTTTGAAGCAAAGCAGGCTGTGTGGGCGAAGGAAACACAGCAAAGAATTATGGAATATGCAGAACAGGAACGGATGAGAGCTCTGGAGGAAATGGAACAGGAACAACAACGTCAGCACTTTTTAAACGTAGAGGTTGATAAATATTTGAGGACAGTTCATCCTACATTTCTATTAAAACCAGAAGCATATAAGGCTCTGATGAACATGTTGCTGGCTCGCTCCGAAGGTTTGGTGAGCCTTTCGGTAACAATGACAAAGGAAATGCGTAAAGTATATTCCTTTTACCATAATGAGTTAGTTATTTTCCTTCGATTACTGGAAAAGAAAGGATATCAGTTAGCTGGAAAAGAAGAAGAGTTTTTAACAACCTTCTTAACCAAACTCCGTGAAAACAATTATAAACAATGTTTAGAGCAATACGGTGACTTTGTTCCAGAAAATGCAACAATACTGGAAGCATTTGAATTATATTTTGATGTAGTGGAAGATTTTAAATATGACAGTGGTAATGTGGATTTCTTTGCTACCTATTTAAACACAAAGGGAATTGCAGATTTTACTTGGACGAAAGCCAGGTTAAAGCGAAAGCTAAAACAATATGAAAATGCTAACAAAGATCAATTTAAATTGAAGCAGTTAGAAAAAAGGCTGGAAAATATTAGTTAAGTAAATAATTTCTACTATCTTTATAAAAGACAGGATGTCCAGATTTCGGGCATCCTGTTTTTCTTTCCTTTCATGGTTAATCATTACATGTTATTTTAGTTAAAGGATAATGTTGAATAATTAATTCACTGTTGATTGAAGCGAGGGACTTGAATCGAAAATCAATAACAGAATAAAACAGAGCCTAGTTTAATGAAAAGGAGTGTTATTATGACAAAACTATTAATAATTGGTGCAGGGAGAATGGCAGAAGCTGTCATATCCGGACTTGTAAACAAAAAGAATTCTACCATTCAATGTGATGACATTATGGTTGGGAATAAATCGGATAAAGAAAGACTTCATTATTTAAAAAATACATACTCTGTCAAAATTACAACTGACTGGGAAACGGAAATAGTTCATTCTGATGTTCTCCTAATAGCCTCTCCCCCGGAGACACATGAAACAATGGCATCCATAATAAAGGATAAAATCAGCGGGCAATTAGTGATTACGGTTGCTGCTGGCATAGATCCATCATATCTTGAGAAAAGGCTTGTACCAGGAACACCTGTCTGTTGGATCATGCCAAACACCGCTGCACAATTGGGACAATCCATGTCAATTTATACATGTGGTCAAAATGTATCCTCGGAACATCGAACTATCATTGATATGATCTTATCTTCCATTGGTGAGGCAGAGGAGTTATCAGAACAACAAGTACATGATCTAACTGCTATAACAGGAAGTGCTCCAGCATTTTTTTATACTTTTGTCCAGGCGTTGGAAACAGCTGCTCAAGACTATGGTATTTCAAAGGGACAGGCGAGAAACTTAGTA
Source organism: Evansella tamaricis (assembly GCF_019042215.1). Classification (GTDB taxonomy): domain Bacteria; phylum Bacillota; class Bacilli; order Bacillales; family Salisediminibacteriaceae; genus Evansella; species Evansella tamaricis. Next base: position 30,548 of record NZ_JAHQCS010000151.1, on the reverse strand, counting down.
ATAAAAATGGTTCGGGGTTCAGTTACGATGCTTGAAAATGGTGGAGAGCCGGAAGAGTTAATAGCACAAGTGGCATCACCAGGAGGATCTACAGCAAAAGGTCTAGAAGTTCTAGAGGAATCACACTTTAAACGTATTTTGCTTGAATCTGTTAAAGCTACGAATAAACATGCCAGGAGTCAAGGAGATAAAGTATGATATTTCAGGGAGGGATTGTAAATGGCACATCTAAAAAAAGTTACGATAAAGACCAAGAGACGGGACGAGATGATAGATGTAACAAACACGGTGCAGCAGTTTATCCAAGAAGAGGGAATTAACAGTGGTGTCGTTTATGTTTACTGTCCACATACGACAGCAGGAATTACTATAAATGAAAATGCTGATCCTGATGTTAAACATGATATGTTAATGCGGTTAGATGAAGTTTATCCATGGACACATAAAAAATACCTTCATTCTGAAGGGAATTCTGCGTCACATTTGAAAGGGAGTACCGTCGGGACATCTCAGATTGTTATTGTGTCAAATGGGGATTTATTACTTGGGACATGGCAAGGTATTTATTTTTGTGAATTTGACGGACCACGAACCCGTACGATGTTCTTAAAAGTGATAGAAGGTTAATTAAATAGGTGGAACTGGAATAAGCTCCAGTCCCACCTCTATTTAATTTACAGATCTGAATCTGAATTTGATTTCGATCTTTTTCTTCGTTTAACGGTTAGAATAATACCCACTGCTAGCAGTAATGGAATAATGATGGGACTAAGCCCAACTATCATCACAATAATAGTTGAAAAAATGGAGATGATGAAATTCACTGTGTCCATGAATAAACTTTGTGCTTTTTTCCAAGTATTTAATGTATCTGTCTCCTGAAGAGGAGGTACTTTAATGTTTCGTTCCTGTAGATAAATTGTGACTGTGGAATAGGCGACGTGATTTTCTAAATAATTCATTCGACCTTTAATGGTTTCAATTTCCTCTTGGATGTTTCCTAAGTCTTTCGAGATCTTCAATAAATCCTCGGTATTTGATGCTTCTTCCATAAATGCCAGTAAACGTTCCTCTACGGATTCCTTCGACCTTAAACGTGATTCTAAATCTACATATTCCTCTGTAACATCGTTCCCGTATATGGAGCGTTCATGAACCTTTGTACTGGCAGATTCCAGGTCATTTAGAAACGCATCGAAGTTTTTCTGTGGAACTCTCACAGTTAAACTCCCTGACATCTGTGTATCTCCTGAACTATGGAGACTGGATTCAATAATAAAGCCCCCAAATTCTCGGACGAAATTTTGAATTTCTTGATTTGCTTTTTGATAATCAGTAACTTCTAAATTCATGGAAGCATTGTATATTACCATTCTGTTTGCCGCATCAAGATCTATTTCTTCTTGTTCAGATGGATTTGATGTTCCTGTCCTAGTTGAACCATCTGAGCTCTCAGTAACTTCCACGAATCCAGCGCTATCGTCAGCACTGTACATGTCATATTCTGATGCAAGCTCATCAGATGAGTCAAAATCAGAGCTGCATCCAAAAGATAATGTGATAAACAGAAAGACTGTGAGCATAAGAATAATTGATTTTAAAGATAATTTCATTTTAGACACCCCATTTTCTTTTCTTTTAGCCATTAGACGGAATGGATCTTTGAAAAGTTACAGATTCTCAGATTGAGAAATTCTAAGCTTTAGTGTATTTTGGTAAGTAAATTAACTTCAATCAAGGGTGAAGAATAAAAAAAATTAAGTTGGAATATGATGAGGCAATACATGAATTCGTTGCAGGTGGATGGAATGTAAAACCTAATAACACGAATTCCAAGTCTGATTCAGTAAAATTTACTGAGAGAAATGCTCTTTTAATTGAAGTGTGATAAAATGCTAGAAGCGAGCTACACTAGAAGCGGTTACCTATTTGGTGAAGTATCGACTTATACGTAAAACGAAGCACTGTGCTTTGTTTTTAAGGCGGGGTAAGAAAAACATGTCTGATAAACAATTGATTCGTGGGACGATGATTTTAACTGCAAGCATATTCATATCAAAAATGCTTGGTCTTATATACATATTTCCATTTAAAGCGATTGTGGGATTAGATGGTTTAGCCTTATACCAATATGGTTATACCCCCTATACTGTCCTTTTAAGTCTTTCCACGTTAGGTATTCCGTTAGCCGTTTCGAAATTTGTTTCAAAATATAATGCTCTAGGTGATTATCATACTGGGCAGCGATTATTTCGTTCAGGGCTTGTTGTTATGTCAATTACAGGCTTTATAGCATTTATATCATTATTCTTTCTTGCGGATCCGATTGCACGGCAGGTGCTTGATACAAGTTCTTTAGAAGGGAATACAATTGAAGATGCCGTATTTACGATACGTATGGTAAGTGTTGCCCTGTTAATTGTTCCTATCATGTCCTTAATTCGAGGGTATTTTCAAGGGTTTCAATCCATGGGGCCGACAGCAGTTTCGCAAGTAATTGAGCAAATCATTCGAATCATTTTTATATTAGTATTAACATTTCTAATTATTGAAGTTTGGCAAGGAGAATTAGGAACAGCAGTTGGTTTTGCAACGTTTGGGGCGTTTGTCGGTGCCCTTGGGGGAATGGGAGTACTATTGTATTACTGGGTAAAGAGAAAGGGACATATAGCACAACAAGTGGAGGCAAGCACAGTTGATCACCAAATTCCACTGTCCAAGATGTATAAAGAGCTAATCACTTATGCATTGCCAATTTCCCTTGTTGGATTGTCAATTCCCCTTTATCAGACGGTTGATTTATTTAGTTTTAATAATGCTATGAGAAGTATCGGATACGATCAAGATATTATTGATATGTTTTTTGGTGCATTTCAGCAGGCTGCTCATAAGGTAATATTAATTCCTGTTTCTGTTGCAACTGCGATGTCATTAACTATATTACCAACAATAACGAATGCGTTTATTAATAGAGATGAAGAACGTCTGCAAAGACAAATAACGCAAACGTACCAAATTATCCTATTTTTATGTGTCCCAGCATCGCTTGGTTTAGTTTTGTTATCTGATTCTACCTATGCCACGCTGTTCGGTCTAAGTGATATGGATATAGGTGCTCCTATGCTTAAGTATTATGCACCAGTTGCTATCCTTTTTTCTATCTTTGCAGTAACTGCCTCCCTACTCCAAGGGATAAACAGGCAAAAATTTGCTGTTATTGCTTTAGTAGCAGGTATAACATTTAAGGTGATTTTTAACTACCCGTTTATTGTTTGGTTTGATGCATGGGGTGCTGTATTGGCCACGGGAATCGGCTACTCTATCGCTGTTTGTGTAAATATATGGGCTATTGGAAAATATGCAGACTTTAATTACACATTCTTGTTAAAGCGACTACTTCTCATTTGTATTTATGCTATTTTCATGGCAATTGTTGTTGTCCTTGTGAGAACTGGTGTAGGAAGTATCCTGCCGTTAGAAAACAGATTGAATGCCACGATTATTTTGTTTAGTTCTGTCATGTCAGGTCTAGGAATATATATGTATTTGAGTGTTCGATCAGGATTAGCAGGGAAGATTTTAGGACACCGGTTCTCGTTTTTATCTAAAAGGGGCAAAGGGGTTAGGGAAAAGGAACAAGGTAAATAGATAATTTTTGTTGAGGAATGGAAGTATTCTACTTGTATATGCTAAGAAAAGACGGAATGGTTCTTATTTCAAAACTGCAAATGCATTCAAAGTTGTGGGGAGGTTTGTTGCGATAGTTGACACTCTTATTGCAACTATTTATAAGCAAAAATAAAATGGCTCGTTCCAAAATGAACTGAGCCATTTTTAAGTTTTTCACATTTGCTTGGACTAACTCGTCAGCCAAGACCTTCTGCTTTAATTCAATCTATCCACTTTTCAGCCCAAGCTTGAACTTCGTCCATCACTGATTCTAATTCAATTCCTTTTTTTGATAACTGGTATTCAATTCGAACCGGTGTTTCTGGATAGACATTTCGTTCCACCAGTTCAGCTTCTTCTAACTCTTTTAAACGATCCACCAGCATTTTATCACTCATAGTTGGTATGACGGCTGATATATCTTTAAAGCGTTGAGGGCCTTGTAATAATACACGTATGATAAGCCCATTCCACCGTTTTCCTAATAATTGAAATGCTGATTCAAATTTTGGACATATATTCATTTGAACCATTGGCATCATCTCCTTAGAAGTAGTATAGCACATCCTACTTGATTTTTGTAAGTGCCAATAGGTCAGCAGAAATAAAAGAGTATTTTATAAAAGCCTCTGTCATCCAGAAGGTACTGTTCTTTTAAGCCACCACTTGCGCATCTACACTGATGAGTTTCTTTGAAACACTCTTCCAAACCTCTTCTACATGCTCGCTTACAAACGATTTGCCACGGGTAACTTCATATACCATATATCCTAAAAAATCTTCCATTGATATGTCTAACGTCTCAATCATATAAGCTACAGATCCTTTACTGGATAGGGATGGTGTCCCATTCACATCAATGACAAAGAGGTTTCCAAACTGATCCATTTTTAAATCTAAGCGAATCATATCTTTACCTTGTATACCTTGATATACTTTTAATGCAATTTCCGCAATCTCTGATCCTTTTCCCTCATGTGGTGAGAGAAGGCGAAATGAATCCCGCTTTTCGTACTCACCTGCTTTAACTGCATGGCTTCTTACTTGAACATCATTCGGAAATTCAATAATTGGTAATACTGTAGGGGAAGCATTTCCAACCACTGCAACAGTGAATTCACTTCCTGATATATATGATTCCATTAAGATTGGTTGTTCTCCGAATAACTCCTGAAGTTGACCAATCTTTTTTACTAAATCGTTCCGGTTTTCACAGATGGATAATTCATCAATTCCTAAACTGTTTCCACCACCAGCAGGTTTAATAAACATGGGGTAGCCAACAGAGATTTCCGCTTCAATCATTTCTTTTTCAGTCAAATGTGGACTAGAGAATGAGATAAATTTCGGAATCAGTATTTCAGTTTCCCCTAAAATTTTATACGTTAAGTCTTTATTTCGGCAAAACTCCATTGTTTTTGGTGTGGAATGGGTATAGGGGATAGAATAGCTTTCAAGGATTTGTCTAATGGATAGAGCTCCGCTACCATCATATAAGGAACTTGGTTCTGATAAAAACCCTTCCGCAATTACAAATGCACAAGTAATGGGACTATGATATTCGATCGTTTCCCTCAATTGTTGTTCATTCATTAGATTAATACTGATGACATCATATGAAAGTAATGACAATGCATTTTTGATAGTTGATACTGTAATATCAGACGCACATTCTTTAAGTTCCTCTGTCATATTTTGTCGTGAGACGTGATTATAGATAAATAACATCTTGTTGCTCAAAATAACTCCCCATTCCTTACGTATTCTATATAACAAGATGATTATATAGTTCACTTTCCCCCTTTGCAATCTTTTTTTTTTCTATATCAAAGATATTTTTATTTTGTACATTCAGGCAGATTATTCTACATCATTTGAACACGTAAAGATGAGGTTGGAAATATATAAAAATAGCTTAAAAATAGGAAGTGAAGTATCTTTTAGAGTAGGTTTCCATCTGATATAATGTAATAATTGATAGAAGGGAACATCTGTAAAAGATTGGTGGGTGAAGTTCCTTGGAACTGGAGACAGATACAAGCAGGAAGTTGTATATAGATTGGCTCTTAATCACGACAATTACATTATTTGGATTATTTGGACTTATTATGATATACAGCGCAAGTTTCATACAAGGATATGAAACTTTTGGAAATATCTCTTACTTTTTTGAACGGCAGTTAATGTGGTTAATTGTATCCGCTGTATTATTTACTTTTTTTATGTTTTTCCCATATCGACACTATCGGAAATTATCCTTTTGGATTGTCTTGTTTTCTGTCATTTTACTAGTTTTAGTTAAGGTTCCGGGAATAGGACATAGTGTGAATGGAGCAAACCGCTGGATAGTAATTATGGGCTTTCAACTGCAGCCTTCGGAGTTTGTAAAACTGGGATCTATTATTTATTTGGCGTATGTGTACTCCAGAAAGCAGGCTTTTATCAACAAATTCTTCTCTGGAGTATTACCGCCATTACTCGTCGTTGTTGGTTTCTTTTTGCTGATTATGTGGCAACCGGATCTTGGAACTGCAACTTCGATTGTATTAGTTGCAGGTTTAATTGCATTTTGTTCTGGCGCTAGGATGATTCACCTCATCTCATTGGGAAGTTTAGCTGGATGGGCAATTTATCATTACGCCCACTCTGAGACATATCGTTTAAACCGGTTAATTGGTCACAGAAATCCCTTTGAACTGGAAGCATCAGAAGGATTACAGCTTGTACAGTCCTATATAGCCATTGCTCATGGTGGTTTAACAGGTGCCGGCCTCGGGCAGAGTGTTCAAAAATTATTTTATTTGCCTGAAGCTCACACAGATTTTATTTTAGCCATTGTCAGTGAAGAGTTGGGGGTTTTTGGAATTGCTTTTGTGTTCACTTGTATGTTAATTATTATAATCAGGGGTATTGTAATTGGTGCCCGCTGCAATGATACGTTTGGAAGTTTACTTGCTTTTGGAATCGTCTTTCAATTATGTATTCAAATGGTCTTTAATGCTGGGGCTGTAAGTGGGTTGTTACCGATTACTGGTATTCCATTCCCATTTATCAGCTATGGGGGATCTTCGTTGATGGTGACGTTCATTTCAATGGGAATCTTAGCAAATATATCAAGGAAAACAGAGCGAGATCGGCAAGAGAAATATGAAGAGGAAGAAAGTTTTGAGGAAGAAACGGCCGTCACAAATGAGATTGGCGGGAGAACTAGTCTCCGCAGAGTAAGATAATCGGAATATAGTAGGTGAATATAGATGCAGGAACGTAAAACCTCATTTCAACAGTTGGATTTTACATTGTTATTTCTTTTGTTTGTGCTCATGTGTATCAGTTTATTAGCAGTCTATAGCGGGAGTGCTCCATTGACAGCCAGATGGGGGTGGGACCCATTTCATTTTGTTCAGCGTCAAATACTTTGGTTTGGTGTAGGAACTATTTTAATGATAGCGGCAATGAGCATTGACTATGAATTATTTAAGAATTTCTCGATTCCTTTATATGCCCTTGGGATGATTTTACTCTTACTTGTTGAGTTTACACCGCTTGGGATTGAGGTAAACGGTGCGAAAAGGTGGCTAGGGATTGAAGGGGTATTTCGGTTTCAGCCATCCGAGTTTGTTAAGATATTTGTTCTTATTACGTTAGCGCATGTCTTGTATAATATTACAAAGAACCCCATGGTAAAGTCGTTTCGTTCTGACGTGATTGTAGTTGGAAAAATACTTGGGGTTGGATTACCTCCATTTGCTTTGATTCTAATTCAGCCGGATTTAGGAACGGCTCTTGTAATAGGGGCTGTCATGTTTAGTATGATCGTTATGTCTGGTGTGACGTATCGGATGATTGCTCTATTAACGACACTTGCTTTATCGGGTATTGGCTTGTTGGTTTGGCTTCATAATAATTATTTTGAGTTGTTTTCACTTATTATTAAATCCCATCAATTAGATCGAATCTATGCATGGTTAGACCCTCAGGCAGACATTGCGGGGCAAGGGTTTCAATTGTACCAGGCGATTCAGGGAATTGGGGCAGGAAAACTGTACGGCAGTGGTTTAGCTTCGGGAGTTAAGTCTCAGAGTGGAACGATTCCGGAACTTCATACTGATTTTATCTTTACAGTAATTGGCGAAGAGTTTGGTTTTGTGGGGGCAACTGTTTTAATTGTAGTGTACTTCCTGCTACTATACCGCATGGTGATAATAGCCTTTAGTTGTAACAATACATTTGGGACGTATTTAGTTGCTGGTTCTGTGGGGTTATTTGTGTTCCAGATTTTCCAAAATGTCGGTATGACAATTGGTTTAATGCCAATTACAGGGTTAGCCTTACCTTTTATCAGCTATGGTGGAAGTGCGTTAATGACAAGTATGCTTGCAATAGGTATTGTTCTAAATGTCAATATTCGAACAAAACATTATATGTTTGGGGAAGAAGACTAGGGGGAGATTTTATTCAACTCCCTTTTTTTTCTGTATTCTATAAATTTTCAAGTGTTCCGCATCTATCTAGCTATAAATGATTATAAAGGGGGTATGATATGATGATGATTGTGGGATTTGGAAGATTTGCAAAAGCAATCCTTGAACTACTTCCTGAGGAGAAAAGTATAGGTGTATTTTCTCGGTCAAAGGAAAAGGTATTGAAAAATATAAAGGGGAATTTGAGGATCAGTTGGATAAGCCCGGAGTTCTTTTATAAAGAAAAAGAAGTGTGGCTCCTTTTGCCAGCCGAAAGTATTGAACCCTTTTTACAAAATTATGCCTCTTTTTTTTCAGAAGAGACCGTCTTTTTTCTGTGTGCAACGAAAAAAATGGCAAAGGATATTGAATATCTTCTAGAAAATAATCAAAAGGTAATCCCTGTAAAGTTTATCACTCAAGCTGATGAATTAAAAATAGAAAAACGAGGGATGGTTGCTGTACCTCCTGCTCATTTAAACTATCAATCCAAAATAAAGGATATCTTTGGAGGATCCTTAAAAATTGTAGCGGCGAAGGAAGAAGATGTCCTTCACCTCAATCTGGAAGCCACAAGAAAAGGAGTGGAACTGGTGGAGGATTTAAGAAAAGATATGGGAGAGTTGGGAATACCGAAGGAAATGGTAGATCAAGCGGCACAGCAAATTATTCCTGGTGTGATAAGGGGGTATATAAGAGGTGATTTAGGTGGATTCGCTAAACAAATTGTGGAGGATAGGAGGAAAAAGGAAGATGAGAGCGGATAAACTACTTGCAAATATGGGGTATGGTTCGAGGAAAGAAGTAAAGAAACTATTAAAAACCGGGGCTTTAATTGTTAATGGTAATACGATAAAAGATGGAAAAACACATGTGGACCCAAGCATTGATCATATAGAGGTATTTGGAGAAGCAGTGGAGTATAAAGAGTATATTTATTTAATGATGAACAAGCCAAAAGGGGTAATTTCAGCTACGGAAGACGAGACAGAAAAAACAGTATTAGACTTACTAGAACCCGAGGATGCGTTATACGAACCATTCCCCGTTGGAAGATTAGATAAGGATACGACTGGTCTGATGTTTTTGACGAATGATGGTAAATTAGCGCACCAACTAACATCCCCTAAGAAAAAAGTAGATAAAACGTACCGGGTCCACATTGATCTTCCACTATTGAAAGAAGATGAGATTGCCCTAGAAATGGGAGTTGTTTTGGATGACGGTTATAAAACGAAGCCAGCTAAACTTACTTATCCAGATCAAAATCAAGACACAGTTTTACTATTAACGATTACAGAGGGAAAGTTTCACCAAGTGAAAAGAATGTTTCAATCAAGGGGAAGGAAAGTACTTGCCTTGAAAAGGGAGAGAATTGGTCCTTTGCATTTAGACCCAGATTTACATCCAGGTACATACCGGGAATTAACGGATAAAGAAGTTGAACGTCTCCAGAATAGAGAATAAAAGAACCTCCAGGTCTCGGAGGTTCAAGTTCTTCTAACATATGTATATTATGAAACATGTGATTTACGCTTTGTAATATTCCATTTTCCACGGGCAGGACTTTCAACGAGATTATTATATTTTAAGACACTTAGATCCCTTTGAACGGTCCGTTGAGTTATTCCGAATTCTTCAACTAATTCCTTTGTGGAGACACTTCCTCTTTTTTGAATATAAAGGTAGATGGATTTTATCCTTGTCATCATTCGGTCAGTTGAAGGTTTCAAAAAATCACTCCTCATTTATTATAAGTACATACGAACACGGTATTTCACCTAAAGCTAAAATCTTCTACCCTCCCTTTCATGTAATATTCTAGATTAACATGTATTTTACTGCATTCCTGTAAAAACGTAAAGTTATACTTTTGTAAATTTTTTGAAGAGTGAGTAAAATGAATTAATAATATAATTGTTGTCTGGACTTTTCATACTATAGTACATGGTATGAAGGGAATAGGGAAATATGATACATAGGAAAAATGGAAATGGAGGAACAGGATATGAATTGGTTAGGGGAAGTTAAAAAGAGAGAAGCTGATTTAATAAAAGATACACAGTGTTTTTTACGAATAAAAAGTGTTTTGGATGAAAGTAGTGCCAGAAACGGTGCCCCCTTTGGAGAGGGGATAAGGGAAGCTTATGACTGGATTTTGAATCGGGCAAAAAAAGATGGCTTTGTTACAAAGGATGTTGATGGGTACGGAGCGCATATAGAATGGGGAGAAGGGGAGGAACTTGTAGGGATACTCTGTCACATAGATGTTGTACCAGAAGGGGATGGATGGACATCACCGCCGTATTCTGCTGAAATTCGTGATGGGAATATCTACGCCCGTGGCGCGATTGACGATAAAGGTCCAACCATGGCTGCTTACTATGCTTTGAAAATCGTGAAGGAATTAAACATATCGCCTAACAAGAGGGTTCGTTTGATCATAGGAACAGATGAGGAAAGTCAGTGGAGATGTGTTGCACATTATTTTAATAAGGAGGAAATGCCTACTATTGGTTTTGCACCTGATGCAGATTTCCCAATCATAAATGGAGAGAAGGGAATTTGTGATTTGGAGTTTTCCACATTTATTCCTGAAAAGGGAGGAAAAGTGAAATCTTTCTATGCAGGGGAACGATTAAATATGGTCCCTGCCCTTGCCACATGTAAAGTGTCGGGAGTAGAGGAAAAGGAATTGGTACATGAATTTACAGTATTTTTGAATGATAACCACGTTTCTGGTGAGTACCATGTGGAGGAAGACGGTATTGTTTTAAAAATAAGAGGAAAGTCTGCCCATGGAATGGAGCCTGAAAAGGGGGTCAACAGCGGATTAATTTTAGCTCATTTTCTGCTAGCAAAACTTCCACTTGAAGGTCATGAAAAAGATTTTTTTTCCATTCTAAGTGAACTGTTTTTTCAAGATTCACGGGGGGAACGGTTAGGAATAGCTTATTCTGACGTGAAACGTGGGGATGTCACCTTAAACGTCGGGAAATTGGAATTTGAAAAAGGGGGAGAGGGAAAAGTCGGAATTAATTTACGTTATCCTGACGGGGCAGAGTTTTCAACTTTATATGAATCAATATCATCGGCATTTTCTGATTATCATTTTATTGGGAAGATTTTGACACATGAGAAACCACATGCGGTGGATGAAGATCATCCATTAATACAAACATTATCGAAGGTGTATGAGGAACAAACAGGAGAGCCAGCAAAAATGTTATCCATTGGAGGTGGCACTTATGCAAGATCGTTATCAGCAGGGGTGGCATTTGGTCCGATGTTTCCAGGGCAGGAGGATGTTGCTCACCAGTCTGATGAATATATTTCTATAGATAATTTAACGAGGGCAACGGCTATTTATGCACAAGCGATCTATGAATTAGTTAACTAAACCCCCCTATCCATGCTCTTGCATAGGAAAGGGGGGAAATGGGATTATTCAGAAGTGTCAAATTCAAAAAGATCTGTTGATAAATAACGTTCTCCTGTATCACAAGCTATGGCAACAACGATGTCATCCGGTGATAGACGCTTTGCTACTTGAAGCGCTGCATAGCAAGCAGCCCCGGAGGAAGGACCTACTAGAATTCCTTCTTTTTTGGACAACTGTCTTGTAATGTCGTAGGCATCTTCATCAGATATACAAAAAATCTCTCCATAAACTTCCTCGTTCAAGATAGGTGGAATAAACCCTGGGCTTGTTCCCACTAGTTTATGCGGTCCTGGCTTTCCGCCAGAAAGAACAGGAGACCCTTTTGGTTCAACGACATGTGTGGTCATACTAGGGTATATTTTTTTAAGTTCCTCGGCAGTGCCAGTGATGGTACCGCCAGTACCTGATGTAGCAACAAAGGCAGAGAGAGATTTTCCTAATTGGTTCATACCATCCACAATCTCTTTCGCAGTGGTGTGACGATGTGCGTCAGGGTTAGCGGCGTTCTCAAATTGCATGGGCATGTAACTATTAGGAATTTCTTTTACAAGTTCATAAGCTTTTTCAATAGCTCCAGGCATTTTTTTATCCCCTGGACTTAAAACCACTTCTGCACCGTAAGCCTTTAACAAGTTAATTCTTTCTTGGGACATAGTATCTGGCATAACAAGAATGGAACGATATCCTCTTGCTGCTGCATTCATTGCTAAACCGATTCCTGTATTACCTGAAGTTGGTTCTATAATAACGGAATCACTGTTCAACAATCCATCCTTTTCAGCCTGAGCAATCATGTTAAAGGCAGCACGGTCTTTTACACTTCCACTGGGGTTCATAAATTCAAGCTTTAAATAAACCTCTGCTCCATTTGGATCAGCAATTCTTTGAAGTTTTACAAGTGGTGTGTCACCGATAAGTTCAGCCATATTATTAACAACACGCATTCCTTCACTTCCTTCCTGAAAATTTTTATTGTTATAATTAGTTGAAATCAGATTGATGAACTCGGAATTATTGCTTTTCTATTGTACCATACACTCTGTTACAGAAAAAAGTAAGTTGGAGGTTTCCATGAATCATTCACACTATTTTATTGGATTACCAATACCGGAACAACTTCAAGATGAATTGGAGCTCGTTCAAAGACAATTAAATACGGGAAACTATTTTAAAAAAGTAACTTATCCAAAGGATTTTCATATTACTCTTCTATTTTTGGGAGGGTGGGATCCGGAAAAAATAAGGGAACTATGGCTAAGATTAGAGAATCAGTCTTTGAATATGAGAGAAACTGAACTCAAATTAAAAAATATAAGTTTTTTTGGTAAAGAGGATACTCCAAGAGTGCTTTGGACGGGAGTAGAACAAAATCAGGAACTGTTCCAATTACATGAATTGGTAATAAAGGAAGCAGCGGGCCTAGGTTTTTCACTGGAGAAGAGGCCCTTTCGACCTCATATAACACTAGGAAAAACTTTTATTTCCCAAGAAAAATTCCCGAAAATTAATATAGATTTGCCCCCTATACGATGGAAAATGAATGAATTATCTCTATTTAAAGTAAAACCAGGTAAAAAGCCTATGTATGAGTCTGTTTCCACAATTACTTTTATAGAGTAAAATAAGATAATAAAATGAACGCCTCCTGGAATGGGGATGATGTTAATGGCACAATTAGTAAAATTATCTGACTATGTTTCTAGATATGAGACAGATATATATAGGTATCCAAGTAGGTTTGTCAGGTTAAAAAAGGAACGGTGGCAACGGATTCTGACAGAATGGGAGCGACAAGAAGTCACGAGCAATCATAATCATGAGAAGGAAACTGTTAAAAAGGGAAAGGGGATTTGGCCATTTAAAAGAAAGGTTGATAAAGAGGAGGTAACATTTCATCCTTTCATAAAGTCCAGTACTACTAAAACGTTAGAAGAAGTGAAAGAAGGTTTTCAAAAGGAACTACATTCCTTTAAGGTAAATTGGGCTTCCTCAACTGTTTCCGAAATTTCCAGTGTACAAAGAAAACATTATTATGATAACCTTCTTATAACTTTATTAAGGGATTTACCAGACTCTAACCTTTTGTTTTATTATCCTGCCATTCTCCACAAGAAAGCCCCTGTGGATTTAGATATTTTATTACTTACTCCCTCGGAACTATGGCTAATTACACCTTTAGGGGGAAATGATAAAACGATATATCGGCCACAGGCAGACAGATTTTGGGAGAAGGTGCAAGGACATAATCAGGAGAAGATTCTTAACCCTGTTATATCCTTAAAACGAATGAGAACAGTAATGGAAACGATCCTATTAGAGAAGAATTTGTCTGTCACTATAAAAACGCTTATTCTGGCAAAAGACAGTTACATTGATGTATCGCATAAGCGTATAACTACAATTGATAAACGGACATTTACGGAGTGGAAACAATCGTTAGTGAAAAACGTTGCACCTATTAAACACCAGCAATTAAAAATTGCAGAGGCAATCCTGTCTCAAACGATTACTATCTCAAGAAAACGGCAAGAGTTTGTAGATGGAACTATAAATGACTAGTGAGATCTTTATTAATGTTATAATAAAATAGTTTGTTTTGTGATTATTACAGGTGAATGAATAAATTTCCATCTTTTACTTATGTAATATGTAATCTTTAAGTTGAATAAACTAGGAATCTTTTTTACAATTAATAAAGGCAAAAAAACTTGATATAAAATGGACTTATAATTCAGTTAGGAAATAGAGGGTGAAATGATTGGTACACTTCATGGGAGAAGAGTGGGAATTACATCCTGCTGGCGGTGCAACCGGAGAGGCGTACATTGCTGAGCATGGGGATCAAAAAATATTTATAAAAAGAAACTCTTCTCCTTTTCTTGCCGTTCTTTCTGCAGAAGGAATTGTTCCTAAGTTATTGTGGACGAAAAGGTTAGAAAATGGAGATGTGATTACAGCGCAGCAATGGATTAATAGCCGGGAGTTAAAATCACCGGAGATGAAGCAAAATCGTGTTGCAAAGTTATTAGGTAAAATACATCGTTCAAATGAATTATTGGATATGTTCAAACGTATGGGGAATAGCTCTCTTGTTCCAAATGAGCTTTTTATTGAACTGCAGGAAAAAATAGAGCAAAGTAAATTAAAAAATATCCTTCTAGAAAATGCCATGAAGTGGCTGGAGCTAAACGTAAGTGAAATTAATACCGTGGAACATGTCGTCTGTCATTCAGATGTCAACCATAATAACTGGATATTATCCGGAGACGACAGTTTGTATCTCATAGACTGGGATGGTGCAATTGTTGCTGATCCTGCACTTGATTTATCACAACTCCTTTATATGTATGTACCAAAAGGGGAGTGGAGGCAATGGTTGATGGACTATGGTGTTACAATGACAGAGAATTTGGAAAAAAGATTAAGATGGTACATGGTTGCACAAAGTGTAGAAGGTATTTTATGGTGTCATCAACGGGAAAATATAAATGAAGGGCAAAAATGGTCTTTTTTACTAAGTGAAGTTTTAAATGAATCGGAGTTATACTCCTCATAAGATAGAAAAGTGAGGGTGTCCCATGGGACACCCTCACTTTTCTTTATCTCTGTCTAGATCTAGCGAAGACTTAGGCGTTTGTGCTTTTCTTAAGGATAAGAATGTAAAAGTACTGGCACCTTCGGGCAAGTTGTCTAGCTCCATCGCCTACTCGCTGCGGGGCACTTCGGAAGTGACAACCGAAGTCAAAGAGCGAACTTCTAGTTGTCATTCCTGCACTGCCCTACGCTCGTGACCATAGGCGATTACGCTTTTCAATTAATGTCATCTACTTGAGAGAGTTGAATCTGTTGCACCCACTGTTCTATTTCTGAAGAGGAAACATTTCCCCTCTGTCCGTCTTTATCATGCTGGTATGCATATTGCTCAATTCCCATTATCGTTGATTTAATCTGATGGGGAACGTTAGGATCTTGCAACAAGGAACTAATTAAACTACTAATCTGTTCGTATTCATCATGGGTGCCGTAATTTTCATCTTCCTGATTCTTTAGAATATCAATAAGTAATTCAAGCTGATGATGATAATTCATTAAGTGCCACATCCTTCACTGTATAATAATCTAGGATGTGAAAATATAAAAGATTTATTCCATTATATTTCTCTTCCTTTCCGATCATCATAATCTATGGTGACCGCTCCACCGCCACTTTCTAACATCTCCAATTCCTCTACCCAACGAGATATATTTAATTTATGATGACTAATATGGCTGTAAGGGTTAGGGTGAAACTGACCATCATTAACGTAAATATGAATTTCTTGAAGAGTACCCTTAAAGTTGTCATTAATGGTACCTGTCCTTAATGTTTTTACTATATCACTCATTTTTTTAAAATAGATGCTTGTCCCATTTTTACCCTCTTTTTGCTCTTTTAGGAGTTTTTTTAGCTCATAAATTAAAAAGGTTCTATCCATTTGAAAGCCCTCCTTATCAGATAAAACTTTTGCCCTTTTTCCCCTTTTCCCGAAAATGGGATATGTTACACATTAAATCCATATAAAACTCTGTTTTTGTATGTAATGCATGGGAAAAATATTTGTGATATGTTATCAATAGAACTGGAGAAGGAAAAGTGAAAATGGAGTGAAACATAAATGAGACTAAGGAACAAACCGTGGGCAACAAAAGTAATTGTGGAAAATCCACAGATAGTGGAACCAAACCCACAACAATGGAAAGGAAGTTGGAAGGAGTTATTTGGAAATAACCAACCTATTCATGTAGAGGTAGGGACAGGAAAGGGAAGATTTGTCACACGGATGGGAAAGGCTCATCCAGAATGGAATGTGATTGGTGTTGAAAAATATGACAGTGTTATTATAACTGGAGTAGAACGCCTTAAAGATCAACCACTGAATAATGTCCGTCTGTTAAAAGAAGATGTGACGCAACTGACAGAGTTTTTTGCACCGGGGGAAATTGACCGTATATACATTAACTTCACTGACCCTTGGCCAAAAAACCGACATGAAAAAAGAAGGTTGACCCATGAAGGTTACTTAAAGAAATACAGTCAGGTTCTCAATGAAAGAGGAGAAATTCATATGAAGACAGATAACCAGGGGCTCTTTGAATATTCTTTGGAAAGTTTGTCACAGTTTGGATTTAAGTTAAAGAATATTAGCCTTGATTTACACAATAACAGCATGGAAGGAAATATTATGACTGAATATGAAGAGCGCTTTAATAAAAGGGGTGTGAAGATATACCGTTTAGAAGCGGAACTATAAAGAAGTCATAAATTACTTTCGTGGAAGGTAGGGGAGAATATGGCATTAGAACAGTGGAAAATAAAAGATATGACATTTACTTGGCTAAATGGGGGAGTGACTCACATGGATGGGGGAGCAATGTTTGGTGTTGTCCCAAAAGTGTTATGGTCAAGGAAGTATCCGGTCAATGAAAAAAATCAAATAGAATTACGTACTGACCCTATCTTAATTCAAGTGGACGGCAAAAACCTCTTGGTGGAAACGGGTATCGGGAATGAAAAGTTCTCCGAAAAACAAAAAAGGAACTTTGGAATTACGGAAGAAGCACAAATCGAAGTAAATTTAAAGGAACTTGGTTTAACCTTAAAAGATATTGATCATATTCTTATGACCCACATGCATTTTGATCATGCGTGTGGTTTAGCGAAATGGGAAGGGGATAATCTTGTCCCGACGTTTCCAAATGCAACCATTTGGGTTCAGGAGACGGAATGGGAAGAACTCCGTCATCCGAATATCCGGTCTCGTAACACCTATTTTGAAGATAACTGGAGACCGATTGCAAACCAAGTGAATACATACAAGGAATCAGTGGAACTAGTGGAGGGAATTAAATTAGTTCATACAGGTGGACACAGTGCAGGACATTCCATTCTAATCATCGAACGTGGGGAAGAGAAAATTGTTCATATGGCTGATCTGATGCCTACCCATGCTCATCAGAATAGTTTATGGGTTCTTGCTTATGATGATTTTCCAATGGATTCCATTCGTGCAAAGGAAAAATATTTAGTTCCCGCAATTAAGGAGCAAGCGTGGTTTATCTTTTACCATGATTATAAGTATCGTGTTGTAAAGTGGGATGAGGATGGAAAAGAAGTGATGGAATCTGTAATTAGAAAAATTTAAGAGGCAGGGACACACCTGAAATGTTTTTATCACTCATTGATAAACACTTTTGTCCCAGCCTCTTCTTTTGAAATATAACTTTTCTAATACTAAATTCGCCTGAGCGCCTTCTCACTACCAGACACTACGGAAGTGATAGTTGGCGCTTTGCATATAATCAGTCTTCTTGTTTTTCCAATTTAAGTATAGTCCCTGTTGCTGCATCTACAAAAAACTCGTATGCGCTCATATTACCATCTTCATCTGTACAGGTAATTCCTCCTCGATAGACGTTGTAGACTAATTGGTCCAGTTCAAACTCTTCCGTAATCATATGCACCCAAGAACCATCGATCGAACCGAGATGATTTGCCTTTTTCTTGACCATCTTCAAGGCTTTTTCAGGAGATAATTGTCCTTGGCTTTTGTCAAGTTGGTTCTTAGCCAATAAGGTGACAGCAACCCCAGCACCAACTCCAACTGCAAAACGTTTCCAACCCATTCCTACACCTTCTTTCACATTTAAACTCAATACTATCTTTTCTTGATTTTACTAATTACATTCTGATTTCAGTATAGCGAAGAAAAAAATAATTGCCAATTAAGAATGTAGGATTTCAAAAAGATTCTATGATTAATTCACTTTTTCAGTAATTTTCAATTCCCGAAGTACTGCAGGTAAACTTCCTCACATGAAATGAACATATATAAGGAATTCTATATATAGGGCAAAAAGAGATTGTTAAAAATGCCCCGAACTTATTTCGTTAGTCGAAAAAGTGGAAAGATAGAAAAAGATTCTGTAAAATGGTTTAAGATACATAAGGTTATCTTGAAAGGGGATTTTTTATGAAACAAGATACGTTAGATATGTTTAAAACATTAACCCAAATTCCAGGTGCGCCAGGGTTTGAACATGAAGTAAGAGCTTTTGTCAGGGAAGAATTGAAAAAATATAGTGATGAAATAATCCAAGACCGACTAGGTGGTATTTTTGGTGTGAAGAAAGGGAATGGAACAGGACCAAAAGTAATGGTAGCTGGACACATGGATGAAGTAGGTTTTATGGTTACTTCCATTACGGATAATGGGCTAATCCGTTTTCAAACGTTAGGTGGATGGTGGAGTCAAGTGCTCCTAGCACAGCGTTTACAAATTATAACGGAAAGTGGTCCGGTTGTAGGAGTTATTGGGTCTATACCTCCACACCTACTTGATGAAGAAAAACGTAAAAAACCAATGGAAATTAAAAATATGTACATTGATATTGGGGCCGATGACAAAGCAGATGCGGAGAAACTAGGTATAAAGCCAGGCCAGCAAATTGTACCTATATGCCCCCTTGAAAAAATGGCAAATGAGAAAAAAATTATGTCAAAGGCTTGGGACAATCGCTATGGTGTAGGATTGGCAATAGAATTATTAAAGGAGCTAAAGGACGAGAAGACACCAAATATCTTATATTCAGGGGCAACTGTCCAAGAAGAAGTTGGTCTACGTGGGGCCCAGGTCGCAGCTAACATGATTCAACCTGATATCTTTTATGCCTTAGATGCAAGCCCTGCCAATGATGCATCAGGGGAAAAAGATGCCTTTGGTCATTTAGGAAAAGGTGCACTTGTGCGTATTTTTGACCGTACTATGATTACACATCGTGGCATGCGAGAATTTATTTTAGATACTGCTGAATCGGACAATATCCCTTATCAGTTCTTTATTTCACAAGGTGGAACAGATGCAGGGCGTGTTCATATGTCAGGGAATGGCGTCCCTTCTGCAGTAGTGGGAATATGTTCTAGATACATTCATACATCATCCTCAATTATACATGTTGATGATTATGAAGCTGCTAAGCAATTAATAACGACATTGGTAAGAAAAACAGACCAGTCTACAGTTGAATTAATTCGTCAGAATGTCTAAAAAATTTTTCCCTCTCAGTATATTCTGGGAGGGATTTTCAATAGAAATTAGGGGGAGTTGCGTCCATGATAAGTGAGTTATACTTAGGATCTAATAATCCAGCAAAGAAAAAAGCAGTGGAACATGTTTTTCCAAATGAAGTCATGATTATCACACAAGATGTGCCATCTTTTGTTTCTCCACAACCATTCTCAGATGAAGAAACCCGGAAAGGAGCAATAAACCGGGCCACATACTTGGTAGAAAAACTTGGAGCCTCGTTTGCCATTGGCTTAGAAGGTGGCGTTGTGGAAGACGGGGAGGAAATGCTCCTTTGTAACTGGGGTGCACTAGCAACAAATACTGGAGAATTATATATTGCTGGTGGTGCTAGAATCTATCTTCCACAAGACCTGGCGGATATGATTAGAAATGGATTGGAACTGGGGGAAGCTATAGATAAATGGGCCAATAAAAAGAAAGTAAGGGAAGGGGAAGGGACTATAGGAATATTAACTGATGGAGAAATAACAAGAGATACGATGTTTGAACATGTGGTCAGATTATTATATGGGCAGTGGAAGTTTTTTAAGGGAGAATAACGAGGCAATGTGTCATTCTCCCATATTAAAAAGTAATTTATAAGTTTAACAACTTTCAGACATGTTGTTTAGCCCCAGTGCTTAATGGCTGTGTGGTTTATTTTTCTGCAAATATATAAGCTAACGCCTGTATTGCTTGATCCATGGTTTCTACAGTTACCTGTGATTTTTCAGAGAGTTCCTTTAATGGATGATGTAAGGATTCTGGTCTAATTAATATTAATGGTTTGTTTAGAGCAACGGCTGTTGCAGCGTCCATAGCACTGTTCCATTGTTTATACTTTTCTCCGAAAAGGGCAATGACTATGTCTGATTTGTTGAGCAATACATGAGTTCGAAGGTTGTTGAATTTAGAAGCCGCCTCATCTTTTAAAATTTGGTTGGGCTGTTCTCCAAGGATATCTTCCCCAATTTGGTCGGAACGTTCATGATTCTCCATTGGTCCAACAAATTGGAGAGGAAGTCCCAACGATGTAGCTTTTTCTTTGAAGTCTTTTCGCCAGTTATCATGAATTTGTCCTGCTAAGTAAATTGTTAACTCCATATGTTAATCCTCCTGTAATTTAAGTTTACATTTCCATCTTAACGTAGTCGTAGGAAGAAAGACAAAGATTACAATCTCATTAAAATTAAATGAATCTATTATTACTTGCTTGTTTTACTTATTTTTGAGCTGTATTATGATATAAGACCTAGGCTCGGGAGGGGAAACTTGTGAGTAAAAACATATGGACAAAAGTTGTTTTTTTTGTATCAATACTTTTTGTTATGGGAGCGTGTGCTGTTTCGGAAGAACAGGTCCTTGAATTAGCGCAGGATTCCTTTGAAAAGAAAATGTCACAGGAAAGGAAAGAGCATACATACACAACAGAGGATGAAGTCTCTTTTTATATTCCTAGTTATATGGAAGTTACGGAAATAGATGAATACAACATACTATTACACCATGATGAAAATCTTTTTCTACTTTTTGTAAATGATTTTATTGAATATGATTCTAAAGAAGTACTAATGGAAGAACTTTTGTTAGAAGAAGATCCGTTTATTATCATGTTAGACCAGTTAGAAGGGAAATCAAGTTATCTCGTTGTTACTACTCATTCACAAGATGAATTTCAAGTGGTTGTGGGATATGATGGGGTGAAATTGACAACCATAACTAGTTTAAAGGAAATGATAGACACGGCAGAAATGATGTTTGATATTGCGCAGTCCGTTGACAAAGAAGATTAGGATTAGGGGATAGGAGGGAAAAACCTCTTATCCTTTTTTTATTATTTGCACATAATAAAAAAAAGTGTAGGTGATAATGTGAAAGAATTTTTAGAAAGAAAAGGAGTTAAGCCATCTTTTCGCAAATATTTTGTGGATGCCCTTAGCTATATGGCTTTGGGACTGTTCTCATCCTTAATTATTGGACTAATCATGCAGACTGCCGGTCGGAGAATTCCAATTCCATATTTTTCCTTACTTGAGTCGGTAGGTACAACAGCAATGGGGTTATATGGGCCAGCTATTGGAGTTGCTGTTGCCTATGGTTTAAAAGCACCTCGTCTTGTACTATTTGCTGCTGTAATAAGTGGTGCTGCAGGAGCCCAACTAGGAGGACCAGCAGGGGCATTTATTGCTGCCATCTTATCAACCGAAATAGGCAAAATTGTATCCCAAGAAACAAAGGTAGATATTATTGTAACTCCATTTGTAACGATTATCACAGGAGTTGGAACTGCAACTTTAATAGGCCCAATAATTGCAGATTGGGTCGAAGGATTTGGAAGTGTAATAATGTACTCAACGACACAACAGCCATTTATTATGGGTATACTGGTGGCTGTTTTGATGGGGTTAGCTTTGACAGCACCCATTTCCAGTGCAGCAATTGCAATTATGTTGGGGTTGGAGGGACTTGCTGCAGGAGCGGCTACGGTAGGCTGTGCTTCACAAATGATCGGTTTTGCCACAAGTAGTTTTCGGGAGAATGGTTGGTCTGGATTTATTGCATTAGGGATAGGTACATCGATGCTGCAAATTGCTAACATTATGAAAAATCCTGTTATACTTATTCCCCCAACGGTAACTGCAGCAATTTTAGGTCCTTTTGCAACTTTAGTATTTCAAATGGAGAACAATTATGCAGGTGCAGGGATGGGGACGAGTGGTCTAGTAGGGCAGATTATGACTGTTGAAACGATGGGCAACAGTGGGACAGTGTTCCTATCTATTCTTGTACTTCATTTTCTTGCTCCAGCAATACTAAGTCTGCTATTCTCAGAAGGAATGCGGAAGTTAGGTTGGATTAAATTTGGTGATATGAAAATAGAACAAACATAGGGGGAATTGATAATGAAGGAATTAAAATCAATGACGGAGTTTCAGCAAGCAGTCGAAGATAATGGGAGTGTATTTATGTTTTCGGCAGGGTGGTGTCCAGACTGTGTAGTCATCGAACCACATTTACCGGATTTAGAAAAATCCTTTCCACAATTCACATTTTACAAAGTTAACCGGGATCACTTTATTGATTTATGCCAAGAGTTAAACATCTTTGGAATTCCCAGTTTCCTCGTCTATAAAGATGGAGTTGAGGTTCAACGTTTTGTAAGCAAAGACAGAAAAACGAAAGAGGAAATCGAAGCTTTTTTAAAGGAGGCAACAGAAAAATAAAGGGGTGTAGAGAGGGCGGTCATAGATGACACGTCCTTTTTATACGCTAGGGGAGTTAGTTGCATGCAAGTCCGTTGGTAGTTCCATATTAAAGTGATAAAATAGATAAGGAAGGAAGGTGTTTTCATTGAGACCAATAGAAATAAAACGAGAAATAGAACAAGCTCTTTCGAATATTAATTGGATAACATCCTATGATCGGGAAAGTGAAACATTAAGAATTATTGATAAAAGAGTAAACAAAGGAGTAACAGTTCAACTTTCTCCTTTAAAAAATAAATTTAAGGAAAATAAAGAAAAAGCACTCTCAGATATTGTCCATTATATCTCAGAAGGTTTAACTCTCTTACAGTTGCCAATTGAATTAAAGGGGAATGAGAATAACATCTTTCCTGTTATTCGATCCACCTCATTTCCATTGGAAACGAAGGACGGTAAGAAATTGATTTATTCCGATCATACGGCAGAGACAAGAATTTTTTATGCATTAGACAGGGGTTCCTCGTATTCCCTTATTGATCAAGAAAGTTTGGAGCGGGAAGGGAAAGACTTTTCTGAAATACAGGAAGTAGCACTCTTTAATGTACGTTCTTTGTCACATCAATTAAAAGAGGATGTTGTTGCCGGAAACACATTTTACTTTTTACATTCTGATGATGGATATGACGCGAGTCGGATATTGAATGATTCATTATTAAAATCCATGGATGAAAAGGTAACTGGACAACTGGCAGTGGCAGTTCCCCACCAGGATGTTCTTATTTTAGCAGACATCCAAAACGAAACAGGATATGATGTCCTTGGGCAAATGGTTTTTCAGTTTTTCTCTGAAGGTCGAGTCCCAATTACCGCATTACCGTTTCTTTATGAGAATGGGGAGTTAGAATCCATCTTCATTTTAGCGCAAAAAAAACCAAAATCAGATAAGAAAGAATAAAGTGTTGGGACAGAAGTGATGACTGAAGTCAAAACTGACTTCTAGTCTGCTTCTTCTAGTTCGCTCTGGAACGAGCGTTTACTTCACTTGTTTAGGAAGGGGTACTTGCCCCCATAGTCGATTCCACTTTTCTTGATTACAACAAACAAATGGAAGTGATTTTTTGATATACTCTATTAAACGGTATTCACTACTTTAAAGAAGTCTTGGAACTAGATTAATAGAAAAAGGTGATTGCTATGAGCAAACGTTTCCCCCGTTTTTTTACATATATTAAAGAATGGCTTATACCAGATGTCACCCGTCCTTCTTCCCATAGATTTACTAGTGGAAGGGGCAACAACAATAAAGCATCTCAATTAAGGGATGTAGATGCAAAGGTGATTCATCAGTATCCGAATCAAACGAAGTTTCCTTTTCCCGCTGTGAGGGATGATGAGCAGTTAGGTTACAGTTTTCCCCATTTGGAAAAAGAGAAAAAGAAACTTGCCAATGTTTCCCCTATTCCTAACAGGAAAAGTCAACGGAAGCGAGAAATAAAGGCAACTGGAGAAAGAGAAAATAAGCCCATAGACAGAAAGAAAGAAACTCTTAAAGATTCAGGTGAATTCTTTCAAGGAAAAGGATTTACTTTTCAAAAAAGTCCATCCCCGATTTATGGTCACCGTGTTCAACCTAGGAGAGTAAAAAGCGAAATAAACGTTTATCAAAATCAAGAACGAAAAATAGAAACAACTTCTTCTGAGCTTTCTTTACATGAAGTGGTAGCAAAGGAAGAGCCAACTAAGTCTATAGTATCCTCCCAACAGGAGACGGAGGATACTAATAAAATGACAGATGTTCAAACAGAATTACATTCTGTCGTTCCTGAAAGTGATATGGTAAATCAGTCACCGCGAAAAATAACAAAAAACGTTGTGAAACAAAATCAAAAAAACATTCCATATAATGTACTTATGTTCCAAAGGGATCGAATAAAAGAAAAGGGCAAGCCCATTCATAAAGATAATACCTATTCATTCCCTGCACTTCACTTACTTGATATCCCACCAAGAGAAGAGGGAATAAATAACGAATGGATAACCTATCAGAAAAATAAATTGGACGAGACGTTCCAATACTTTAATATTGGTGCAAAAGTAGTTCACGTAACGGAAGGTCCTACGGTAACTCGTTTTGAAATTCATCCTGAACCTGGTGTAAAAGTAAGTAAAATAACAAACTTAACGGATGATATTAAATTAAGTTTAGCGGCGAAAGATATTCGCATGGAAGCTCCCATTCCTGGAAAAAATATGATAGGAATTGAAGTTCCTAATCGTGTACCTAAAACCGTTTTTCTCAGACAAATACTAGAACATTCTTCTTTTCAAAGGGCTGAATCGCCCCTTACGGTGGGTTTAGGGATGGACATTTCAGGTACTCCAATTGTAACCGATCTACAAAAGATGCCCCATGGATTAATTGCAGGTTCAACAGGTTCAGGGAAAAGTGTTTGTGTCAATTCGATATTATTAAGTCTATTATTTAAATCTTCACCTAAAGATGTAAGATTGTTACTGATTGATCCAAAAGTGGTGGAATTAGCCCCATACAATGCAGTTCCTCACTTAGCCTATCCTGTTATCACCGATCCAAAAGAAGCGACAGAAGGATTAAAATGGGCTGTTTCTGAAATGGAAAAAAGGTATGAACTATTTGCCAAATATGGATCAAGAGATTTAAGACGTTACAATCAAAAAATGAAATTGGATGGCAAAGAAGAAGATGTCCTTCCGTACATTGTTATTATTGTAGATGAACTAGCAGACTTAATGATGGTGTCCCCACAAGATGTGGAAGAGTCAATTTGTAGAATTGCACAAAAAGCAAGGGCATGTGGGATACACTTACTGGTGGCTACACAACGTCCATCTGTGGATGTGATCACAGGTTTAATTAAAGCGAACATCCCTACAAGAATAGCGTTTTCCGTTTCTGCACAAGCTGATTCTAGAACAATCTTAGATGGAAGCGGTGCGGAGAGACTTCTTGGAAAAGGAGATATGCTATTTTTAGAAAATGGTTCAGGGAAACCTGTAAGAATACAGGGTACATTCGTTTCTGATGAAGAAATAGAACGTGTTATGACAAAGATTAGTCAAAATGAAAAGCCACCATATATGTTTGAGAAAGAAATGTTAAAACAGCAACCATTGGATGGAATGATAGAAGATGATCTATTTGAATCAGCCTGTCTATTTGTGTGTGAACAACAAGCTGCATCCGCATCATTGCTACAACGACAGTTCAGAATTGGCTATAATCGGGCTGCTAGAATAATTGATGAAATGGAAGACAAGGGGATCATTTCAGCGGCAAGAGGGAGTAAATCCCGTGAAGTTTATTTGACAAATGAAGAAATAAACGAAAAAATGGAGATGAAAGGGGAATTTTAACTACACAAGGTCTCCTTTTTTTTATAGAATATGGTATAACTATCACGTTAGGAATATTATTCAAAGGGTAGGGGTTTACGTTTAGCTTTCAAGGTGTAAGAAAAGAAGAATTAAATACGTTTCACTTGAGATCGAATCAAAAAAACAGGGGGAGTGTTCACATGCAACAAATTCCTTTAGCAAATTTGGTTCAATATGTATCTCCGAAGTGGCTTCACCTCTTGAAAGAAGAAGAACAATCCCAATGGGTAGTTTTACGAGACGGGATTAAAGAAGTAAATGAAGAAGACTTAGCAGAAATTGTTGAGGCTGTCATTCAAGAACACCAGAAAAACCCTTTTTATCACTAATTAGATCATCTCTGTTATGACTAATGAAAATTGAGGAGTAATGGTAATGGTAACAAAAGAAATTGGATTGAAGTTAGAGGGAAAAATCAAACGATTAACAAACAAAACGTTTAAATTTGACGAACGTGTTGGGGAAGGTTGGTTTTCAGCTGTTTATTTTTTAAAGACAAGACAGATAGCTGAAAGGCAGAAACCAGATAATATAGTTACCATGCAATTTTTTCAAAAGAAACATGCAGTTTTGTGTGGAACGGATGAAGTAATAGCCTTGATCAACACGTTCGCTGCTAATCCAGGGGAATTAGAAATACATTCATTAAAAGATGGAGATAAGATTGAGCCATTTGAGACAGTATTGACCATTACGGGGCCTTACCAGCATTTTGGGTATTTAGAAGGTGTCATTGATGGTATTCTAGCCCGACGAACATCTGTAGCTACAAATGTTTATGAGGTTGTGAAAGCAGCAAAATCTTCAGGAGTGGAAAAACCTGTTATTTTTATGGGAGACAGAGATGATCATTTTACTCAACAGGCAGGCGATGGATATGCTGCGTT
Source organism: Evansella tamaricis (assembly GCF_019042215.1). Lineage (GTDB taxonomy): Bacteria > Bacillota > Bacilli > Bacillales > Salisediminibacteriaceae > Evansella > Evansella tamaricis. Next base: position 3,365 of record NZ_JAHQCS010000151.1, on the reverse strand, counting down.
TATTGGAGGGTCACAAGCTCAGGCAACACATGCCATGAATGAATGGTGGGGAAAACGGGGAATGGGGACGATGCCTCACGCTCTCATTCAATTGTTTGAAGGGGATGTGGTGGAAGCAACCCATGCGTATCATGAAACATTCCCAGAAGATGATTTATTGGCACTGGTGGACTATAATAACGATGTTATCATTGATTCTCTGAAGGTTGCCAGAGTTTTCGGTAAAAAATTAAAAGGAGTACGTGTGGATACTTCTAATCATCTCATTGACCAATACTTCACACGAAATCCGGATGTTTTAGGTACTTTTGATCCAAGGGGGGTTAATCCTCAATTACTGTTTGCCCTGCGTGAGGCACTTGATAAAGAAGGTTTCAACCATGTTAAGATTGTTGCTTCTGGGGGCTTTGATGCAAAAAGGATTAAAATGTACGAACAAATGAAAGCACCAGTGGACATGTATGGGGTGGGAAGTAGTCTTCTGAAAATTCATATTGGTTTTACAGGGGACAATGTCTTGCTCAATGGAAAGCCTCAGTCTAAGACGGGAAGGAAATATCGTCCTAACCCACGTTTAGAAAGAATAGAACTTGAATAATCGAAGAGACTGTTCAAACGTGAAATGTTGAACAGTCTCTTTATGTATTTTATTAACAGAGAGAGGGGGGCCAACAGTGAATAAAAAACAGATGACATTTCTTGTTGATTTTCAACAAATAAAACAAAATAAGCAACAAGTTATGGAGCAATCATTATCTGAATTATACAGCATGTTTTTTGATTATATGGAACAAAAAGTAAATATACGAGAGAAGATTAGAGCAAAACAAATATTTTTCCACAAAACAAAAAATTCGAGAGAGCAATTTAGTAATGTTATTGCACCACATTTTGAACATTGGTTTGCTTTCGACTATGTCACAGTTATAGGTTCGAGAATGTTTGATATTTTTATTCGTGAGAAAAAAGGAACGTTATCAAAATCGATGCTAGATTTGAGTGGTTTCATGATGTTAATGGCTCTCGAACCGGTGAAGATTCTAGAAGTGAACGGAAAAATAATAAAGTATGAAAAAGTTTTTAACAAATGTAAAGAGACAGCTTCATGTTATCTTTTTCTTCCTGAAGTCAAAAAACAAGATTTAGTTTTTATACGAATATTAACGGTTGGAACAGAAAAGAAAATCATCGGTCCAATATTTGCAATTGATCCACCACGTTGTAACCTGATCATAGAGCAAATAAATAAGGTGAACGAACAAGGTAATTTAAGGAAATACCTTAAAGAATACGGAATTGATTATTTAAGGTATCAAAAAGGGAAAACATAAGAATATAAAAGTCATATTCGAAGTAGTATTATTAATAAGAATAAAATTTGACCGGAATAAGCAATTTTTTTCTAGATAATGGAGATACATTAGAGATTAAAGTGAAAAAAGAAGAAACATTGGTCTCAACAATACTTTTTGTTATAATAGGGGAAGTGTGTAAAATCACAATCGCATTTAGTGAGATCTAGACATATAATTAATACGAAAGAATTGAGGCGTCTATCATATGGCACCTCAGGACCATTGGATTTTGGAGGTTCTACAATGACAATATACCATTTTATTGGAATTAAAGGTTCGGGAATGAGTGCTTTGGCACAAATATTAAGTGATATGAAATACACTGTTCAAGGTTCAGATGTGGATAAAGTATTTTTTACACAAAAACCACTTGAACAAAAAGGAATTCCTCTTTTGCCGTTTCAAAAGGAAAATATTCAAGCAGGGCAAACGTTAATCGCTTCTCCAGCCTATAATGAAGAAAATGAAGAAATTCGAGAGGCGAAATTGAAAGATATTCCTGTATATCAGTATCCGACTTTTCTTGGTGAATTTATTCAAAACTTCACTAGCATTGCGATAACCGGTTCCCATGGAAAAACTTCAACGACCGGTCTACTTGCCCATGTTCTTCAAGAAGCAAAACCAACTTCTTATTTAATCGGAGACGGAACTGGAAAAGGACAAAAGGATAGTGAATATTTTGTTTTTGAAGCATGTGAATATCGTAGGCATTTTTTACATTACAAACCAGATTATGCCCTAATGACTAATATTGATTTTGATCATCCAGATTATTTTAGGAACGTGGAAGATGTATATCAGGCTTTTCAGGAAATGGCTATGCAAGTGAAAAAAGCAATTATTGCCTGCGGTGATGATCAACATTTACAAAAGATTAATGCCCAGGTACCTGTTGTTTATTACGGTTTGAGTGAAGAAAATGATTTTTCTGCAAAAGACATTACAACTGATCAAAACGGAACACATTTTGATGTATTTGTGCGAAGTACCTTTTATAGCTCTTTTTCAATCCCCGGCTACGGAACTCATAATGTCCTGAATGCATTAGGTGTCATCGCTCTCTGCCATTATGAAGAGGTGGATGTGGAAGTGGTAAAAGGCCGTTTGAAAACCTTTGGAGGAGTAAAACGTAGGTTTAGTGAAAAAACAGTTGGAAATCAAATTTTAATAGATGATTATGCGCATCATCCTACTGAAATAAAAGCTACCGTAGAATCTGCAAAGAAAAAATATCCTGATAAAGATGTAGTAGCCGTGTTTCAACCCCATACTTTTTCAAGAACTGTGACATTTCTCGAAGATTTTGCAGAAAGCCTGAAACGTGCTGACCATGTCTACTTATGTGATATTTTCTCCTCTGCAAGGGAGAAGTCAGGAGAATTAACGATCCATGATTTGATTGAAAGAATCCCAGGGGCAAAGCTGATTCAGGAAGAAACGGTCCACCAGCTTAAAAAGCATGAGAACAGTGTCATATTATTTATGGGAGCTGGGGACGTTCAAAAATTCCAAAATGCCTATGAAAATGAACTTCAAGTGAAATAAGTGTATTTCTAATAAAGACCGTCAATTCCGAAAGTTAACAGTTCGGAATTGACGTTTTTTTGAAAGCTCTTTTCGTATATATTGTTGTTTTTAAAACAAAATTTTTGCATGGATACACTTCAGGCGGACGCTTTGCCGCGGGCACGGCCTCGACCTCCTTCGGGAACAACTTGTGAGCCATCTTCCGACCGAAATCCTTCACGGCCTCCCCGTTCGGGAACAACTTGAGCCATCTTCCGACCGAAATCCTTCACGGTCTTCCTGTTCGGGAACAACTTGAGCCATCTTCCGACCGAAATCCTTCACGGCCTCCCTGTTCGGGAACAACTTGAGCCATCTTCCGACCGAAATCCTTCACGGCCTTCCTGTTCGGGAACAACTTGAGCCATCTTCCGACCGAAATCCTTCACGGCCTCCCTGTTCGGGAACAACTTGAGGCATCTTCTGACCGAAATCCTTCAC